>JANMWO010000620.1:0-17329 GCA_031394025.1 Acidobacteriota bacterium
ATGCACGCTGATAACAACAAGGCCAAGCAGTTCCGTCACGGAATAATTAGGGCTTTCAGTTTTGCTCTCCGATACCATAGTTGCCATATCCACTCCACTCGGTCGCGGTGGAATTGGGGTGGTGCGTCTATCGGGCCGCAAAGTCCGCAGCATCGTTGAGACCTTCATCCAATTCAAACCCGCCGAATGGCGCAGTTGGGGTGCGCGCTTAGGTCAACTGGTTGACGACGTAGGGCAAATGGTTGATCTTGTAGTGGTCACTTACTATGCCGCGCCGAAATCCTACACATCGGAAGATGTAATTGAAATCGCCTGCCACGGCGCACCTATCGTATTACGCTACGCCGTAGAACGAGCTCTAAAAGCCGGTGCACGGCTGGCCAATCCCGGCGAGTTCACCCTGCGTGCCTACTTAAATGGCCGCATTGATCTGCCCCAAGCCGAAGCAGTTCGCGATCTGATTGAAGCCACTACGCTGTTTCAAGCACGTGTCGCCGCGCGGCAAAGTGAAGGCTCCGTTTCCGCCGCCATTCATCCGTTGAAGCAACAGTTGCTGGAACTGATTTCGCTTCTTGAAGCAGGCATCGATTTCGCTGAGGACGACATCAGCGTGGCCAGTCCCGCAGAAATCCTCCATCGCCTGGCACCTATCCGTGATGGCTTAGCCAAGCTTGCTGCCAGCTTCGCCTTCGGAAAATTTGTCCACGCCGGAGCAACGCTGGCCATTGTCGGACGTCCCAATGTGGGCAAGAGCAGTTTGTTCAACCGGCTGCTTGATCAGGATCGGGCGATTGTAACCGAAATCCCCGGAACCACTCGCGATCTGGTGAGTGAAACGGCAGCGCTCGGCGGCATCCCGCTGAAATTCGTCGATACAGCGGGAATTCGTAAAGGGCAGGACGTGGTGGAATCGCTAGGAATCGAACGTAGCTTTCAGGCTATGGCCGATGCGGATTTGACCTTGCTCGTTATCGACGGATCTGCAGCGCTCAGCGTTGAGGATGAGAAGTTACTGAAGCAGACCCAATCCCAGGGTCGCTACTTAGTAATCGCTAACAAGTGCGACCTGCCCAGGGTTGCCGATGTCCCGCAAGCAGTGTGGGTTTCCGCCACCACCGGGCAAGGATTGGAGACGTTGAAGGAACGAATTCTGGAAGCTATCGGCGCTGGCGCAGCGAAGGGCGAAGAGTATGGTTTCATCACTAGCCTCCGTCACGAAACGTTGCTCAGCGAAGCCGTAGAAGCGCTGGATGCCGCTCGGAATGCAGTGGATAACTCCATCCCCCATGAAATGGTGATGTTGGATCTTTACGCTGCGCTCCGCCCTGTCGACGCCATCACCGGGGCAACCACAGCAGATGATATTTTGAATCGTATTTTCTCAACGTTTTGTATCGGAAAATGAGCCATGCGGAGATTAGGGCCCTTATTCTCCGCACAATATGCGGATAATATCTTGCCCTCTGCGGTGAATGCACGCTATAATATCCGCAAGGAGTGCGGAGATTGCCAAGGTACAGCCATCAACTGCCCGATTGGCCCAACTATCATTGGGATATCGACCTTTTGACCGAAAAGTTGGCTCATGTTCGTCATCAACAGGGTCGTCTGATTGGTCGTATGGAAGCGCTTGGCTTTAATCTGCAACAGGAAGCTGTTCTTAAAACTCTTACTGAAGACGTGATCAGAACCAGTGAGATTGAAGGAGAGCGGTTGGATATGGAACAGGTGCGGTCTTCCATTGCCCGCCGCCTGGGCATTGATATCGGTGGACTCAAGCCCACTGATCGGAATGTGGAAGGCATTGTGGAAATGATGTTCGATGCCACCCGTCATTACAAGAAGCCGCTCACCATGGATCGGCTATTCGATTGGCAAGCCTCTCTTTTTCCAACCGGGCGCAGTGGCATGACCCGCATTAAAACCGGAGCTTGGCGCGATGATAGCACTGGGGCAATGCAAGTGGTCTCCGGTGCAATGGGCCGAGAAACAGTGCATTTTGAAGCACCCGCAGCGTCGCGACTGAATCAGGAAATGACCCTCTTCCTGAAGTGGTTCAATAAAAGCCCCAGCATGGACCCGGTGTTGAAATCAGCCATGTCCCATTTGTGGTTTGTGACCATCCATCCGTTTGACGATGGCAATGGCCGAATCGCGCGGGCCATTGCCGATATGGATCTGGCCCGCTCTGAGCGCAGTCCGCAGCGGTTCTACAGCATGTCGGCACAAATTCGAAAGGACAGCAAAGGCTATTACAACATTTTGGAGCAGACAGGAAAAGGGACTATGAACATCACTCGATGGATGGAATGGTTTCTGACCTGTCTGGAGCGTGCCATTGAAGGCGCACACATCACCCTGGCCGCCACGCTTTATAGGTCCCGCTTTTGGGAAACCGTATCGGTTATGCCGATCAATGATCGTCAGCGATTGATGCTGAACAGGTTGCTGGATGGTTTCGAAGGCAAGATGACAACTACCAAATGGGCGAACATTGCAAAATGCTCTCAGGATACGGCCCTGCGGGACATAGTGAATTTGGTGGAACTCGGCGTTTTGGTTCGTGATGCGGAAGGCGGTCGCAGCACTGGTTACTCCCTTGCAGATCGGGCCATTTAACCTGAACTCGCAGCTTTTTGGAAATCGGAATGAAGACTTCGCTCGCAAACGAGCTGGCAGGCGGAATCGCCTACCCCACAAACGCAACTCCGGTTGTTAGAGAAGTTTCATTCCAATTTTCAAAAAACTACATGACATTGGGCGGAATCTCACTGCCCCACTAAACAAACTTTCACAAGACCTGGAGTAGTGTTTGTGGGGCAGGCTGTTTTGCCTGCCAAGTCCGCTAGCGGACGTTCTTCACACCTTCGAGTGCCAGGAAAAACTATCCGACACTGGACATCCCGGCTCACCTTCCCCCAACTTCGGGATTCAGGTTTAGGATTGCAACCCGCTACGGATTTCCTCAGCAAAGTGCTGCAGATCATCCTCAACGTTGTAGAAGTGGATACTCACCCGCAACCAGCCATAGCGTGACGATACATGCACGCCGCGCTCCCGCAGTTTTCGAGCTAGTGCACTGGAATCGACTCCAGGCCATCGTGCGGCGATGATCGAACTGTTGAAATCATCGCGGCCATCGGCCAACAATTCTGCGCCCAGGCTTTGCATGCGGGCTTTGCAATCACTCGATAAACTAAGCACCCGCTGCTCCACAACATCGGGCCCGATTTCTAAAAACTGACGCACGCTTTCCGCCATGCCGTAGAGGGATGGGAAGGGAATCATACCGCCTTCATAACGTTCAGCGCCGTCCGGAAATTCGGGAATCCCGGTATGCAATGCATCTACACTACGCCAGGTTTTATGACTCCGCCATCCGATGATGGACGGGTCCAACCACTGGCATACTTGGGGACTGAAGTACCCAAACCCGGCACCATTCGGTGAGCACATCCACTTATACGCATCCACTCCCACCACATCGGGCTGCACCTCCCCGATGTTTAAACCCAGCGCACCGCAGCTTTGCGTGGCATCCAGATAAATCAGAATCCCTTTGCTTCGTAATTTTGCGCAGAGTTCTTCCAACGGCGGTCGCAGGCCGGTGGCCCAGTTCACAGTGCTGATGGCCACCAGCCGCGTGCGCGGTGTGATGGCGTTCCAGAAATCGGCCCAACTGGTGACCACGAATTCAACGCCGTGCTTGGTTTGCAGAGATGGCAGGTAAATGTTATTGGGAAACTCGTTTTCAAGAGTGACTACACGGTCCCCAGGCTTCCATTCCATACCTCCCATGAGCAGGCTGAACACGGTAGATGCATTGGGGAAAAAAGCGATGTTTGCTGGGGATGGGGCCTGGATCAGGTGTGCCACATCGGCGCGAAGATTGTCCATATCGTCGAACCAGGAAAGAAAATCGGAACAGGCATGCTCATCGCGATGGGCATAATGCTGCTGCGTTGCTTGTTGTGTCCGTTGGGAAAGTTGGCCAAAAGTGGCGGTGTTGAGATAGGTGCAGTGGGCAAGGGCGGGGAACTGTGCCCGTATTGCAGACCAGAAGGCTGACATAAAACATAATCGCATTTTTGATAACCGAAATGGTCAGCCATAACCCTTACTTTTTCTGTATGATAGCGGTGTGATTGTGTTCGTTTTGGTTGTATGTTTGATGGCCGGGTCAAAATTGGCATCGGCTCAGGATTTGGAATTGACTGCGATGCGGACCATTCTGGTGCCACTGCGCGGGCAACCGCTGGCCCATCCAGAAGTCCGCAGAGCCACGGCGCAGTTCACTCCTATCAAGCATCAGTTGCGGGATTGGATTGAATCGCGATTCGATGAGTTTCCTGAGCGTGGTGCTGAAGCAGTGCTTGCCCGCGAGTTAAATGCAACACTGCAAAAATTGGAACTCACTTGTTCAACCAACAGAAACGCTCCAGGCGAGTACTGTCCCATAGAAAGTCTGGTTGGTTACTTAGGACCAGTTCGCCTTTCCCGCCAGCAAGAATTTTTACTGGTAGAAACTGCTGTGGGCATTGCTTGCGGCTATGACGAGTCTGCTTATCTTTACAGGTGGAATGCCCAGCGTTGGAATCGGGTATGGAGCAGCGAACAGCTTGTCTACACTGAAAAACAATATACGCCGCAAATGTTTCATGCTGTGAAAGTTTCTGCAGGCAGGCCAGGGCAAAAAAATCATTTAGTGTTGACGCTTGGTTCAAATCCACATTGCACATCGAATTGGCAGCCGGTATTTTATCGGCTGTGGCGGATGGCAGAAAAGGAACAGGCAGCGGTGCTATTGCTCGACAAAAGTGAAATGGCGTTTCTTGGAAAAGATGAACCGCCCATTGTAGGAACGGTGCGGACCCAGGACGTGACCGTGGAATTTTCAACTACCAGCCTTGACCCGGCCACCAACAATCGCAACGCCGTGCGGCGGTTCAACGTGATGGGTGCCAAACCCCGCAGAGTCGCACCCATCGCCATGACCCCACGGAATTTTGTGGAGGAATGGGTTACACAGCCTTGGTCAGAAAGCAGTCGCTGGTCTTCCTCGCAAGCTCTATTAAAATGGCACAAACGATTTTTCACTGGTAGCGCAGAATTCACCGCTGCGTCAAACCGCTGTCAGGATAACGGGGATCTGTGGCAAGTGAGTCTGCGCTCTACATCCATTAAAGAGCAACCAGCTAAAGAAAAAGACAGCCCCATTTACTTTTTAGTTCGATGGCGCAAGCCATATCTTTTCACCTTAATGGATGTGCAAGAGCGCGCCTGGCCAAAGTGTACGGCCCCCAGTACTGACGAATATAGAACTCTGCTGAAGCACCACCGCTAAACTCACCGGACCCGCAACAAACGGGACATAATGTCCCCTGGTAACGTCAAATCTGGTCAAATGCAGTGGGCTTGCTGTCCTATTCCAACCATTGTGCTAGTCCTATAGGTTTATAATTATCAACAACTTAGAACCGAAGGTCCAGTTGGCCGGAAACTTGCTTCTAAGTTGCCAGATAGGAAAACATGAAAACTTCCAAAAGAACCCTCCATATAACCTTGGGACTTTTACTGGCTGGCTTTACTGCCAATGCCCAGGAATCCCAGGCACCGTTGATAGACGTCATCGTTCGCTTTAAACAGCAAACAGGTCGGCAGGGCCACCAGCAGCTAACCAGCCGTGGGGCGCGCCACAAGGCCGACCTGAATCTGATTGACGCCGCCGTTTATCAGGTGACGCAGCAGGAATTCGAAGCGCTGAAGAAGAATCCCCAAGTGGATATGGTGGAGCCGGATCGTGAAGTAAGTGCCACCGCTTTTGTGGGAGCGCCTGATTTTGGTTGGCTGACTGCTTTCCAGGTTAGCAAGGCGTCCGATGTTAGCACGAAATATACGGGCAAGGGTGTGAATGTTGCGGTGATTGACAGTGGCATCACCGAGGAGCATCCTGACCTGAAAGGTCGGGTGACTTTCTCCAAAAGCTTTGTTCCGCTGGAAATTCTGCCCGTCGATTCCTACGGTCATGGCACTCATGTTGCCGGGTTGATTGCGGGCAGTGGTGCGTCTTCTACTGGTACCGGTTATACCTACACAGTACGCGGAATTGCGCCGGGTGCGAACCTGCTGAACTTGAAGGTTCTAGATAAAAATGGAGCTGGTAAAGATAGCTATGTGATCGCCGCCATCGAAGAAGCGATTGCGCAAAAGGCCGATGTCATTAACCTATCGTTGGGCCATCCTGTCTATGTAACGGCCGCAAATGATCCTCTGTGTCAAGCAGTAGCTAAGGCCTGGGCTCAAGGAATTGTGGTGGTTGTTTCCGCTGGCAACGAAGGCCGCAACAACAATTTTGGAACCCACGGATATTCCACCATCAGTTCCCCTGGAAACAGCCCCAAAGTGATTACAGTGGGCGCAGCGAACACGCGGTCCACAGTTTCCCGCTCCGATGACCGCATTGCCAGCTACAGCTCCAAAGGTCCAACCCTCTACGATCATACGGTGAAGCCTGATTTAGTGGCACCAGGGAATCGTGTATTGTCACTTATTTCCCCCTCTACTTTAGAGTTTAATAACTCCAGCAATCTGGTTCCGCTTTCCGCCATCTACAATTCCAACCTCCAATTGCCCACGGTTTACTTCCAATTAAGTGGCACCAGCATGGCCGCACCAATGGTCGCTGGCGCTGCCGCTTTGATGCTGGAAAAAAACGGCACGCTGAGTCCCGATGTAATTAAAGCCCGGCTGATGTACACCGCCCATAAGTTCCCCGCAACAACGTACTCAGTTACCGAATCCACTACCGGCGAAAGCTTCCTGATTCAAAACGACGTGTTCACCACAGGTGCAGGAATGCTGAACATCCCGGAAGCTTTAAGCAGCAACTTGACGCCTACTAAAGCAGCTACTTCCCCCAAGGTAACCAAAAATACAAATACAGGGGTGGTCTCTTTTACCAGAAGCAAGATGGCGGTTTGGGGCGATAGCGGCACCGGCTTCAGCGATGTCTGGGGTGGCATGGCCGTCTGGGGTGACATGGCCGTTTGGGGTGACATGGCCGTCTGGGGCGATATGGCTGTGTGGGGTGATATGGCCGTCTGGGGCGATGCAAGCGTCGCTGGTGAAGCCTTGCAATCAGACATTACCAAGTTTGTTGCGCTGAACGGCGAAAACTAAAAGTTTGAGCAACGGCGAAGCGGAACCTTGCAGTTCTTCCGCTTCGCCGATTTTTATTTAAGCTGTCGCTTCATCTGCCCGTCAAACCTTCTCACTCAACAGCTTTCCCAATCTCAGTCGAACTTACTTCTTCTTTGTTGCTTTCTTCGGAGGCTTCACCGTTGGTCCATTGGAACCCTTTCCAACGGAATCCTTCTTCGGAGGCTTCACCGTCGGTCCATTGGAACCCTTTCCAACGGAATCCTTCTTCGATGGCTTCACCGTCGGTCCAGTCGTTCCCGCAAATTTACCAGACTTACTCATCTTCTTTGGATACGGCTTTGGGGTACCTTTCAATACCTTCTTAGCCGCTTTCACAGGGGCTTTAACGGCTGCTTTCTTGGTCGCCTTCTTAATCGCCTTTTTAATCGCCTTTTTAATCGCTAACTTCATTCAGGATCTCCTTTTACTCTTTGCCATAGTCTTTGTCTTACGAGTGACTCGCTGACTCGTTATCCTTGCAAATCTTTGAAAGAACCATGCGTCGTCATGCACCCTGCGGGAGGCCCAGTGTGCGCGACGCACGGCGGCATCACTGTCTAAAGTGAGTGCCAACGCTTCTGGAAAATCGTCGTACTGACGCAGCGCATCCACAACGTTTTGAAATCGCTGCGATGAAAAATGGATCATCGCCAAGCGTAGACGGTTGTGCAGAATGGTAGCCGATTCAATGGGGTATGGCTGCTCACGACGGAACAAATGCAGCACCTCAACCGACGGTTCAATCCATTGCTCATAGCCCAACAGCCATAGCCGCAGGCACAGTTCGTTATCCACCCCGCCAGAACAAATCATGCCACTATCGAATCCGCCAACTTCCTCAAAAACATCGCGACGCATGGCCAGGCAGCATCCGGGGAGAATGGGAACGCGGCTGGGACGTTTTGTTTCCTCCAGCCAATCGGCCACCAATTCATCCCCTGTCAGAAAGAGTCCGTAGCCATAACATTCACGATCTCTGACGTCGATAATAGCCGACGCCGCTCCACCTACCGATGGGTTTTCCAGGCGCGCAACCAGTGGCCGCCACCAATCGTCATACAGCCAAATGTGCGCATCGCAGAAAATCAGAACGTTGCCGCTGGTGTTGGCTGCGCCGAAGTTCCGTGCGCCAGCAACGCCTAATTTCGCCGAATGCAGCAGTCGTGCGGGTGCCTTCTTTGTATTTAAGAAACGTGTCGACCCATCGGTGGACCCATCATCCACAACCAATACTTCCGCGTCAGCAGGCAAAGTATCGCGCAAATTTTCCAACGTCCGACGTAGATGAGCTCGCTCATTACGGGCGATAATCACCACACTCAGGTTGGTTGTGCTGGCAGTAGGGGGCTTTATGCGTGAACTTATAATTTTGGATAGTATCATAAATTAACCAATTTTCAACAGTGAATTGATGAGTGACGAACTAATTTCCTGCATTCTGGCCACGCGCAATCGTCCACAATTCGTGGAGCAAGCGCTGCGCTGCTTTGAAGCACAGACCTACCGCAATCGGGAACTGATCGTTGTGGACGATGGCGAATTGAATGTGCGTGACCTTTGTCTGAACCGTCGCGGCGTCCGCTACATTGGTTTACCGCAGCCCACAACCACCGGCATGAAGTTGAACATTGGCATAGCCAGCGCCTCTGGCAACATTTTGCAGAAGTACGATGACGATGATTACTATCATCCAAAATTTCTGGAAACTGCTGCGGCGCATCTTCCAACCCGTGGTCGAGACCGCGCCATTGTTGCTTGGGATTGCTTTCTGGCCCTCGAAGTTGGCGACCCATGCATCCGCTTTTCCGGACACGGTTGGAATGTTGGCGGTACACTCTCTTTCAGTCGCGCATTGTGGGAAAGGTGTCCGTTCCGCAATGTGCCTCGATCTGTGGATTCTTTATTCTTGAGTGATCACAAAGAGTCAGCCCGTGTGATTCCAGTGTGTGCTCCTCAATATTATGTTGTAGTGCGCCACGGGGCGAATACCTGGAAATATTTTTCCGATGGCCGCACTGTGGAACAGTATTTCAGCGCTCTCGAAGTGTATCCCAAGCCCATTGAAAAAATTGTCGCCCGCAGGGATCGTGAATTTTATCTGGCGTTGGTCAAGCCCGTGAAAGCAACTGCCGTCAGCGTGCTTCGTCCCGCTGCATCCAAACGTTCCCGGTGACTTCACCAAGGCTGAAAAGCAACTGATTGCCCTGCACTGTCAACCCAATGCCCGCCACGCTACCAGGCACGCTTGAAAGCGAACGGTAGACGCGGTGGAAATGCAGTACGCCGTACGGCTCGCCGCGCGGCCTCTTGCTTACAGGGTCCAGCTTTTGCGCCCAAATGCAGCGGAACCCATCGCGTTCACTCAGAAAGTAGATCATGCTGTCGTCCGTCGACCAAACCGCCTCACGGTCAAACGACGTTCCGCTGGTAATTGGAATACATTCTTTGAAGTCTAATTTCGGATAGCCAGGGCGTAACGGAATAACAAAGATCTGCCTCACTTCGGGTCGGCCATCGGTGGTGTGAAACGCCACCCACTTTCCGTCATTGGAAAATCTGGGTGCGTAGGCAGAGCCTTTATACTGCGAAAAATCGCCCAATTCGTAAACTTTGTGTTGCAGCCGATCCATCAGCAAAGGGGCGAGCACTGTGCTTGTGTTCGATTCCAGCAACATCAACTTGCCATCTTGCGATACGTCGGTGGGCACGCCGCACTTGACACAAAAATGTTCGGGAGTGCCAAAGTTTCCGTCGGGACCAGTAGTAATTGCCGTCAAGCGATTCCCGAATTCCATGTAGGCTATCGTGTTCCCATTCCCGCTGATCTTCGGTTGCGTTTCGGCCACTGTGCCCGCAGTCAATTGCGTTTCTTTGCCAGAAACCATGTCCCGCAGCCAGATGGTGCGAATGCCCGACCGTTCCGATACAAAAACCATTTTCTTGCCATCGTCGGAAAGGGAAGGATAACCGCTGAAATAGGAGCCTCCTGAAATTTTCACTAGCTCTCCATCCACTACACCTTTCCTCGCGTTCAAAGGCGCACGCCAAATTCCAGTAGTAACCGTTGCGCTGGAAAATGCCAAAGTAGAACCTGCCGTAGCTGGTTGAATTTCATGACTGGTGCCCGATGTCCGCTTACTAAAAGCGCCCGCACTTTTTTCTCCGGCACGGGGCAGGGCAATTTCCCATAAGTTCACCCCGTCGCCAACCTGCGATGCAAACAGCACTTTGTCCCCTAAAAATGTTTCTGGAACAATGACAATGTTTCCCGGCGCGGGGATCATTTTTTTTGCCCGCAACGCTTCCAGCACCCCAGTGCGCACCGCCGGGCCGTCTTTCAATGGAGAAATCCACCAATCAATTTGCGCTCCATTCTTGCCTAAAAGCAGCAGGCTGGAACCGTCCGGAGTCCACACCGGATATGCGGCAAAGTCGAACTCTGGCTGTATGGTTTTGGGAGTCCCTCCTTCAGCCGATACAATTTTCACCTCCGCTGATCCTGCAATGAACCCTGTCCCAATCCGCCCTTGCCAATAAGCGATCCACTTCCCGTCTGGAGAATAGCGCGGACGCCTGCCCCCTTTCGCGATTAACTTCGCTTGCCCACCTAACGAAGGGACCACATAAATGCCCCCGTTTTCACGCTCCGATCGGAAAGCAATTCTGGAACCATCGGGTGAAAAACTGGGTTCGGTTTCATCCGCTGCGTCCATTGTGACGTGCACTGGCTGTGCCCCCGTCTCAATTTGTTGCACCCAAATATCCAGGTTGCCTGACTTACCCCGGTCCGATGCGTATGCCACCAGTTTCCCATCAGCAGAAAGTGCTGGAACACCTGTAAATCCGCTATCGAAAGTGATGCGAGTCAGCACATGTTCGCGCTGTTGTTCTACCGGCGGTTTCCGCCATTGTGGGGCGAACCAGGCTAAAGCACCAGCTATTGAAGCCACCGCAACTGCTCCCACAATCATCCCCACGCGCGATCTAGGCTTGGTCGGCGATGTGGGCAATTCTGCATCTAAATCGGAGGTTGAGAGTTCCTGAAATTGACTGCGGTTCACTGAGCCGGTTTGCGTTTGCAGGTCAATTTCCCGCAACTGCGCCAACACATCATTCATCAACGGACGTTGGGCCGGGTCTTTGCGTAAACATGCCGCAACCAGCCGGTCCAATTGAGCGGAAATGCCAGGCACCTTTTGGCTGATGGGAACAGCTTCTGTCTTAAGCATGGCCGCCAGGCGTGCCAGTTGCGATGTTCCTTGAAATGGCTTGGCCCCTGAAAGCATTTCGTACAACATCAAACCAAAGGAAAAGACGTCTGTTGGCGGACCCACCGGTTCACCTTGCGCTTGTTCCGGAGACATATAGGCAAGGGTTCCCATCATCATTCCCGCAACAGTTTGCGGCCCGGCAACTTTTGTCTTATCCGAATCCTCTTCGGGCAAGGGGCCTTCCAACTTGGCCAGGCCGAAGTCCAATAGCCGGACGTCGTCCCGTTGGGTGATCATCACGTTGGCGGGCTTAATATCACGATGCACAATGCCTGCCTGATGGGCGGCAGCCAGGGCATCGGCAATCTGCGCGGCATAGTGTGCGGCACGACTAACCGGTAGTGGACTGGTTCCAATATGAGCCGCCAGTGTTGAGCCCGACAAAAACTCCATGGCGATGAAATCTACTCCGTCGGCCTCGCCGATATCGTAGATGGTGACAATGTTGGGATGATTCAGAGAGGATGCTGCTTGCGCTTCCTGAATGAATCGACGACGGCTTTGTTCATTATCCAGTTGACCGGGCGTGAGTAATTTCAGTGCGACCGGGCGAAGCAAACGGATGTCTATGGCATGGTAAACAACACCCGTGCCGCCTTCCCCCAGTTTTCCCTTAACGGTGTAATGGGAAATAACCGATCCGTTGGTCAACTCTTGCATGAAACGTTAACTTGCTTACTAGTACAACGTTTTAGCTTATCGTTGCCAGGAAGGTGCGCGCAACTGAAGAATTTATTAAGGCTGTGGTTCCGTCGGCGGTTTCACTACTCCGGCTAACTGTTCAATTTCTGAGAGTTGTTTGCGCGCGGTTGTAAGATCGGTTCCGGCGGGGCTGGACAGAATGTAACTTTTCAGATTTTCCGCAGCGCCAGTATAGTTTTCCTTCTGCGCCATAATGATGCCCAGAACGTATTTGATTCTAGGGATGCGATTCTTTTCATCCAACTTGACCGCAGCCAATGCCGATTTTTCAGCGTCGTCCAGATTTTTCAAATTCAAATTGGCGATTGCGTTGTAGAGAAACGCTTGGGGATATTCATAAGGATTCAGCTTGATGGTTTTTGCAGTCAGTTCTGCCACATTCGCCCAATCGCTTTTTTGAACCGCCATAGCCGTCAGCGGAAGGTACGGTTTCACAAATTTAGGATCGGAGGCCACGGATTGTTGATAGCTTTTCTTGGCCTCTTCCTGGTTTTTCTGTAAGTCCTGTAAGTGGCCCAATTCATACCAGGCAGCAGCGAACTTTGGATATGCTTCAGTGGCTTTTTCAAATTCCTTCAAGGCTTCGGTCTGTTTCTTTTTCTTCACCAACTCCAGACCCTTGTCAAACGCTTTCTTCGCTTCTTTTGGCGCCATCATGGTGGTGGCGCTGTAGGTGAAGCCCTCCACGTTGGCCATGCGCTTCAGCAAAATGGTGCCGACATCGGGTGAATCCAACATGCGGCGGCCAGCCAGGATAACCACTGAAGAGCGGAAGCCAGGAAGCGCTGCCCGCAATTCGCAATTCATCAGACTGCGTTCAGTAACTCCGCCACCAAAAGGCGATGGGGATGAAGTGGAGCTGCCCGAGGAGTCCCCATCAAAGCCCCGCCCGCTGTTGCTGGCATCGGCGAACACGGCGTTATTACGACCCAGTTCAAAACTGAAGCGACCTTTAGTATCGGTATACCCTTCCGGCTTGGGAACTGCGCCACAAACACGTTCAATCAGTACCGATTCCGGGGGCGCCGTACCGTCTTCCATCATCACTTTTCCATTAATGAAAATGGGGCGTCGCGTTTCATCGGGGAAAGGGCTTCGGGTATTTGTGGTTGTGCCCGGCTGCGTGGTGGTGGGGAGTCCCGTGCCGGGTCGCGGTGTGGTGGTTCCAGTGCCTGGGGTAGATCCTGTGGTTCCACCGGCAGTGCCGCCTCCGGTGGTGGGCGTGCCTGTGGTTTGGGCCACTAAAGTTGCGGTTACAAATAAGCCTGCCGATAGGCCTCGAAAAATGGTTCCAGTTGGGAGCATGTTCCCCTCCTACTTGGCCTAATTATGCCACATAGATTGGCCTGTACTAGCGGGTATGAAGCGGCGACATTTGTTAAAACTGACGGCAGCAGTGAATTGATCATTCCGGCTACCGATACTCCAGGTGCCAAAGCGGCCTTGGTCAATCGCTGGATGGATCAACTATTGGCCGAAGGACTCCCCACCCAGCGCAATGCTTTCTTAGCTGGATTGTCCTGGATGGATGGCTACAGCATTCGTAAGTTTTCCAAACCATTTGTGAAGCTGACTGTCGCTGATCAGACAAAAGTGTTGGAAGCTTTCGATTTGGGAACCGAGCCAGGCATCGATAGCGGTCGACAATTCTTTCGCATGGCCAAGGGCTTTGTGGTGCGGGTTTACTATCAGACGGAGATTGGATTTAGCGAGCTGAACAAAGGCGGACGAGTGCCGCAATCGTTCGGATGCCGCGACGGATTGCACGGGTAAACACTTAGTTGCGCTGATAACAACAATCCAGGCCAGGGAACCGTTTTGTTGGTACGAACTTCTGCAATAAACTCTAGTAATAGCCTCGGCACAGCCACTCCGCCACAATGGCAGGCTTGGTACCGCCTTCCACTTCCACCGTTACGTTCCAGATCAATTCGTAACCACCTTCGATTTCCTTAAAGGCTGCCAGCACAAAGTGCCCACGAATCCTTGCCCCAGAAAGCACCGGGCTAACGAACCGAATCTTGTTGAAGCCGTAGTTGATCAGCGTTTTCGCCCCCAGCCTTACATCGGTGCCACTTCCTGCCAGTTGGGTCAACTTACTTAGCGTTAAAAATCCATGGGCGATGGTCCCGCCAAAGGGGGATTCCGCCTTCGCCCGCACCGGATCTACATGGATCCACTGGTGATCTTCGGAAACAATGGCGAACTTGTCAATGCTATCCTGCGAAATGATAACCCAATCGCTAGTTCCAACCTGTTGTTTCAATAAGGATTTCGCTTTTTCAACCGATTCAATAGCCAGGGGCGTGCTCATAGGATTACAATATTTCCATCATGAATTGGACTCGACGGGCTTTTCTGGGAGCCTGTGGAATAAGTATAGCCTCGGCACAAAGCAAAAAGCGACCGAATATCCTATTCATCCTTTCTGATGATCATCATTTTCAGGCGGTCGGGTTTGCTGGCAATCCTCACATCCAAACTCCCAAGTTGGTTACGCTGGCTGGCCGCGGAGTAATTTTTTCCAACGCAATCTCATCGTCACCACAATGCGCCCCCAGCCGTGGAGTGCTGCTCACCGGTTTGGAACCATTCCGAACTGGCGTCACCAGCAACGGAGCGCGCCGCTTTAACATGTACGGTGGTGCCACGATCGTAAGCCAACTGCTGATGAGCGGCTACGAAACCACGCTGATCGGAAAGTGGCAGACGCACCGCTTGCCATCGGTATTCGGATTCAGCAAAGTACCTTTGTGGATCAACACGCGGGACACGGTGGAAAGCCCCTACATGCTTTCGCGCGGGGTGCCTGTGCAGGAAACGGTGAAGGTACCAAATTGCACCGAAGCCTTTTCGCAGGCAGCAGTGGAATATTTGGAATCCCCTCGGCAACGGCCATTTTTTCTTTGGCTGTCTTACCTGCATTCGAAGAGCGAACTACCGACTGAGGCCCAAGCTCTGGCCCAGTACAAGAAAAAAAATGCTGAGCTGGCCCCTCCACTTCATGACAAGGATGCACTGCCATTCAACTGGAGGCGATACTATTCCGCAATCACACATTTGGATGAGGGCATTGGGAAAGTGATCGCCGCGTTGGAAAAAGCTGGAGACTTGGACAATACGGTCATTTTCTTTTGCGGTGCCAATGGCAACATGTGCGGTTCACATGGGAAATCGGGAAAAGTGTATCCATGGGAGGCTTCAATTCGCGTTCCCATGCTGGTTTCAGGCGCAGGTGTGCGCGGCGGAATCCAATCGGATCAGCCGGTTTCCACTGCCGATTTCCCAGCGACCTGGCTGGATCTGGCGCAAGTGAAACCGGCGACACCCCTTGCTGGTAGAAGCTTGAAAGCAACGCTTGAGACTGGTAAGACGGTGAGCAATGAATCGTACGCCTACTGGTGCGACCCAGTAAGCGAAAGCAGTCATGGCGTGGACCCATATCGCATTATCCGCACCAGAACACACAAGCTGATTCTGTGGGAATCCGGTGAAGTAGAGCTGTACGATTGGCCCAATGATCCAGAGGAAAAGCGCAATCTAATCAGCGACCCCGGATCGCAAAAAGTATTGGGACAATTGAAGCGGAAGCTGGAAGCACACATGGCAGATCGGAAGGATCCTATGTTGCGCAATCCCAAGACTACGGGGTAGGAGAATTTGACGAGTTACCCCCCGTTCTTGATTTAATTGGTAGACTTGTGAAGCAAAACCCCCAACGGGTATCGTCTTCCAAAATGCCGACCTTCTGGCTGATGCTTATGATTGCCGCAACTGCGCAGGCTCAAACTTTGAGCATGACCTGGTCCGGCATCATTGGTGCCACCGGTGCCACGGATTGTGACGATATCGCCAGTGATCGCGTTGGCAATATTTATCTGGCTTGTCATTCCTTAGCCAACGATTTTCCTGGAGTGCCTCCCCGCAGTTCTGATCGCCGCGACTTTGACGGCTATCTGGCAAAACTCAACGGCTTGACCGGTAAGCTGATTTATTCCGTTCGTCTCGGTGGCACCGACTACGACGATGCAATTCGTGTCCGTCTCGACGAAAAAGGCAATGCCTACGTTACTGGCTTCACTAAGTCGCGAGACTTTCAAACTACGCTTAATGGCTTTCAACGTATCTTTGGTGGTGGCGATACCGATGCTTTTCTAGCCAAGATCGACACCCAAGGTAATCTTGTTTACTGCACTTTTTTTGGCGGAACCGGGGACGACCTGGGCGACGCTTTGGTGCTGGACGGCAAGGGCAAAGTCTATATGGGTGGCGTCTGGAATGAAGATGGCTTTGTTGCCGCGTTTGAACTCGCAAAACGCTTCGATCCGAAGGTGATTCGCTTTGGTGGCAAGAGCGAGGAAAAACTAACTGGCCTTGCCATTGATAGTGGCGGCCACATTTGGGCCACCGGCTATACCAAGTCGAAAGATTTCCCTGTTCGCAACGGACAAGGCACCAGGCTCAAGGGTGACTCGGACGCCTTCCTGGTGAAGATGGATGCCAACCTCAACGAGATCGAACTAGCTACCTACTTTGGTGGTTCAAAGGACGATTCCGGCTGGGGCATCACGGCCGATACCAGGGGCAATGTTTATGTGGCCGGTATCACTAATTCCACTGATCCTCCTGTAGCGGCGGGTGCTTCTGACGTGCTGCTTCCGGGCAGGAAGCGAGCGTTTGCCGCCAAGTTTAACGGCAGCGGCGCACTGCAATGGTCCACCTACTTTGGTGGCTCTGGGGAAGATGAGGCGGGCTACGATGGCGCAAATATTATCGCCGACAAAAACGGACACATCTGGATGGTCGGCATGACCAGTTCCCACGATCTGGCCCTTCGGGGCGCAACCCAACACCAATATGGTGGGGGCGAGCTTGATGGCTTCATTTTGGGGCTGAACGCTGACGACGGCAGGGCCATTTTTACCACCTATTTCGGAGGAGAAGACCGCGACCTTTTAGAAGGCATCACGCTCGATCCCAAAGGCAACCTGTGGGTGTGCGGCGTAACCTGGTCGAAGCTGATTCCAGGGGCTCCGAGTGGCACAATAGGTGGCACCGCTCAGCCTTATCTTGGACGCTGGTCCATACGGTCGCGTTAGTTCCAAATGTTCCAAACTTTGGGGGTAATCCCGGGACACATGGTAACTTGTGAAGGC
>JANMWO010000653.1:0-15180 GCA_031394025.1 Acidobacteriota bacterium
CCCTGCTCTCCCTAACGCTCAGCGCACGTTAGAATCAAGCCTTTCCGCCCTACTCACTTTTCGGTTGCGGAATCGCTGTGCGTGATCTGAATCAGGTTGGAAGGATTTTCAAACATCGAAAACACTTCTTCAATGGGAAGCGGCACAATCATTTCACAGCGAAGCTGATAACTAGACATTACGGAACCATTCCTAATTTACGTTTTTGTACTTGATTCCATCGGCAGCCCGCGGATGAATTTACAACCGGATAACCAAGGACTTTTTCCATGTTGTAGCGAGCATCGAACTGGCAGGGGTCCAGGCGAAGGGCATGCTCAAAGTCCAACTTAGCGGCTTCTTTTTGACCCAGCATCGCCAGCACGCTGCCACGGTTGGCAAGGGCCAACGGATCATTTGGAGCCAATGCCAATGCCCTTCCAAACTCAGCTAGGGCCAATGCGGGTTGCTGCATGGTCAAGTACACTCTTGCCTTTTCGGATGCCACCGTTCCGTCGTCTGGTGTAATTTTTTGGGTTTCCTCTAGCAGCCTTAGGGCATCGATAGGAGGCAGAACTCGAGCCAATTGCACCCGTGGACGCACCCTGCCTGATTCGCCGATAGCCCGAGTCCATAGCGATATTTCACTGTGCCAAAAGCCCGTCAACCAGAAGCTGAGAGCCGCGAAGTAGAAGAGAACTACCCATCTTTGCCATGTCCGAAATTGGATAGATGCCAAGCCAACCGATGCAGCAACCATCGGCAAATACATTCTGCGGAACGCCATTAAATCCGCAGCAGGTAAAACAGAGGAACTGGGAAGCAGCAAAACCAAGCCAGCAAGAATCCAGAATCCTGGCTGCAGTTTTCGAAACCAAAAGCTTGCAAGAATAACGCCTGCAGCTAAAGCAATCCACCATATCCATCCAGTTGGGCCAATGTCCGGATCAATCGTCAAACCAAATGGTAAAGGCACCTTCAGCGCATATTCACCGATAGCTCTTCCTTGTGTCCATAAATATTGAAGAGGCGTAACCCCGGCCCCAAATCCACTCCCCGCCCCAGTAATTAGTTTGGTTGCAGCAATTGTCCGAACCCCAAACAGGCAAGCAACAGCAACCATAGCGGCAATTGCAAACTTGGGACGAACACGATCTTTCCCTGCAAATGCCGATACCTCATACATCAGAAAAAACAACGGCAGCGCCGCGCACTCTTCCTTGGCCAACATTCCTACTGTGAACCAACCCATTGCCAACCAAAACTTTCCATCAAACCAAGCCCACATAGCCAGTAAAGAAAACAAAGTAGCCAAAAGAATCGCGCGCGCAAAAATCGAATTCACAGGTTCCACCGCATATGGATGGACCGCGAATAAAATCGCCGCTCCAACTGCCACATCTACCGGAACCACCCGGCCCATTGCTATGCGCACCAATGCCGCGTTCACCGCATGTAGCAAAACATTCACCACCAGGTACCCGCCCGCCCATTCGCCAAACATTTGATAGTTAGCCCAAAACGTAAGCCAGGTGAGCGGACGCGTTTGCATCAGCCGAAAGCAGTCCAACCAACCATCTGGCGAAGTAATCGCTGGATCCACCAGCAATGCGTAGTCGTCCAGGTGGAATGTGCCTTGCACTGCTCGAGCAAAAACGATCCATGCCACTAAAAAAGGAACCCAAGGGCTGCGGAATGTTATCATGAAGTTCTCAAAGAAAAAGGTACATGACGCGCCCAAAAAACGCCGACCAACGCACAGCGCGCATCAAGAAGATTCTGGAAATTCTGGATCTGACCTATCCTAACGTCACCTGCGCACTGCATCACACGAACACTTTTGAACTGCTGGTAGCCACCATACTATCTGCGCAATGCACCGATGCGCGAGTGAACATGGTAACACCCGGCTTGTTCAAAAAATATCCGACCATTGCCGATTTTGCCTGCGTCGATCCCAAAATATTAGCTCAAGACGTGCACAGCACGGGCTTTTATAACAATAAAGCAAAAAGCATTGCTGGGGCAGCCCGTAGGATTCTTTTGCACTTCGGCGGCGAAGTTCCCCATACCATGGAAGAACTTCTTACCATTCCCGGCGCGGCCAGAAAAACTGCCAATGTGGTTCTTGGTACGGCCTATGGAATTGCCAGCGGAATTGTAGTAGATACTCACGTTCTGCGCATTTCTCAACGGCTGGCCTTAACCCAAATGTCCACGCCAGAGCGTGTGGAAAAGGCTCTAATCAAGCTTCTGCCGCAAGAACGTTGGATACAATTCTCACACCAGATGATCCATCACGGTCGCACTTTTTGTGTTGCCCGTAAGCCGAAGTGCAACAAGTGTCCTATGGATGACCTGTGTTATGCCAAAGATAAAACATACTGATAGGACGTACTAAAAATGATCACTATGCGTTTCGTACTTCTACTCACTATTATTCTGATCACTGCCTGTTCCAAAGCTCCAGAATCAACATCGATTCCATCGCAGCAACAAGATGTTCGAGCCGCCGATCCCCCCGCCGTAGGTCGCTATGTGAACATGGAAGATCCTTTGATTAAGGAATACATTGTCAGCGGCGTAGTGCCTGCCCACGCCGAAGCGCAATGGCGTTGGACACAGGCCAATCCAACCTTCCGCTTCAAGTTAAAAAAGCTGGAAAACATGCGCTTTCATGCCGATTTCACAATAAACCCCACAGCCCTAACCGCCACCGGACCGGTGACAATCATCTGGTTAATCAACGGCCACGAGCTCGCAAAAGAGACCCACGCCAAAGAAGGTTTCAAGAAATTAGAAAAGGCAGTTCCCGCAGAATGGTTGAAGTCCGACGTTGACAATATTGTCTCCGCCACCATCGATAAAATCTACACGAGCCCTGAAGGTGAAAAGTATGGCTTCATCATTTCCAACCTTGGATTCATTGACTGATGTCGCAGGTGCTGTATATCCTATTAGGATTTTTCGCATCTCTAGGAGTTAACTTCGTCATCGGTCAATTGCTGCTTAGGCGATTGAAAATCCAGTTATTCCGCCAGGAACAGCCCGCCATCGCCATTGTTTTAGGTTGCTCCGTTTGGAGCTTAGTAATGTTCCTGTTGGCCGCAGCGCACCTCATTCACAAAGGTATCCTGGTGGGACTAGCCGCAGCCGTGATGATAATCGGCTGGTATTTTAAAGCTTTCGTTCTTCCCACACAGTCATTTCCACCGCTTCCTAAAACATGGAAATATGTTTTAGGGATCATCGCGGCTGTCTTTGGAGTGCTCTATATTTCCAATGCCATGGCCCCGGAAATCAGTCCCGATGGCATGGCTTACCATCTGGGTCTAACCGCCCGATACTACCGTGAACACGGCTTCCGCCCCATCACCACTAATATGTACGCCAGCCTTTCGCAAGCTATGGAAATGCTGTTCCTGTTGCCTTATTCAATTGGAAGACATCCAGCCGCAGCCATGACACACATGATCTTTTTATGGCTGCTCCCCTGGATGATCCTTTGTTTTGGACGTCGCAATGGATTCGTCAACGCTGGAGCCCTTGCCGCTGTTCTCATTTTTTGTGCACCAGTGATCGGCGTGGACGGCAACAGCGCCTATAACGACCTTGCCACAGCATCGGCAATTTTCACAGTCTTTTACCTTGTCCAATTGTGGAAGCAACAACGTCAAGCGTCGCTGATCACCGCCATTGGCATAACTGCTGGATTCGCGTTTGCACTCAAGTATACGGCCTTTCTAGCGCTTCCTTATGCAGTGGTGACTATCATGAAGGAACTGTATCGTGATCGTAAACCCTGGCTTCTACCTGCAGCAAAAGTGGTCGCCATCGCCTCTATATTTATCTTGCCGTGGATGATCAAGAACACACTCTTTGTCGGCAATCCCGTATCGCCATTTTTAAATTCTATTTTTCCAAATCACAATATTCACATTTGGTTTGAAGCTTCTTACAAGCGCAATATGTCGCGCTATGGCATGGAAAATCTTGCTTGGATTCCAGTGGAAACAACCATTCGAGGCGATAAGCTGGGTGGCCTGCTTGGCCCCGTGTTTATTCTGCTTCCATTGGGACTTCTCGGCTTCCGTAAGCGCGCAGCCCGACCCTTGATCCTGGCCGCCTTGCTGTTCACACTTCCCTACCCCGCCAATATCGGCACCCGATTCCTAATTCCTTCAGCGCCATTTTGGGCACTCAGTTTCGCCATGCTACTGGAATCAATCCCTCATTTGGCCCTCGCGCTAGCCTTGATTCATGCTGCGTTAAGCTGGCCCGATGCCATTCCTTTATACTCCGCAAAATATACGTGGCGATTGAATCGGATCCCCTGGAAGAGCTCATTACACATTGTTGACGATGACTATTACATTGGCCGAAACGTGGGCGGTTATGCCATGACTCGGGAAATTGAACGGGTTGTCCCAATAGATAAAACAGTGTTTGGTTTCGATCAGATTCAAGAAGCCTACGCTAAACCCAAGTTCATGGTCAGTTTCCAAAGTGCGCACGGAGAAATCATCACCGACATCTTCCACAGCGCTCTAATGCCGTCATACCTATCCACTGGACGCACAACGTTTAACTTTCCATCGCAAAAACTAACTCGCATCCGTTTGGTACAAACAGGCAATCTGCCATCTGAGAAATGGTCCATGGCAGAGTTCCGATTATTCTCCCAAAGAAGCGAAGTGCCACGCCTGCCGTCCTGGAAACTACGTAGCGCACCAAACTCTTGGGATGTGCAGATGGCCTTTGATAATTCACCGGTAACCCGTTGGTCATCCTGGGAACCGAAGCGACCAGGCATGTTTATTGAAATTCAATTCCCCAGCCCACAACTGGTAGACCAAGTAGTTTTGGAAGTTTCGCGCGACCAAACACCTGGGTTTATGGCCCTGGAAGGGTACGATCAATATGGCAACAAATATCAACTCTCCAACACTCCCAAAGAATCGGTGGTTGAAGCTCCAGAAGGCTGGAGGCTGCTGTCTACGCGCGCGATGATGGCCCGAGGCATAGACTATTTTTTGATTTCAGAAACCAACTACGGCTATCAGGATGTAAAGAAAAATGCACGATATTGGGGCATGGAACTCATCGCCGTAAAAGGTACAAGCCGCCTTTACAAGCTCACAGGAAATGCGCCATGAAACTTTTCCTGGGTGTGGACGGTGGCCAATCTTCCACCATGGCTGTCATCGGCGACGAAACTGGTCGCGTACTTGGGCTTGGTCAGGATGGCCCTTGCAATCACGTTCAGTCTGCCGCTGAAGGTCGTGAAAAGTTTATCCGCGTCATTGGTGGGTGCGTTGAAAAGGCTTGCCAGCAAGCTGGAATTAGTTCGCCAGTTGCATTTGAAGCTGCCTGCCTGGGCTTCTCTGGCGGTCCTGCGGACAAGCTGGCAATTCTGCAACAACTGCTTTCCGTGAACCATTTTGTTGTGACCACCGATGCTTTGATCGCCCTTTCCGGAGCCCATGCGGGCGGCCCTGGATGCATTACCATCGCTGGAACTGGCTCCATTTCCTTCGCTCGCGGACCCAACGGCAATACGAGTCGAGCCGGAGGTTGGGGCTACATGTTTGGTGATGAGGGTGGCGGGTTCGACCTGACTCGGCAGGCGCTGCGCGCCGTCCTGCGCCAGCATGAAGGCTGGGGTCCGAAAACTGCACTGCACGATGCGCTGCTAGCAGCTACCGGTGCCGCCGATGCCAACGATTTATTGCATCGCTTCTACACTTCCGATTTTCCTCGCCCCCGCATTGCCGCCCTTTCAAAGTTAGTGGATCGAACGGCCATAGCTGGCGATGCCGTCGCACTCACGCTACTAAACAATGCCGCGCAAGATTTGGCGCTCATCACCGCCGCCGCGCGCAATCAACTATTTCAGCCAGGGGTCGCTTGCCGTGTTGCACCAATTGGCGGCGTTTTCCAGAGTAGTATTTTGTTGCAAAGGTTTACCCTGCTTGTAGAGATGAGCGACGGAACGGTGGTTCCACCGCAATACGGACCCGCCGTCGGAGCATTACTCGAAGCCTACCAATCATTGGGTATTTCCGTCACTCTTACCAATCTTCCGGAGAAAGAAAAATGAAAACTGTCTTACTTGTAATGCTGCCATTGCTTGCCTTTGCGCAAGAACCGAATTGGATTGAAACGGATAAACACTCCGTCGAGCTGTTGCAGAAATACATCCGCATTCCCAGCATCAATCCTCCTGCAGATACGCGAGCCACTGCCGATCTTCTAACTGCAGAATTAGAAAATGCAGGATTGAAAGTAACCCGCTACCAACCAGACACATCCCATTGCGTCAACCTGATCACGCGACTTGAGGGGCGTGATCGCAGTGTGAAACCGTTGCTGCTGTTGACGCACATGGATGTGGTCCCGGTGGATGCCAAGGCCTGGAGTGTGAATCCATTCGGCGCTGAAATTAAAGACGGATTCATTTGGGGTCGTGGCACCTTGGATATGAAAGGGGTTGGCGTTCAACAGGTAATGGCCCTTACACTGCTTAAACGCCTGAAAATTGTACCGTCCCGTGACATTGTACTGGTGGCCACTTGTGATGAAGAAACCAACGGAGTGATGGGCGTAAAGTGGATGATGGCCAATCACTGGGATGAATTGAACCCGGCCTATGTGCTGGATGAAGGCGGCTTCGGTTCTTACGATGTTCTTTCGGCTAACAAGCTTATCTTCGGGATTTCAGTCGGCGAAAAACAATCCAGTTGGCTGCGACTTCGCGCCAGGGGAACAGCAGGACATGGCTCGCAACCTATCGCCGATAACGCCAACGATATTTTGCTAGCCGCCATCAACAAGGCTGTTGCCTTGCCCCCCACTACCAAACGTCACCCCATTATGGATGAGATAGTTCAGAACGTTGGTACGTTGGCCAAGAACAAATTCACCAATGCAATCCAGGGCAATACCATTTCGCTAACCACGCTCCGCGCAGGTGTGGGTGACCCTCCCAAAGCGAACGTCATTCCATCGTCAAGCGAAGCCACACTCGATTGCCGCTTGCTGCCAGGCGTCAACTCCGCCGAATTTATTTCTGATGTGAAGGCTCGGATCAACGATCCTCGCGTTACCGTTGAATTGATTTCGGACCCCATGGATACTGGGGTTTCAAACAGTAAGACACCTTTATTCGCCGCTGTGAAAGCAGCCATTGTGAAGCACCACCCTAGCGCTGTGGTCACCCCGATGTTGGTTCCCTATGGCACCGATGCTCGTAATTTTCGCGCGAAAGGCGTGCCCTCTTACGGCCTTCTGCCCATGGTCATTGACGCCGCAACGCTCGCCACCATGCACAGCGACGCCGAACGTATCCCCATCGCCGAGTTCCTCAAGGGAGTGCGCATTTACTTCGACGTGCTACGATCAAATTTCTAGCCCAAAAACTCTATGTCTAAACTTTCGATACGTGACCTCGATTTAAAAGGTAAGTGTGTGTTCATGCGCGTGGACTTCAATGTCCCGCTGGCCGCTGGTGGCCAGGAGATCACTTCCGATAAGCGCATTCGTGCTTCCCTGCCCTCTATTCAATACGCTTTGGATCATGGCGCTGGCCTGATTCTTGCTAGCCATTTGGGCCGTCCCAAAGGCAAACCGAACGCCGAGATGAGTCTTAAGCCTTGTGCCGTGCGTCTTGCAGAATTGCTCGGACGCCCTGTAGTCATGGCTCCCGATTGCGTCGGCCCTGAAGTGGAAGCTTTGAAACCACAGCCTGGGCACGTGGTGTTGTTGGAAAATTTGCGCTTCCATCCCGAAGAAGAAAGCAACGACCCTGTGTTCGCAAAACAACTGGCTTCGTTGTGCGACGTCTATGTGAACGATGCTTTTGGAAGCGCTCACCGCGCGCATGCATCCACTGTTGGAATGATTGCCTTTGTCTCCCAAGCCGCCGCCGGCTTGCTGATGGATAAGGAACTGGAATATTTAGGTAAGGCAACCACCAACCCGGAACGTCCTTGCATTTCCATTCTGGGTGGCGCAAAAGTTTCCGACAAAATAGAAGTGATTCAAAACTTGGCAAAGGTCGTGGACCAGCTACTGATCGGTGGCGCTATGGCGTACACCTTTCTGCGAGCCCGTGGTGAACCTACTGGCAAATCTTTGGTGGAAGAAGACAAACTGCAATTGGCTAAATCATTAATGGATCAACTTGGTCTCAAGCTGTTACTGCCCGTTGACCACGTGGTTGCCGAAGAATTCAAAGCCGATGCCCCGCACCAGACCGTTACTGTGATCCCCGATGGCAGCATGGCACTGGACATTGGTCCAAAGACCATTGAACTGTTTTCTGCAGTCGCTGCAAAAGCCAAGACCATCATCTGGAATGGGCCCATGGGCGTGTTTGAACTGAAGCCTTTTGATACTGGCACAGTAGCCCTGGCCAAAGCAGTAGCCAACTCTGGAGCAATTTCCATTGTGGGTGGCGGCGATTCGGAGAAGGCCATTAAGTCTGCCGGTGTAAGTGACAAAATCAGCCATATCTCCACAGGCGGAGGTGCTTCGCTGGAATTCCTGGGTGGAGTTCAACTGCCCGGCGTAGTGGCATTGACTAACAAATAGGAGTTACCCTTTAGGTTATGAAGTTAGCTATATTCTTTCCATTTTTGGCACTGCTGGCAACCGCTGCAGTGCCCGATGTCACGTTTCACAAAGACGTGATGCCAGTGCTGCAAAAACATTGCCAGATCTGCCACCGTCCTGGTGAGGCAGGACCCATGTCGTTCCTTTCTTATAAGGAATCTCGACCCTGGGCCAAGGCCATGCGCGATGCCGTGGCGTCGAAGAAAATGCCGCCGTGGTTTGCTGATCCAGCCCATGGAAAATTCGCAAACGACCGTCGGCTTGATCCCAAAGATATTGAAACTCTAACGCAATGGGCCAACACTGGTGCAAAAGAAGGCAATCCCAAAGATGCCCCCAAGCCGGTTACATTCGCCCAAGGTTGGACCATTGGCAATCCTGACGTTGTGTTCGAAATGCCCTTTGAATTCGACATTCCAGCGAAGGGAACTCTGGAATACCAGCACTTTGTGCTGCCCACTAATTTCAAGGAAGACACTTGGGTAACAGCGGTTGAAGTACGTCCCAGCAATCGCGCAATTACTCATCATGGTGTGGCCTTTGTTCGTCCTCCAGGTTCGAATTGGCTGCGTGATGCCAAGCCTGGTGTGGCGTACGTTCCCCCGGTCACCTGGCGATCCAATCTATCCCAACTTGAAGAAGTTTTTGAAACCTACGTTCCCGGTGCGGTCCCTCATCACCTGGCCCCAGGTCAGGCGAAACTGATTCCCGCAGGCAGCGATATTATTCTTCAAATGCATTACACCGCAAACGGCACGGCAGGCAAAGACAGAAGTCGCATTGGACTGATTCTTTCAAAAACTCCGCCAACCGAACGTGTCTATTCTATGAGCGTAACCAATTCCAAATTTGCAATTCCTCCCGGCGCAGCTGAATACCCTGTTGAAGGAAAATTCATATTCCAGCAAGACGTAAAACTGCTGGCACTTTCACCCCACATGCACTTACGAGGGAAGTCCATGCAGTACACTGTGGTTTATCCGACGGGCGAATCGCAAGTGGTGTTGAATGTTCCCAATTACGATTTCAGTTGGCAATTGTTCTACTACATGGATAAGCCCCTGGTTCTGCCAAGAGGCTCCCGCATTGACGTTCGGGCAACTTTCGACAATTCTGCGAACAATAAAAACAATCCTGATCCCACCCAGGAAGTGAAGTGGGGCGATCAAAGTTGGCAGGAAATGATGGTGGCCTTTGTTGACGTGGTGATTCCAGCCAATATGAATCAACTGGAAATTTACACCGGACCCAAGCGGCAACCCAAACCAGCGGAATAGCATTGGTCATTCGAACCCTTTCGATGCTCGACGTGCCTCAGGCAAACCAGTTGAGCAATCTTGCGGGTTGGAATCAAACCAAGCGTGACTGGCAGCGCATACTGAGCTTAGAACCTGAAGGCTGCTTCTGCATTGTGATGGATGGCTGTGTTGTAGCAACCACTACAGCCATCCGTTATGAAGGCCGCCTGGCGTGGATCGGGATGGTGTTGACGCATCCCGACTATCGTCGTTTAGGGTTCGCCCGCCTGCTGATGGAGCATGCTCTACGTTGGCTGCATGCTCAAGATATAGCTATCGTCAAACTGGATGCGACAGACGATGGACGTACGCTATATGCGTCACTCGGATTTACTGATGAGTGCGCAGTGGAACGTTGGATTCGCCCTCCAGGTTTGAGCAAGCACCCTGTTCTCGTCCTTCCTTGCGACCCAGTGTTTGAAATGGATCGTGCCGCTTTCGGTCTTTCCCGAATAGAACTACTGAACTTATTACGTGAGGAAACCTGCGCGGGCAGTCCTGAACTTGGGTTTGCCATTTGCCGCGAAGGTGCACTTGGATCCTATTTCGGCCCTTGCGTAGCAACATCTCAAAGCAACGCCAGCCGCTTTGTGGATTGGTTCTGCGCACTTCATCCTGACAGACAATTGATTTGGGATCTGTTCCCACAAAATCAGGCGGCGAAGGATTTGGCCACAGAATTCCACTTTCTTCCGAGGCGTTCCTTGGTTCGCATGAGTCTGTCCTTGCAACCAGGAATTGAAACCCCTGCTACGAATCCACTGGCTTACTACGCCATTGCTGGTTTCGAATACGGGTAGATTTCTGAATCTATTGCCGAATGAAAAAGCTCTCTTTGTCCATGCTTGCTGGTACCACAACATCGAAAAAGCCCACCATCATCTCTTCCCAACTCTGTTCACCCCAGTGGACTTCCGCATCTGGATCAGGGTTGTAGGGATTGTTTGCCGAGTTATCGTAGGTTGCCGTCATCAGAATTCGCGTGCCCTTCGGTAACAAGCGCGGCTTGTCCAAATCGTAACGTAATTGCCAATTGAAGCGATAAGGCTTCACGCTCAATAGCGTCTCCCATTGGCCGGGACGTTCGGCAATCGCGTAGACAAAGCTACTGCCACGCAGATGCATGTGCGGGAACAGATTCAGCAAGATTGCTTCGTTAGGAAACGATCCACTGACACTCAGATGGTAACTGCGATCTCCTGGTGGAATAGAGATGTTTCCATTGTTCATTTGTAGCGTCAAAATACGCTGTTTGGGCGCTTCTTTGGCGAAAACTAAGCCTATTTTGGTCTTGTCGGCCACAGCCTTTCCATTGGTCGTATAGTGGACTTGCAACACCAGACTGGACCCAGCCGGGATCTTTTTCCCCATCCCATCAGGCGCAATAAATGGTGGTTGACCCGGCGTGTACACCAGCAGGATGTCCCGCACAGTTTCCGTCTTCGTTCCAAAAGCCACGCCAGGCTTGGCTTCGGCCAGCCATTTCGACCCAGGCTCGCGGATGTAAACCACCGCATGATGAACCACTCCGCGGACAGAAGGACGCAACTCCGCCGCAGTTACCCAACAATCTGCGCTGCAAATATTTTCCAGCACAATGTGCTGGTACAGGACATCCCCTTTAGCCGGAACCTGAAACGCCTCCTTCATCTCCACTATTTTATTTGGAGGCGTGATGCCCCAACCTTCCAGCCACTTTGCTTGAGTTGAAACTGGATGCCCTTCCACTGAGCCTCCGTCCACCCATTTGCCGATGGTCGCAATCTCTTCGTCACTCAACCGAGGATCATTCTTGAATTTTCCAAAGCGAGGATCTGCAAACCATGGAGGCATAGTGCGGGCAGTAACTGCCTGGCGAATGGCCTTGGCCCACGGTCGTGCTTCTTTGAATGTGGAAAGAGGCATGGGCCCCACTTCGCCCTTACGATGGCAGCTTTGGCAATGACGTTCCAGAATCGGTTGTACTTCGGCAAAAGTGACCAACGCTGCCAACAATAAAATCATTTGCAGGATACCCGTTTCATTGGAAATTCTTCCGCTGCTGGCTTGCCTTTCATAACACCTTCCACTTTGGCGAACAGTCCATTCTTACCCGTAGAACGATAAATAATGCGTTGCGGAAAATCGTGAGTTGGGTTTTCAAAAACAACTTCACCTGGCTTTAAGCTGGCCAATGGGAACGTGGTCTTTTCCCCCGCCAGCTTAGTTTGCACGGTCATGCCAAGCTTGCTATCATCCACGCGAATCATGGCGAACTCTGTAAAAGTTGTGCGATCCCCTTTGACGTTGCGCGCCGTTCCCAGCATGGTGCCGGCCACTGGGCGCATCCACATTTCCTGATTCAACTGTTCACCAAAGGGCCCTTCCCAACAGCCTGCCATGAAGGACAACTTGTCAATATCGGCCGCATCTACATGAGCCACGGCGAATAAGCACATGGAGACCAACCCCGCCATTATAGTTCTCATAGTTAAATTATGACTCGCCATTCGTCATAATAGTTTTCAATGACTGACGAAGAAATAGCGAATTACATTGTCCGCGAACCGCACGGCCGCACCACTCTCAAGAATTTGTGTCGTGAGTTGCGAGTGCGCGGTGACGAACGTCAGGCGCTGGAAGCGGCCATTGATCGCTTAGTGGAAAAAGGACTGCTGATTGAAATGCGGTCCGGCCAATACATGGCCACGCAGAGCAGTCGTGAATTCTCTGTCGGCAAGCTGAGCATGCATCGCGATGGGTTCGGTTTTGTAAAACCTGTAGTGCCAATTCCCAACATGGTGGGCGATATTTTCATCGGTTCGCAAAGCGCCGCCAAAGCCATGCATGGCGATAAGGTGATGGTTCGCGTCAGTCGTGTGGATCGTGATGGCAAGGCCGATGGTGAAATTGTCCGCATCCTGGAACGAGCCTATCGTACGGTGGTGGGTGAATTTCGTGTGCGCAGGCGCGGCAACTTCGTCAAGCCTCACGATGAACGGATTAAGCAGTGGGTCTACATTCCTGATGGCTACGAAATTCCGCCTCAAGGTGCCGAGGTGGATCGCATTGGGAAAATCGCCGCTAGTCCCAAATCTGTTGAGGAAATGGATGGTCTCATTGTAAATGTGGAAGTGCTGGAGTACCCCGCAGAAGGCGAAGACGCAGTTGGCCGCATCATTGAAATTCTAGGTAAGGAAGATGACTTCGGTGTTGATGTTGAGATCATGATTCGCAAGCATCAGATCCCGCACCGCTTTCCCGATGAGGTTCTGCAACAGGCACGATCCATGCCCACGGAAGTTTCTGCTGTGGAATGTATGGGTCGGGTGGACTACCGCGAACTGGACATTGTCACCATTGATGGCGAAACTGCCCGCGACTTTGACGATGCCATTTATGCAGAGCTCTTACCCAACGGAAATTTCCAATTGCAAGTGCATATTGCCGACGTCGGCCATTACGTTGAACCGCACACTCCCTTGGATATTGAGGCCGCCATGCGCGGCACCAGCGTCTATTTTCCAGATAGAGCCGTGCCCATGTTGCCCATTGAACTATCCACTGAAATCTGTTCTTTGAAGCCGCATGTGGATCGGCTGGTGGTTTCCATGATTATGGAAATTGATCACCAGGGCGACATTTTGGGGCAGCAATTTCATCGCGGGGTGATCCGATCTGCCGAACGGATGACCTATACGAATGTGCAAAAGATATACGATGGCGACGCTGAGCAGAAGGAACGCTATAGCCGCTTGTTGCCCCGATTTGACTTGATGAAGGAACTGGCCGAGATTTTATTGCGACACAGGCAGAAGCGCGGTTCCATTGATTTCGACCTGCCTGAGCCAATCATCGAATTGGATGAATTGGGGCAAATGGTTTCCGTACAGCGATCCCCTCGGTTGTTCTCGCAACGGTTAATTGAAGAATTCATGTTGGCGGCGAATCAAGCTGTAGCAAGCGAACTGCAATCGAAGCTTTCCTTTGCTATGTATCGGATTCACGAATTGCCCGATTCCAAACGAGTGGCTGCATTTGAAGAAATTGCTGCTCACTTCGGCTATTCACTAACCCGCGGGGCGTTGCCCATCCAACGCTATTCCATGGTGGATAAAAAACGCGATGGCCGCAAGGTACGCCGCGATGTTGAACTGGTAAACAAAGATATTGGCATTACCTCAAAGGATTACCAGAAGTTGATTCGCAAGTTGGAAGGCAAACCAGAAGAGCGCATTTTGAATTACCTGATGCTGCGCTCTTTACGGCAAGCCCGCTATAGCGCGTCGAACGAAGGTCACTTTGCCTTGGCCATGGATCATTACACCCACTTCACTTCGCCCATTCGACGGTATCCCGATTTAATTGTCCATCGGCTCTTATTGGGTGCAAAGTACTCTGATCAGGAGTTGAAAGAAATCGCTGATGACACGTCGTTCACTGAGCGTCGTTCCGCCGATGCCGAGCGGGAATTGATTGAGTGGAAAAAGATCAAGTTTATGATCCAGTATGTGGGCGAAACGTTCCATGCACTGATCACCAACACAACCAAGTACGGCTTCTTTGTGGAACTGGAAGAACTGTTTGTGGAAGGCTTGGTGCCCATGGATTCCCTGCACGATGACAAATATTTCTATCAGGAAACAGTGAGGCGGATTGTGGGGCAGCGCACTCGTCGAGAGTTCGCAATTGGCGACAAAATTCTGGTGCTGCTGGATCGAGTAAATAGTGCGGACAAGAAGCTGGAATTTTCCTGGATTGACGAAACGGCCAGCAAACCGAAGAAGAAGAAAAAGAAATAGTATTGCGCCAGCAAAGCAAGTCGCGGGAAGATGAAATGAATGGTTCTTACCGATACAAATCTTCCTGGGATCCCGCTGCACGCCAAGGGCAAAGTTCGCGACGTTTATGAAGTTGGTTCAGACCAACTGTTGATCATTGCTACGGACCGCATTTCCGCCTTCGATTACATTTTGGCATCGGGCATTCCTGACAAAGGACGTGTGCTTACGGCCATGTCTCTATTCTGGTTCAAGTTTTTGGAAGACGTGACTCCCAACCATTTGATAACAGCTAATGTAGACGAGTACCCTGCGAACTTGCATCCGTTTCGGGATCAGTTAGAGGGCCGATCCATGTTAGTGCATCGCGCCAAGATGGTGGATGTGGAATGTGTAGCGGGCGTATATTTTTCCGTATCGGTTTGGATGTATTACAAGATTACCGGAGCTTTTTGCGTAATCGCATTGCCCACCGTTTTGAAAGAAAGCGACCGGTTACCGGAACCCATTTTTACACCAGCGACCAAGGC
>JANMWO010000326.1:0-3556 GCA_031394025.1 Acidobacteriota bacterium
CATCCAGCGCAACAACACTGCCACGAAACGTGCAGCATTCGTACTTCGGATTACCCGGTGAAACTTCCTCTACACTCGATACTGGAACATAGATGCGGTCCTCATACAACTTCGGCGATCCAGTGACTCTGGCTAGCCGATGTTCGTCCACTTTCGTCTTCCATAATTGCTTACCAGTTTCGACATCCAACGCGTATACATTGGCTTGATTGTCACCAAAATAAGCTACGTAACGATTGTGCGTTGTGCCCGCAATCGTGATGGCAGTGCGCACTACCGCTGATGCTTTGAACGTCCAGTAAATGCATCCTGTCTTTGCATTGAGAGCATAAATAGTGCCGCTTTCACTGCCCAAATAGAGTTTTCCGCCAACCAGGGAGGGCTGTCCAAATGCCGAAATCGCTTGCGGAAATCCAAATGCCCACTTCAGTTTCAGCTTAGGAAGATCTGCTAAGGTCAGCTTGGCTTGGTCGGCTGGTTGGAACCTGGTGTTCTTTGCATCCACACCCCAACCGTTCCAAAATGTGGAATCTGTGAGTGCCGGAGTTCCTGCGGAACAGAAGCCGGTCATGCTCACTTTTGCACCTTCCGCACTACCCAAATAATTCGCTAGCAACAGTTTCTGTTCACTACTCAACGGCATGCCCTGAGGACGCATGGAACCGGTTTCAAGCGCAGCCAGGATATAGGCAGGCTGCTTCGATTTCATAGTTTCAGGAAGCGGCGCGCGCGTCACATTCCCTTCTTGATGACAACTTTTACAGTGTGCCGCAAATAAAGTTGGGGCGTCTTCACCGGCGGCCAAAACCACAATGGGGAGGAATGCAAATAGAAGCTTCACGAAACAGGATATTACCACGCCTGTATACTCAGAATTGATCATGACCATAGATAGAAGGAACGTCCTTGCCGCAATGTTCGGCTTGCCTGCCTTAGCCATCAACCTGAAATCGCCTCCACTACCTAGCGCTGCACTGGCGGAATCGGCTCCGGAAAGCTACTGGCGAGCTATTCGTGAAGAACAGTTCCTGTTGCCGAATTGGAGAGCTTACCTGAACAACGGGAGCCTGGGAGTTGCCCCTAAACCAGTGGTATCGGCGATGGTTGAGTATCAGGAAAAATCTGCTTCATTGGAAGTGGACGGATATCCGCGTTGGGGATATGAAACTCTGGATGGGCATCGCGAAAAATTTGCCAAACAGTTTGGCTGTAAGAAAGAAGAACTGGCCCTGATGCACAATGCCACCGAAGCGATGAGCACGGTAGCCGCAGGATTGGACTTGGCTGCTGGGGACGAAGTCATCATGACTGATCAGGAGCATCCTTCCGGGAAAGGTGGATGGTTCGTTCGCGAAGCACGTCACGGCGTGGTGATTAAAACGGTTGTGCTTCCACTGCCTCCCCGCAATGCAGAACAGCTTGCCGACCTGTTGATCTCAGCCATCGGCCCGCGAACTCGTATACTCAGTTTTTCTGGAATCACTACTACTACCGGACTCATTCTTCCAGTGAAAGAAATCTGCGCTGCTGCTCGCGCAAAGGGTGTCATGACGTTAGTAGACGGAGCTCACATGCACGGGCAAGTTCCAGTGGATATGCATGACCTGGGGTGTGATTTTATGGCAGGCAGTCCTCATAAATGGTTGTTCGCACCCGCTGGTTGTGGGCTTCTCTACATCCGGGAGGAGATGCAGGATCGCCTGTGGCCTTCTATCACGACGGATGCCTGGAAGAATAAGGATTTGAAAGCAGCGCGTTTTATGATGATGGGCACCAACAATAGAGCGGTCTTTGAGGGGATGATGGCAGGGCTAGATTTTGCGAATGCCATTGGCCCCAATCGGATTTACAATCGCATTCATCAGTTAGCCCGCCAGGCGTTTGACAGGGCGAACAAGCTGCCATACTTGAAGATGTTGACCCCTGATAACGACCGCATGTTTGGTTCCCTTGTCTCCTTTCAAATGACCACCGATCACTTCAAGCGCTTTTCCGCAGCCTGCGGGAAGAAGAAAATCTGGATCATGCAATCGGAGCGCATGCGCATTGCTACCCACATCCACACAAGGCCCCAGGATATTGATTTGTTCTTTGACGTGATGGAAGAAACCAAGACCGCATGACCGCTGCCATCGGCCTTGATTTTGGCACTACAAACAGTTCAATTGCCTGGATCGGCACTGAAGGCATTCCTCAATTAGCAAGCTTTGCCAGCGATTCTGGATTGACGGAATCCTACCGATCCCTGCTCTATTTAGAAATGGAAAAGATCGCTGGCCGATCGACAATCAAAAGCTATAGCGGCCCCCGTGGCATGGAGCGCTACCTTTCTACGGACACCAAAGGTCGGTTGATTCAGTCCATGAAGTCGTTTCTGGCGTCAAGGACTCTGATTGCCACGGAAGTGTTCAACAAAGCTTTCAGTTTGGAAGAATTGATTGCCGCTATTCTGCGCGATATCCGCATTGAAGCGGAGCGACAGTGCTCGGCTAAGATTGACACCGTGGTTGTTGGCAGGCCGGTACGCTTTGTTTCTTCCAGCTCAAAAGAAGACGATGAATATGCGCTGGGTCGATTGCGCGAGGCCTTAAAGCTTGCTGGATTCGGTCGAGTTGTTTTCGAACTGGAACCGATGGGGGCGGCCTATCATTACGAATCTACGCTGGATCATGATGAGCTGATCTTGATCGGCGATTTCGGTGGCGGTACCAGTGATTTTTCGTTGCTTCGTGTTGGGCCAACGTATCGCAATATGGCTCGTCGAGGAAAAAGTCTGTTGGGTAACGAAGGTGTGGGTTTGGCCGGTGATGCCTTCGACGCCAAGATTGTCCGTAACCTGGTTTCGCCAGCACTTGGACTTGGTACCCAAATCCGTTCCCTTCAAAAAATGTTGCCAGTGCCCAGTTGGGTTTATAACAAACTGGAACGCTGGCATCATCTTTCCTTGCTCCGTAATAAAGATACGTTGCGCATGCTGCAAAGTGTTCGGGTGCAGGCCGTGGAACCGGAGCGTATTGAAGCGCTGATTGATCTTGTTGAGGCAGACTTGGGGTTTCAACTGCACAAGGCGGTGCAGGCCACCAAGCTACAGCTCTCCGCTTTTGAATCGGCTACTTTCGAATTTGATCAGAGCGGTGTGGAGATTCGTGCGCGGGTATCCCGAGCCGATTTTGAAAGTTGGATTGCCGAAGAACTGCAATCCATTGAAATGTGCGTGGACCGGCTGATGGTGAAGTCGAAGGTGGCCGCCGCTTCGATTGACCGCATTTTTCTGACTGGCGGTTCATCGTTCGTTCCCGCAGTACGACGTATTTTCGAGACTCGCTTCGGTGCTGGGAAAATTCAGGCAGGCAACGAATTTACTTCAGTGGCCCGCGGCTTGGCCCTGCGAGCCTCCAGAGTTACCGATTAAACGAAGTGAGTGGGATAGGCATCCTTAAAAATCTCCAACCTTTGTTGGGATAACCGTGTTTGCAAGACCGCTCCCTTGCGGTCACGGCTCTGTAGCGCACCGATTCTACCGACCCGTGACCGCAAGGGAGCGGTTTTTCAAAGG
>JANMWO010000667.1:0-22542 GCA_031394025.1 Acidobacteriota bacterium
CCGTGACCGCAAGGGAGCGGTCTTTCAAACTAAACGCGAATTCTTAATTACTAATTCCCCGCCCGCAGTCGCCAATATTCCTGCAATGCGAATTCTAGCGTCGGCATGCTTTGGATTCCAATGCTGTCCAGCTTGCTGTTAGAAAGGGCGGAAAACTTTGGACGCCGAGCAGCCGTGCGATATTCTCGTTCTGTTGTCGGCTTCAATTCCGGGGTCAAACCAGCCGATTCGAATATCATTTTGGCCCAGTTATACCAACTGATTGGCATTCCACCGGCCATGTGAAACACTCCTGTAAGCCGCTTTTCCACCAAATCGGCAGTGCGACTGGCCACTGCTGGGGCAAATGTTGGCGATGCCACATGATCTTCCACCACCCGGATGGGTTGCCCGGCCTTTGCCAGACGCACCATCAACTCCACAAAATTTCCCCTTACAGTGCTCTGACCCCCTGGCCCGAAAACTCCGGAAACACGAATAATCAGCGGGTCTACATAGGCTTGGGCATACAGCTCTCCAGCCAGTTTGGAAACAGCGTATGCCCCCAGCGGATGGGTCGCGACCGCTTCCGTATAAGGACGCTGTAGAGTGCCATCAAACACGTAATCAGTTGAAAAATGCACTAACAGAGAGTCCATTTGCCGACAGGCAATTGCCAGATTTCTTACGGCCAAGGCATTGGCCGAATAGGCTGCCAAGGGCTCTGCTTCAGCTATGTCCACCTGATTGTAAGCAGCCGCGTTCAGCACCACCGCAGGATCAATCTGTGTAAGACAGCTTTCCACCGCATGAAAATCGGAAATGTCCACAGTGGCACGATTCAGCGCTGTGACCTGGTACCCTCGTGATCGGAATTCCTTGGTCAACTCAAGGCCTAATTGCCCAGCACTTCCAAAAATAACTGCTTTCTGCATTCTTTGAACAGGCCCCAAACGAAGAATATCATTTTTGTTTGAGACAAGACTACTGGTTTATTTTCTTTGAACGACACCCTGGGTTCTGGATTGACCCATAATGCCTTCAATCATCCGGGCCAGTTGTCCCATATCTTGCAGCACCTGCTGCATCACCAAACCAATGGCATAACGGGATTCATTGGGCCGTAACGGATGTGGTTCAGCAGGTTCTGAATACAGTACTTCAGCTAAAATCATGGCGTCTGGCAAATCGATCTGGATCGCCGCACCAGCGGCAATTGGTTGATCGGAATATATCCGCAACCCACTGCCGGAAATATTTTCCAGAGTTCCGGAAATCGTTCTATCGGGGACGTCCTCCCCATTGCCGATTATCTTTGCCACAAAGGGCTGTTGAATATCAAAGCGGATCTTGCTGCGCCTTTCCATAAGGCCCTTATCGGTGCAGCGGCGGGATTCATCATAAAAAATTGAGTTAACGGGAAATTATTTTTGTAAGCAGAAGCAGTAAGGCTACGGTGATGGCCAAACTTAACCCAATGATCAGCCGTCGCATCATGGGAATTAGCCCAATGCCGTCAGCAGTTTGCCTATCTTTTGAGGAAAAACTTACTTTCCCCACCGGATGCCTGCCCCCAGCTTCCTTGTTCGTATAGCGGATTCCCAATTGGGAATTGCCTCCGCTGAGAGCCTTCACCAGTTCTTCGCGACCTTTTTGATCGGCCAAAAGAAAGGTAAATGAATCGGAAGAGCGCAGTGACGTTTCCAACTGTTCCCGAATCGGCACTGGTAAATCCTCTTTGGACTGAAACCATTCGTTTCGTTCCGCAGTGGATACTAGAATCGCAAAAGTTCGTAAGGTGGTTTGCTCCATCGGATCCCTAGCTAGCCTTAGGCGCCTGGAGTTTGAGCCGTCGCATGATTTAGTATAACTTGGATAAACCCTAAGGCAGCTTTGGAAAGGGCTTTATCTTTCCTGTAAATCAGGCCTAGTCGCCGGGTCATCGGCTCTGGTCCCATACTCAGCGGAACCAATTTACCGGCCGCCGCTTCTTCCACACAATTGGACGCCGATAGGAAGGAAACGCCCAGCCCGGCCATCACAAAGCGCTTAATCATTTCCGTGGAATCCAGTTCCATGGAAACTTGAATCTGATCTTCAACCGCATCCAGCCAAGTGTTCAACCGTGACCGGGTGGTTCCGCTCTTGGGAAGCAGTAACGGAAAATCCAACAGTGTTTCCGGCTTCACCATTTCGACATTTGCCAACGGGTGCCCTGGGGGAACAATCACTTTGATTTCATCGGTGTGGATTGGGACAACCTGTAGTTTCCTTTCTGCCAGCGGGAGTTGGGCAATTCCGAAATCGGCCATGTTGTCCAGAACCGCTTCCACGACCCGTGTTCCATAGGATCGATCCACATGCAATTGGACATTGGGGAACAGTTCCTTAAAGTTGGAAAAAACGTGCGGCAATACATAGATACAGGTGGATTCGTTGGCGGCAATCACCAATTCTCCGCGGGGAATGCGCTCCAATTCGTTAATGGTATCCTGAGCCCGCCGTCGCAAATCTAAAATTTGCTCAGCATATTCAGCAAAAATGCGGCCTGCCGGGGTTAGGGAAATTCGTGTCCCCAGCCGATCAAACAAAGCCGTATTCATTTCCTGTTCCAGTTGGCGCACTTGGGCGCTGATCGCAGGCTGCGTGCGAAAACAGGTGATCGCCGCCTTGGAAAAACTCTTCAGGCGAACAATTTCTAAGAAGGTGTGTAGCTGGTCCAAATCCATTTGGTTAATAACGCCAGGCTCGGTGGACAGACATTGGGCTTAGGGCCATTCATGTCAGCCCCGCTATTGTATCCGATTGATCATGTCATTGCCTACCGATTGCTATTCGTCGTTTCGCCAGATTCGCCCTCACCGTACAATTAGAAAATGCGTTTGAAAAATAAGGTTTGTATTCTCACTGGCGCAGGGGCGGGAATTGGCGAAGCAATCGCTCTCCGATTCGCTGAAGAAGGTGCCAGTCTGGTTCTGAACGACCTCAATGAGGAAAACGGTCAGCGAGTGGCCGATCTGGTTCGTTCCAAAGGCGCGCAGGTCGCTTTCCTAGCGGGTGACATTGCCCGGCAGGAAACCGGGCAGGAACTGGCCGCCTTGGCCCAAGCCACATTTGGCGCAATCCATGTGCTTGTCAACAATGCCGCTGATTTCACCCAGAAAAGTTTGGAAGACGCCGACCTGGCCGATTGGAATCGCGTCCTGGGCGTCAACGTGATCGGCACCGCCATGGTCATCAAAGCTGCCCTTCCAGGTTTGAAGAGGCAAGGGGGATCGGTAGTAAATATCGCTTCTATGAGCGGCATCATCGCCCAAAAGGATTTCACCACCTACAGTGCATCGAAGGGGGCAGTAATCATGATGACCCGCAACTTGGCCTTGGACCTGGCTCCCTTCAAGATTCGTGTGAACACAATCTGCCCAGGTTGCATTTTCACTAGCGCCTCTGTCCGGGAGATTGCCCGGTTAGGAACCACGGTTGAAGAGTGGACCAGCCGCGTGGCACCAGCCCACATGTTGAACCGCCTGGGAGAGCCAGTTGAAGTGGCCAATGCCGCACTATTCTTAGCATCGGATGAATCCAGTTTTATTACGGCTGAACAATTGATGGTCGACGGAGGATACATCCGTTGGTAACCAACTGCCATTTTTTGTTCGATATGGACGGGGTGATCATTAATTCCATGCCGCTGCACACACAGTCCTGGAAAATCTACCTGGAGAACGCCGGAGTTTCCGCCGATAGTCTGGTATCGCGCATGCACGGCAAGCGCAACGATCAAATTGTTCGGGACATTTTTGGCGATCAATTAAGTGATGACGAAGTTTTCCAGCATGGAGCGAAAAAGGAAGCGCTGTTTCGAGATTTGATGTCGTTGAGAATTCAGGAGTTTTTGGTTCCTGGAATTGAAGAGTTTTTGGCAAAGTACCAATCCTTAGGGCTGGGCTTGGGGAGTAATGCTGAGCCAGCCAATATTGATTTTGTGCTGGATCGGGCTGATTTGCGGCAGTATTTTAAGGCTGTAGCGGATGGGCATCAAGTGCTTCACCCCAAGCCCGCGCCCGATATTTATCTGCGACTTGCCCGGCAGTTTGGGGCGAAGCCTGCTGATTGCATCGTGTTTGAAGATTCTGGTGCAGGAGTGGCCGCTGGTGTGGCGGCTGGAATGAGAGTGGTTGGAATTTCCACTTCTGAAAACTCGCTGCCTGGCGTGGAGGTTATGGTTCGAGATTTTCGCGACCCTATTTTGCACGAATGGTTAGAAGCTATCTAGTTACGCTGGTTGCATCCGTCTTTTCCTGGAAAGCCGATGCCCCGTACCCGGAAATTTTATTGGGTTTGCTGGCATTCTGTGGAGCAGGGCTAGCGGTGTGGTGGATGGTCCAGCAAAGTCGCAATCGGAATCGACGTGTAATTCGCAGTTTGAATGAACTTGGGGAGCAACTGCTGGCCAGCAAATCGCATACCGAAGCTTTGAAAACATTGCGAGTAGAATTACAAAGGATCCTAACCTCTTCTTCGGTTCGACTGTTCAAATACGATAGAAACACGGAAACGCTGGGGTGCATGGAAACGCCTGGCGAACCGCAATCCATAAGCAATAACTTACAAGCGAATCGGGAATCGCCGTTTGGGGCGGCCATCTTCGCCTTCCAGAATCGAACGTTACTAACCATTCCCGATGCGTTGAAAAGTCCACTGCTTTCCCCACAAGCCGCGGCAGGTCTTCCTCGCGGATTAATCTATGTTCCAACGCTTTTTGGTGGCCATCCAATCGGCATCCTGGAAATTGCCTTTGCCCTGCCTCGTCGCCGCTTTAATCAGGACGTCCAGATTTGTTTGCAACACTTGGGGAATCAAGTAGCGGCGGCCTTGCGCTTAATTCATCAGCAATCTATTCAAGAACAACTGGTTCGAAGCGAAAAACTGGCAACGGCGGGACAATTGGTTTCTGGAATTGCCGCTGAACTGAGTTCGCCGCTGGCCTCTATTCTGCAACTGACGTCCAGCCTACTGCGTCATCAAACAGACTCGCTGACGGATCGCAGCCTGCGTGCCATTGCCACCCACGTGGACCGCGCTACAGGCATTGTCCAACGTCTATCGGGGTTTTCCCGCATCCAAAATACAAGTTCCGCCGGGGAGTTGGACCTGGCCTTTTTGTTACGAGAAATGCTTCAGATGAAAGAACAGGTGGAAACCAATCTGGCCGATTTATCGGTGATCATCAGTGGGAACCGCAGCCAATTGGAACAGGTTTTTCTGGACCTGCTTGGTTATGTTGAACAACAGCAGGATAACCACAGTGACCGGCGGATTCTGGTGGGTTTAAGCACCAGTTCGCAATCCGTTTTGATTCGCATTGAGTTTCCTACCAGAAAGTTGAATCTGGACGAAACGGAAGCCAGCTTTAATCTGGACTTTTGCCGAGGTATTTTCAACGCTCATAATGGCAACATTAAGCTGGTGAAAAACAACGCCACGGCATCCACTTTTGAAATTGAACTGCCGCTGGTCCAAACTGCCGCTTCCCCGATTTCGGTGGAAACAAAAAAATGCTGGACCGTTTTGGTCATTGAACCAGAAGGTGCAGTGCAAAGAAAGTTGCTGTCCATTCTTTCGTTGGAAGGTCACCGAGTGGTGCCTGTGGTGAGTGCTGAAGAAGCCGCTGACTTATTGGAACGCATGCGGTTCCATGTAGTCTTCTGCGATGTGCGATTGCCCGGACGAAGTTGGATTGAATTTTATGAATCGGTGCGCTACCGTCCCATCACTTTTGTCTTAGTAACAGAAGGATTCGATGAGGGCTTATCCAGGGTATTTGAGGGTTCCAAAGGGTTCTTGCTGCGCAAGCCACTGGACGATAGCGAGATCGCCCAGTTGTTGAGAGTCATCGAATCGGGGTCGGGCCAGGTGCTGCACCGCAATCAAGAAGTGCTGCAATCCTAAAGAGTCGTCTCTACTTTGCCAGTTCCTTGCGAATTTGCTGATCTGCGGGGAATGCAAAACATAAAACAACGGCGTCCTCTTCTGCTTCAGGCAATGAATAACTGGTTAACAGTGCCTTTGCTTGTGCTTTCTTTCCTGAACGATACAACGCGATGGCATGCAGATCCTTCCAATAGTATTCCTGCAATGGATTGATTTTGGATCGTGCCTCTTCCAGAAATTGTGCAGCCTCCGCAGGTTCCTTTGAAACAAGCATGCCGATGGCCGCAATCGGCTGTCCATTCATGCGCTGCTTCCAGACAAGGGCGGGCGCATTCGGTTGTGCCAACACCGCTGCTATGGCAACAGTGTTTCTATATTGAGGAGCACCGGGCAAACCTTGAATCGCCTTTTGGGCGTATTCCACAGCCTTTGCGGGATGCTCCTCGAACCGTTCCCAAATGCTCAACTGGGCCCAGGCAAATGGATTCTTTTTTTCAACCGCAAAGTTCTGCAATAGTCGTTTGGCGGCATCCTGCTTGCCAGTCAAGTACACCCATTGCGCTTGGCGAAGGGGAATAAACGGATCGTTCATCTTTTGCCGAAACTCAACGTATTGACCAAATACTTTATCCGCTTCCGTTACATTGCCAGACCGCAAGTACGCCCAGGCAGCCTTGCGCAGCATGTTTGCTCCAAACGCATTGGGCAGCTTTTGAAAACCGGTTTGAAAAGATGCCGCAGCCTCAGCAAAATGGCCCTGCATGAAAAGAATCTCGCCGGAGGAATCGTAAAAGTTCGCGTCATCGGGCGCCGAGGCCTGGTAACGCTGCATACTCTTTTGAGCATTCTCGAAGTCACCTGAAAAGGCTTCTGCGTAGCCTTTTGAATTCCAAAGCTGAGAAGATTCCGGCATGATTTTTGTGGCGATGCGGTACCATTCCACAGCCTTGGGAAGCATCCGTGCGGCAACGGCAAAATCGGCAGTTTGGGTGGCGTAATTGGCATCCGCAGGGTTGACCCGAGAGACATTTTCCAACTGCGCTAATCTATCGGCAGCCGAAGCATCGGCAGGCAATGCGCGTAAGCCTAGGTCGGCCCGTTCCACCGCTGGAATTGATTTCTGGGCCAAGGCGAGTCGGGCTATGTCTAAGGAACCGGCAATGTCGCCACGCCCGCGCATCTTGTCGATAAGCTGTATCCAGGCCAGCCCAAAAGACGGGTCCACAGCGGTGGCATTTTTCAGGTGGGCAATGGCATCGGATTGCGAACTGGCGGCCAAGCCCTGTCCATAGGCTTCCAGCGCTTTTGAGGCCTGAGTTGGAAGAGGGCGAACTGGCAATTCGAGCTGAGTGGAAATTTGATTGAGCAGGGCAATTGCGTCGCCTGCCTGCGCAAGAATCGTCGATTGCGTTCTACCCGATTCCGTGTCCACAACCGTAACTGTTCCTCGAAGCATTCCGGCTCGAACGGAAAAATAGCCAGTCAGCAAGCGGGTAGCCCGAAGCTGAGCGGCTTCACTGGGACTTTTGACAACATTTGCGACTGAGCTTTGAGACCCGGAAAGTTGAGTTCGCCACAAGGAGGGAGCAGCAGCAGAAAGCCAATTCCACTGTGCATCTCCAGTCAGGTTATCGAAATGGAGGATGGCAATGCGCTCCACGCCAATTGACGAATTTCGTCGGCAAGCGGTGGGGAGCAGCGTAGTAAGAATTAGGAAAACGACGAATCGCAAACAGTGAGGCAACCTAAAGGACACGCGTCTCCATAGTCATCAACTGTTGGAATTCGGGAAGTTCGCGCAAGTTGGCGAACTCCGGTTCTTCCATGAATCGCTTTTTTTCTTTGAAGCCTTCTTCCAACGCCTTTCGAATGTAACCCAAGGCCCGTTCCTGGGCTCCGGCCTTGGCGTAGGTCTTGGCCAGATAATAATGGAATTTGGCCCGTTCGTTGACCGTTCGTTCCTGTAAAAGAACACCGTTGGAACCGCGATGTTCAAACACTTCCGGGTCTAGTTCCAGAGCCTTTTGATACGATTCCAAAGCTGCATCGTACTTTTTGCGGGCAAAATAGGCGGTTCCCAAGTTGCTGTGGACCGATGCGGAAAGTGGGTTGATCTGCAGCGCCTTCAAGTATTGGGCAATGGCTTTGCGGTAGTTTTTTTGGGCATAGAAAGCGGTACCCAAATTGTTGATGGCTTCAGCATAGATAGGATTTGCCTTCATGGAACGTTCATAAAATTTACGAGCTGTATTTGTATCGGTGAGTTGATGATAGGCAATGCCGGTCTTATTCAAAAGAATGGAGGAATCCTGCGGCCCTTGCAGGTAAACCTCAATGGCTTCGCGATACTCTTTGCGGGCCATTAAAATGTCGCCCCGTGATTCAGCCGACAACTGCGGTTTTGGATCCGATGGTTTCGCTGGTGGATCATTCATGCCGGTAAGGAATGTTGAAGCGGAAATCAGGGTGCAAGCAAACATGCGGAATTTCATAACGCACACCTCTTTTTAAAAACAAGCCAAAACAGAAAACGCAAGTTCGCTGAACCCTTACGCTTCTTAGCTATATTCTAGCTCCAATATTTACGGCTGCGGATGGTGTCCTACTTGAAAATGTCTTTGATCCGCCCAAATAAACCCTTAGGATGCTCTTTAGGGGCTTTCTCGCCAGGTGGATTTTCAGAGTCGGGAGCTTCTGTCACCTTGCTTCCTTTACGTGCGGTCATAGGGCGTTGCGGGGTGCCATCATCACGCTTCTGTTGCGGATCGGGAGTGTCCCAACCAGACACTTGCGCCACGGCTCGGCTGCCACCATGCAAAGAACAAGTTTCCAGAGGTTGTGACCCGGTAATGAATACTTCGCTACGCGGCGTGGGGCAGGCGTCAGTGGCTAGTTGGCCGGAGGCTGGATCAATGTTCACCGTGACAATCCCATCAGGGGCATTGAAGTAGCTCACACCGCGATAATCCCGGTGGTTGTGAGCGCGCTTCATGAATTCTGTCCAAATGGGCAAGGCAGTTTGAGCACCGTCTAAAACAAGTTCGGCGTTGTCATCAAAACCCACCCAAACAACGCAAACAAGCTTTGTTGTAAAACCGGCAAACCAGCCATCATGATCGGAAGTGCCTGTTTTACCGGCAGCAGGCAGGCTAAAACCGCGAGACCGAATGCCTGCGCCAGTGCCCGACCGCACAACCTCTTCCATCATGTTCACCATTAAATAATTCACTCGGGAATCCAGCACATATTTATGAACTGGCTTGCCATCGAACAATTGTTGACCAGCGGCGTCGCGAATGGATTGAATCCAGTAGGGCTTGGACCACTGCCCGCGATTCGCGAACACGGTGTAGGCGCCAGCGGCTTCGATCGGGGTGACCTCGTAGGACCCCAGCGCTGCCGATGGCGTGGCGCGCACCGTGGTCCCCATACCTGCCAATTTTGCGAGCTGTGCCACTGTTCCGTAGCCGACAGATTGGGCCAGTTTCACCGTTGGAATATTCATGGAACGGGCTAGTGCCGTACGAACTGACACCGATCCATACGACGCCTGATGATAGTTGGACGGTTCGTAGGGTTTGCCATCGAACCAAAACGTGGTTGGCTCATCAATAATCATGCTGGCAGGGGTGAACACTTGCTGCGCCCCATTTTGAAGTGCCGTATTCATGGCCGCAGCGTATACGAAGGGCTTGAACATAGAGCCTGGCTGGCGCTTAGACAGCACGTGATTCAATTGGCTGTTGGCATAGTTTCGGCCACCCACCAACGCTTTCACTTCGCCTGTTTGCGGATCAACCGCCATCAGTGCCACTTGTGCCGCACCATGATTCTTTATGTTGCGGCGCTCCAAATACTTGTCCACTTCAACAAAGCCTACCCGCACCGCTTCCGCAGCATCCCGCTGCAAATCCACATCGAGAGTGGTGTGAATGCGATATACCGAACTGGTGAAATCATGATCGCTAAAATGTTTCTCTAATTCTTCATTGACGATGTCGATGAAATAAGCCGAATCATTGGACCCACTACTGCCTCGGACGACTTTCATTGGAGATGCCACCGCTTGGGCATAATCCCGATCTGTGATGTAGCCGTTTTCGCGCATCATAGTCAAAATGATATTGCGACGTTTCAGCGCGCGGTCGGGATAGTAGAAAGGATTGGTGTAGCTTGGCCGTTGATTCATTCCGGCTAAAGTGGCTGCTTCCGGTAGCGTCAGTTCGCGAATGTCTTTGCCGAAATAGGCCTGCGCCGCCTCGCCGAACCCGCGAATCCCAAAGCTGCCCAAATGGCCCATATCGGCTACTTGATTGGCATAGTAGGCGAAAATTTCTTCTTTGGAAAGCTTCCATTCCAGTTGGATAGTGATCAGTGTTTCGGAAATTTTACGCTTCCAGGTTTTTTCCCTGGTCAGGAACATGTTGCGAGCCACCTGCATAGAAATGGTCGAAGCACCTTCGCTGTGGCGACCGGAACGAATGTCCACGTAGGCCGCTTTGACAATCCGTAAAGGGTCAAACCCGGTGTGTTGAAAGAAGCGCTTGTCTTCAGCAGAAATTGTGGCGTCCACTAAAACTTTTGGAATATCTTCATAGCGAACAACGCGGCGCTTTTCCCGCTTTTGATCGAAAATGTTTGTGAGTAGTTCCGGCTCCAATGGGTAAACAGTACGGGGTGTGTTGTCGCGCAAGGAAATGATCTCTTTCACCTTACCGCCGTCAATTTTAATCACACCGCCATCGTTCTCAAAATAGGAATCAGGACCGGGGAAAATTTCAATTGCACCAGGACGCACGTTATACCAGCCCATACGATTAGATTTCGATTCCCCATAGCCTGCATTTCGAACCTGACCCATAATTTCCTGCGTTGTCGTTTGATCGCCCACGTGGACAGACTTCGGAGCGGCATAAATCCGCGAAGTGGTCATGTATGGGCCACGGGCCAACGTCTCATCAATCATTCGCGAATGGGTCATCCAGAAATAAGTGAAGATGAAAATGGAAAGGATGAAAACGGAGAGCGATGCAATCACTATCCAAAAGAAGGCTTTGGAAGCACGCAGGCGTTCCAGCAAAGGCTTCGTTGACGATTTACGGACAGGTTTCGCCATGGAATCTCTTTATTATCTCAACGGCTGTATGATTAATTCGTCGGGACAACTATCCCGCACACCACGTCCACAGGAACGAAAGCCCAGTTCCTTGGTGAGGCAAACATCCACTTCCTGAAGAAAACGTCCACTGCAAGTGACCCCCAGCATATCTTCGGTAAGGCCGGAATTAGCAGCAATGAACTTCGCCTTAATTGCTGCCGAGTTGGTGCGTACGGCATCTTTGGGGGATTGGTAGTCTTGCGGGATGATTACTTTGGCTCGGGCTTGTTTCACGGTTTCAAAATACTTTTGCTGCCCTAATCCGCTGCATGTACCGTGCTTTTCCCATTCGTGATAGATCAACTTCGGGCTGGGCATCAAGGGGAGCATTTCATTGACCATTGCTCTGCTCACATTGGTTTCGCCACCGCAGGATTGAGGCCATCCCTTAGGATCGTATTGAGGCCAAAGTCCGTGAACCACGAAATTATACTGACGGGTACCGCCGCACTGATCGCGATCCCGTTCCCCGGCGGGAGTTGAACAATGTTGCGGAGACCAGGACAAGCTTAGGAGATAGAAATCGAAATCACCAGCAGTTCCGCGGGGAGCATTTCTGTCACCGGAGGACTTTCGGGATGAGCGGTCTTCGTGCTGAACTTTTAAGGGTTCCTGAACAGGTGTCTGGTTGGCGCTGGTTTGAACGGCGGAATTGCCGTAATTGGCGCACCCTTGCAGGATCAGGATGAAAGCGGTGATGGCGGTGGTGCAAAGTAAGGTGCGGAGGCGCATTCGTCTTCATCGTACTACGAAAGGGAGAGGCTATTCTTGCTGGTGTCGGCTTCGATTACGGATAGACCACGTTGCCCAGAAGTACTGGTTCGAAGTTCGGTACTAGGTTGGAACACTGTTGCGTGATAAGGTAAACCAACGGGTAGGTCATACAGGCTGCCCTTCTCTTTTCAAGATATTTACCCCCAAAGCCGCTTTGCTTCAAACAAAGCGGCATTTTTCATGGCTACTTGTATTTCCGCAGAACGGCCAACACTCTTCCTTGGATAAAAACACTGTCCAGCGGCACTCGAATGGGTTCCATGGAAGCATTGGCCGGTTGAAGACGGGCCACGTTATCTGTTTCCCGATAGAACCGCTTCAAGGTGGTCTCGCTACCATCCACCAGGGCCACGACGATTTCACCATCGCGCACACGGTCTGTTTTTTCAACCAGAACGTAGTCACCGTGCATGATGTGATCGTCAATCATAGATTCGCCACGAACTTGTAGAGCGAAGGTACTTTCATTTCCCACAAAATCGCTAAAGCTAAGCGTGTCTTGCTGTTGAGTGGCATCTACAGGAGTTCCGGCGGCAATTTTCCCGGCCAGGGGAACTTCGTAATTTTGTCGGGGGACAGGTGGCTTATTGTTCAACCGATGTTGCGAAACGTATTCAGCGGAGACATCTAAGGATCGGCTCTGATTGAAGCCGCGTTTCAAGTAGCCGCGCAATTCCAGGGCGGAAATGTGCTTATGCACCGTGGCCAGGGAGGCCAGGTTCAGGCCGTGAGCAATTTCCTCATAGCTGGGGGAGTAGCCGTTGTCTTCTACAAAGATGACCAGGAAGTCCAGAACTTCTTTTTGCCTTGGAGTGAGTGCCATAGGATTTGACCTTTATTATGGGCGAAGAAAATACGAAAATCAAGTTTTTTGTGGTGGTAAGTATAGAACTAGTCATGTTTTTATCTCGCCCAAAACAGGAAAGTCTGTCATTATGAATTGAAGGAGGGCATTTTTCTGCCCTTGAATAATTCAGTTCCCATCTCTATTAAGCTACTTTTTAAGGAATTTGTTGTTGACAGATCAGACCTGGAACAGTTTTTCCCAGGCCGATTTACGATTCGCCAAACCATCCCCATGCGCACCGCACGCTTTACGCCTGTCCTGACCGATGAAGAAATTGGGACTATGGAAGAATTAGCCAACCGGTACTACGAGCGCAACCGCTAAGAGACTGCTTAGTCTTATGGTTAGCTGGCCCCTGGAATATTGATACTATGGGGATCTTGTGAATAAGTACGTCATTTGTGGCCCCCAAGGTTCCGGCAAAGGAACCCAGAGCGAACGGATATGCGGCGATTATGATTTCGTCCACATTTCTATTGGCGAAATTTTCCGTTGGCATGTAAAACATCACACTAAGCTTGCTGCGAGAATCCGCCGCATTACCGATGCGGGCCTTCTGGTCCCCGATGAGATTGTGGAAGATGTTGTAAGCAAACGGTTAGACCAGCACGACTGGAACTATGGCTTTGTGTTAGACGGCTTTCCCCGCACTCGTTCTCAAGCAGAGTATCTGTTTGAAAATTGGGACATCGATAAAGTAATCTACCTGGATATTCCGGATGAAGTGATCTTTGAACGGGTCATGTATCGGGCAAAAATGGGCCAAGGTAGCGGCTTCACGAAACGGGCCGATGACAACGCGGAAGCGCTTAAGGTGCGGCTGCGGGAGTACTATGAAAAGACCAGCCCGCTGCTGGAATTTTACGAAAAACGGAACCAGCTTTTGACGTTAGATGGGAATCGGGACATGGATGACATCTACTTGGACATCCGCCGCTTGCTGGGATTACCGGAACCACGAAAAAAGCGCTAATATCGTTGCAGCATTGTTACTGGAGTAGTCAGAAACTTGTTATAAAAGAGGGTCTATGGCTCGGGCAACGAAACAGGAACAACAGTGGCGATCAAAGCGTTTGGAAATTGCTGGCATGCTGACTGGAAGCGTAGCCCATGATTTCAATAACTTATTGACGCTAATTAACGCCCATGCGGAAGCAGCGCAAGACGAGTTGCCAAAAAATTCTGAGGCAGCCAAAGAATTAGCCGCAATTGTTCAGTTGACCGGTAAGGCAGGGGCGTTAACAAGTCAGCTATTGGGGTTTCTGAGGCGCACTCCTTCCACGGAAAAGCCTCTCAACCTGAATACCCTGATTGAGCAATCTTCGGGCATGTACAAACGCTTGCTTGGCGAAACGATTCAGCTTTCGATTAAGCTTGGGAACGACATCCCACTTATTTTGGCCGATCTGGCTAACCTGGAACAGATTCTGGTAAATCTTTTGGTGAACTCTAAGGAAGCTATGCCCGATGGGGGTCTGGTGGAATTGACCACATCAACCATTGGCACAAGTGTACGGCTGCAAGTTGCCGACAACGGGCCGGGAATGGATGATGCCACTAAATCCAGGGTGTTTGAGCCATTTTTCACCACTCGTGAATCCGATGGGGGCACAGGCATTGGTCTTTCCACAGTGGCCACAATTGTAAAAGCCGCTGGCGGGGTGATTCACCTGGAAACCAGTCCGGGGAATGGCGCTTCGTTTATGATTGACTGGCCCGCTATTCTAAGTTGATTGTGCCTTCCAGAAACTTTACAGCGGTTCCTGAAAGCAGCACCCGATCCCCATGTACTTCGCAATGCACTTCCCCGCCCCGTGAAGAAGCCTGAAAGGCCCGAATAGGGTTCCGGTTCAACCGGGCAGCCCAGAATGGTGCCAGCGTGCAGTGGGCGGAACCAGTCACCGGATCTTCATCCACGCCGGCTGCCGGTGCAAAGAATCTGGAAACACAATCGTAATCCTGCCCTGGGGCAGTGACAATGACAGCAAAGCGATCCAGTCCCTTCAACTTTTCCATGGATGGCTTGACGGAGCGAACGGCTTGTTCCGATGCCAGAACGGCAACATAGTCACGGGCACCCCATAATTCGACAATCGGACAGCCTAGGGCATCTTCCAGTTGCGGATTCGGCGGAAGTCGTTCTGGCATGCTGGCGGGAAAGTCCAGCGTGTAAATATCCCCTTGCCGACTCACCGACAACGGGCCGCCACGGCTCTGGAAGCTGACGCTGACGGCCTTAGTGTCCAATTCGTTCATGATTACCCAGGCTGCGGCAAGCGTCGCATGGCCGCACAAGTCCACTTCAACTGCTGGGGTGAACCAACGCAGATGATATCCACTTTCTGAACGCACGAAATAAGCAGTTTCTGCTAAATTGTTTTCGGCGGCGATTTTCTGAAGCAGTGCATCGGGAAGCCATTGTTCCAATGGACAAACTGCCGCAGGGTTGCCTGTGAATAGGGAAGAAGCGAAAGCGTCAATCTGGAAAATTGGAACTTTCACTGCAATTTGGCCCGACCCCTTTCGTTATGCACCAGCTCATTGAAAATGGCCAATACTTGCTTGCGGTATTGATACAGCCGTTTCAAATTATCCTTAAAAGAATCTTCGTACTGTTTTCCGCGCATCCATTTTCGGGCTAAAGTAGACGGGACGTCAATATCTTTGCGGATGCTATCAATGGAATGCCCGCGCAGAAATAGCCCATAGAATAGGGCCGCCTCGCGTTGTGGCGCCAGAGGATCTTGCACGTCTCTAGAGATCATATTACTGGCCAAAAATGTGAGTATACGCCGCTATGGAATCGTTAGGCAAGTGTTGCATGTAAGTAGCTTAGAATCAACGACCCTTACAATGCCCCTCTGTTACATTTGGAATTTACGGTAGTACAATAAAGCAGTATGAAACTATTTGCAATCGTAACCGCGTTTGTATTTGTGCCTGCAATCGCGATGGCCGAAACCTGGACAGGGACCATTGTCGACGTCATGTGCAAGGGCCGTGATCTGGCCAGCCACACCAGGGAATGCGCCGTCACCTGCGCCAAAGGCGGATACGGATTGGTGCTGGGCGATGGCAAGTTCGTCAAGCTGAACGAAGCCGGGAATGCCAAAACGCTTGGTCTGTTGAAGAAGCTGAATAAAGAAAAAGACTTGAAAGCGAAAATCAGCGGAAAGTTGCAGGGCGAAGTGATCCAAGTGGATACCATCGAGTTTCAGTAAATATCGGTTATTTAGGGTTCTTTACAGCACGCCGGTATTGATCCACGGCTCGCTGATGAAGATTGAGCGTTTCTGAAAAATTATGTCCGCCGGTTCCGTCGGCCTTGGCGACAAAATAGAGGTATTTCGAATTCAAAGGGTGCAGGGCGGCCTTCAAGGAAGCTATTCCTGGATTGGCGATGGGGCCTGGGGGAAGTCCGGCTACTTTGTATGTGTTGTAGGCATGTTTCCGATTTAGATCGGAGCGATAGATTTTGCCTCGCCACACACCCAGCAGCATGGCGGCGTATGCGGTGGTTGGATCACAATCCAGTTTAATGCCCCGGTCCATGCGGTTTTCAAACACACCGGCAACCAGCGGTCGTTCTGCTTTTAACCCGGTCTCTTTTTCTACCAAGGAAGCTAATGTCACGGTCCGAACAGGATCACCGCCAGCGCCCAGTTCCTTCCACTGTTTACGGAATTCATTGGTCATCATACGGCACACCTGTTCCGGGCTGGTGTGGTAGGTCAAGTGATAAGTGGACGGGAACAGAAAGCCTTCTAGCGACGTGGCATTGGGTGCCAAGTCACGGATCATGGCGGGCTGCTTGGCTTGTTCCAGAAAAGCATCGGACGAGAAAAGCCCTTGCCCTTCTAAACTCTTGGCGATGTCGAAAATGTTGTAGCCTTCGGGAACAGTCAGCGGGTAGAAATAAACTTCACCCCGCATCAGGCGTCCAATGACTTCATCGGGACTAATGGGCTTGTCGAAGCTGTAATCGCCGGCCATCAGGCGGGATCGGGGGTGTAACAGGCGCGCTGCCCAAAAATGCCATTGACTGCGCACAACCCCGGCTTTGGCCAAACTGATGGCCAATTGCCTGGTGCTAGTGCCTTTGGTAAATTGAACTGATTTTGGGTCGACGAACGTGTCATTGGCCTGGTGAGCCAAAAAATACAGCCCACCAAAAACAGTGAACCCGAGGAGGATAAGAAACAGCAGAAAGCGTTTCATGCCAGTGAGGAAAGATAGCTGTTCAACAAGATCACTGCTGAAAGCTTATCTACCAATCCTTTTCTGTCTCTGCGTTCGCCAATGCCACCTTGTCGTAAGATTCTTTCGGCCTCCACGCTGGTTAACCGTTCATCCCACAAATCGTAAGGGACCCCGGATGCCTGGGCAAGACGTTCCGCAAAAATTTTGACGAACTCGGTTTGACGACTTTCACGACCACTCATATGCAGCGGGTTTCCAAACAACATCAGCGATACATTATTGTTGGTTAACAGTTCCGTCAAGCGGGCAATATCTTCGCGGATATTTGTACGCTCAAACGTATCAATGCCCTGAGCGGTAAAACCCAGGGGGTCTGACAGGGCCAGGCCGATACGTCGTTTGCCTAGATCAAAAGCCATGATCCGCATACTTTCATTATGTCTGCCTTGTATGGAAATAGAAATCGGGCAGCCTCTTTTTACAAGAGACCGCCCGATGATATCAAGTCTGTGTTTGCTTACTTTGCTGGAGCAGCTTTTTTAGCAGGTGGAGGAGTTAGAACTGTGGGCTTTACGGCTCCGGCTGCTACGGGGGCGTTCTTATCGTACAAAGCTACGATATCCCGCGTGATGTCCACGGAGTTTGATGCATACAGCACAGGGCTCTGTTGGGCACTCACGTCGATGATGAGGGCGTAGGCGTTATCGGTGGCATACTTATCGATCACGGCCATGATCTTGCCGCCGATTTCATTCAACAATTTGTTTTGATCCTGCTCTGCTTCGGCTTGGGCATCTTCAACATCGCGATTAAATGACTTGGTTTTGGAATCAATATCCATAGCCAGCTTCTTCTTGGTTTCCTCTGAAGCGGTGTTGGAAGAAGTGCGCAACTGATTTTGTAGTTGACTAATTCCTGATTGCTTCGATTCCAGATCTTTGCGGCGAGGAGCGGATTTTTCTTCCAGCGCCTTCACCGCTTTTTGGCCGTCTTGGGTAGCGACAATGGCATTCTGAATGTGGATAATGCCAACTTTCGTGGGGGCTGTTTGCGCAAAAGCGCTGCCTGCCAGGGCTACGAGGCTTAACCCCGTCAGTCGCAAACTGAATTTCATGTGATTCAAACTCCTCAAATTTCTATTGTATTAAAACGTTCTCGAAATGGTGAACCGGAACGTACTTCTTTTTTCCAAAAACGGTGTTGCTCTTCCAAAGGAGGCAAGCGAGTTAATAAACGTTGCCTGGTTGGGGAAGAACGAACGATCAAGCACGATGGGTGGCTGAATATACTGTTGCACAATGGTTGGATTGTAGGCCCAGTACAGCCGGAACGGTGCGTTGACCACAGGCATCATAATCTGTAATTCCAAGCCGGCGGAACTGCGGATTTTTTCGGTATTCGGTACAACTCGAATCTTACCGTCGAACCCGGCTTGGGGGAATAAACTGTTCAGTTCATCCACGCGACCAGGATTCATCAGTAGTTGATCTTTACGGGTAAGTCTGTCTATTCCGGCGTCGAAGAAAGCGGCCAGAACCAGAGGTCCAAAAATCGGGATACGGTATTCGAAGTTAGTCACCAGATTGGTATCGCCGCCGGGGAACACCAACTGATAAATTGGAACCTGCATGGTTACACCAGACAGCGATTCTACACCACCGGAGAGTACTTTCTGTTGCCGTGGTGAACCGTCATTATTCAAAACTGGAATGTTTGCAGAGCTGGCGACGAAGGCAATGGGACTGATACCCCAGATTTCAAATCCGCGGATATCATTTTCACCACCCATGTAAAAGCGTTGGAAAGGCGGGGCCACTTTGCCGCTATAGCCAGTGATGAACCGACCTAAGCCGCGCATGCCAATGACATGGCCTTTCTTGAATCCAGCTCTAAAATAAGTGCCTGTGACGCTGGGGGAAATCATGTTCACATTGCCGCCCAGGACGGACCCGGCAAAGATACCGGAAACGTAGAGACTCTTGCCCCGAGTTGGCGTGATGGGATGATCCACAGTGTTGTAAGAATAGGACGGTACAATTTTGCTGGTCTTGATACCCTGCAAGGAATTGGGTCCGCTGACCCCTTGAAAGTTAATGAAGTTAAAATACTGCTGCGATGCAGTAGTCAGCGTGGTGATGCTGGATTTGTCATACCCGTAGCTCATGGAAACGCTAGCAAAGGTTCGCTTCAACCGGGTGGATGCGAACGCGGTGAAGCCATATCCTTGAGAAACATAATTGAGTAGATTCTCTTTGCCCAAAGCATCGTAGAACGGAGCCAAGTTTCGGCCAGAGAGCAACGAAACTTCTCTGCCCTGATCGAAATTAAAGCGGTTCATGAAAATGGTGAAACCAGATTGAATGGGCCGATCAAAAAGATAGGGTTCAGTGAAGCTGAATGTAACGTCTCTGGTGCGGTCGCCTAATTGGGAATTGATGCCCAACGTTTCCCCAAGTCCAAGAAAGTTGTTGGTGGAATAACCCATGCTGACGAAGCTACCGGAAATGCCGGAGACGCCGCCCGACAAGGATACGGAATTTTTCCCGCGCTCTTTCACCTTTAAGGCGATATCAACTGTATTGTTGCGCGTGTCACGGGTGATAGTAGCCGCTTCAGCTTCTTTCAGCGCTTCAAAGTAACCTAACTGATTCAAGCGCAGAATGCTCAGTTCCCAAAGGCGGGAGTTGAACATATCGCCTTCATCAATCAGCAATTCACGACGAATGACTTTATCGCGAGTGGTGGTGTTGCCCACAAAATCCACACGACGAACAAAGAACTGCTTCCCTTCGTCGACACTCAAGCTGAAGTCAATTTTATCGCCACCAGGGACGGGTTGAATGTCCGGTTCGGGAACCATGTCAATGTATCCGAATTCGCCATAAAGCTTTCTCATGTTCTCCAAACCCTTGCGAAGTTTGGCTGTAGTGAACACATCGCCTTCCTGCATTTGGAACAATGGTTTCATCAAAGTTTCAGGGGTCTTGAAAAGCTTTACTCCCGTAAAACTGATTTTGCTCAAATGATACAGTTTGCTTTCCTCAACGTTCACGGTGATGTTGGCTGCTTTACCAACTTTGTTGGGATAGATGAGAGGGATGCGGAATTTACCACCGCCAACTTCCACAATATCCACTTTATGTTCGTTGACCCGCGTGGTGAAGTATCCCTTCTCCTGATAGAAATTGCGGATCATGTCTTTATCTTGCTCAAGCTTGGTTGAGTCAAATGTCTTAGCGAATAAATTTTCAAGGAAGATAGAATTTGGGACACCAATGGGTCGGGAGTTCTTCATGGCCCGGATGATGATACGGTCACTGAAGATTTTGTTGCCAACAATGTCGATGACACCGACTTTCACTTTGGGGCCTTCGTTAACCAAAAAGTTTACTTCGAGGGACGACGGGGGAATCTGTTTTACTTGTGGGTCTACGGTGGCGTACTGACGTCCGCGTTCCGACAAGAACTCTTTGAGCACGATAGCCGCGCGCTGGATCTTATTGGGGTCGTATTGCTGCTCAACGGTCAGGCCGACTTTACGTTCTTTGAAACGATCCAGAATTTCCGATACGGTTACGGATTTGGCACCATCGTACTTGATTGAGCGGACGGTTCTGCGTTCCGTTACGACGAACCGAATCAGGTAGCCAGTTTTGCCAGCTTCCTTTTCCAGAACAATATCGTCGAAGCGGGCGGTGTTCCAAAGGGACATAAAATCCCGATGCAAGGTGTCTTCGTCGATCTTGTCACCCTTTTTTGAGAGGATCATCGCACGAAGAGTATCTTGAGGGACGCGCCGAGAGCCGCGAAACTCAATGGCTTCAATTATGTCTTGAACTTCTGTGGGAGCTGCTTCGGGCGTGGCAAGTTTCGGGTTTTCCAGTTGAGGCTTGGCGCCTTCTACTGGCTTGGGGGCATCCGGCTTTACCTCTTGAGACTGGGGAACAGTTTCAAAAGGATTACCCGCTGGCGGCTTCGGTGCAGGTGTCTGCGGAGCAGGCGTAGCCTGAGCTCCAAAGGCCAAAGGGGCAATAAATAGAGCAGGAAGAATAGCGAGCAGACAAATAACTATCGGGTTCAGGCATAAAAGCCTGCAAAATCTCATGAAACTCGAATTCCTTTCCACTCTGCGACTCTGCCATGGACGCGCCAAGTCTCAGACCGGTTTCCAAACATTAGGCAATTCACATTTGCCCCTGAGTAAACACCTGAACATCGCTGGGTGGCACCCCGTATTTTACCTTAAACCATGGTCAGTAAACAATTTGCAGCAGGCATCTGTTTACATCCGACACAGCCAAGGAACACGGTCTTTAATTTTTGCACACTTTGAGACTTCAAACAGGAGAAAGTGCTAACAACTTCACGGTTTTTCTGGAATAGTTTGCGGAGGAAGGTCCACTTCGACGGGGACTGGCAAAGGCAGAGGAGGAGGGAACACTGGTTCCTTCTGGACTTCTTCTATCTGTTCCTTCAATAGGACAGGTGCACTTGGTTCTAAAGATCGTGCAAAGCGCTCACCGCGGAGAGGTACGCGCACCAGACAAACGCCGAACAGGAAAAACGCCAAGCCCGTGGCTGGTTGCGGCATTAAGCGGGGGACCAGGGGAGCGAATGTTTTCCAGAAACCGAAATTGAGCCACCAATACCACAGCATGGACCAGGTGATGCCTGCGAGCAAGGTCATGTAAAAGCGGTTGGTCCAACGCCAGACAATTCCAAAAGCGAGCCCGGCAAATCCTAAAATACAAAAATGCAGGGCAATTCCTGCGGCGCTAGCCCAGCCTGCGCGCATTCGGAATGCATCCTGTCCATAAAAAAGGGTGGACCATAGATTCGGAAAGGCGTACCAGTGCTGTCCTTGATAGATGGCATCCAGCGTGAACCAGCCTAAAAGCAACAGTGCGCCTATGACACCTGTTTCCAACCCGGCGAGAGCACGCAACTTAAGTGGAACGGTAGGCAATATACCTATTGTTCCACGAAATAAAAGCTTACGTTTTTGAAGTCTTCTTGCGCAGACTGAAGACGTCTGCTTGATGGAAAGAGGGATCGGCTGGATCAAAACAGACCATTATGCGGGAACCAACAGGATACTTGCGCATAATTTCTTCCGGCACGGCTAGGGTGCACCCTTCGTACCAGCGGCCATCGGTCCCATTGAAATGGTATTTGATCTGATTGGGTTTGATTCTGGAAGTGGAATCCTTGACGCACTCTGAGACAACAGTGGAAATACCCACGCCTTTGTGAATCACTTCTACGATTCGACGCAGCTTGATGTAGACGAAAACGAACGATGCTAGAGCACCCAGAACTAATAGTAAGGCTCCCATGCGCATGTATTCGCCAGGACCAGCTTCCTTTTCAAGGTCGCGAAGGCCGCCGATCATATGCTTTTCCGGATCTTCAGGAAGATAGGTGATGGAAACCTGACGATTATTATCGGCAAACAATTTCCATTGCGAGGGTACGACGGCGCGAAACTCATGCGCCTTGGAATTTTCATCCCAATAGTAATAGCTGAGTTCGGCGCTGTTGTTGGGCCGTGGATTAATTTCCTTAACAACGGCCAGCTTCTCAATTCCCCTGGCCCGGAATGGTAACGACGCTTTCAACCAAAGGGTACCCGAGATGAAAAGGATCACTG
>JANMWO010000675.1:0-17811 GCA_031394025.1 Acidobacteriota bacterium
GTGGGCTGCGCGCGTTGCCACGATCATAAATTCGATCCTATTCCCACTACAAACTATTACGCGATGGCCGGAATTTTCCGTTCTACTGAATTGAAGACAGGGCTGGAACGACGCCCTAAAAATCGTGTCAGCTACTTTCAAGAAGAGCGGCTGATTACCCTTCCTGAAGAGGTCACCATTCAGCCGACGCCGGAGCAAGTTGCCGCCCGGACCGAGCTGCTTGAAAAAAAGTCCGATGCAGAACGTCGGTTACTGCAATTGCAGCGTCGGCAAGCCGTTGACAAGGTGCAAGCCACTCTTCAAGAAATTCGTGGGATTGAAAATCAACTGGACAAACTCCCCAGAGGAGCTGTGTTTGCCATGGGTGCGACGGACGCTAAAACCATGGTGAGCTGCAAAGTGAATCTACGTGGCGACCCGCATAAGCTGGGTCCGGAAGTGCATCGTGGATTTGTGGAAGTGGCTACGCCCGATGGGATGGTTGTTCCAGAAATCGGCGAGGGGCAAAGCGGCAGACTGCAACTTGCCGAATGGTTGACCAACAAACAGAATCCTTTGCCATCTCGCGTAATGGCCAATCGCATGTGGTATCAACTTTTTGGTCGCGGCATTGTGCGCACGGTGGACAACTTCGGAAAGATGGGCGAAATGCCTGCAAATCAAAAGTTGCTGGATTTTGTGGCTGCCCGTTTCATGGATAACGGCTGGTCTGTAAAGAAGACGCTTCGCGAAATTATGCTTAGCAGAACCTATCAATTGGGTGCCGATTACAATGAGGCGAACTTCAACAAAGATCCTGATAATGCTGCTAACTGGCGCATGAGTCGCAAACGGTTGGAAGCCGAAGCGGTTCGTGATTCCATGCTGATGATTTCGGGGAACCTGACGTTGACGCCACCCAAAGAAACGCCGGTCTCGCGGCTTCCCAAGCAGGCTCCAATCAATATACGGTTCGGCAAAGTGGTCAGCCGTTATGAAAACAGCGCCACGTATCGCAGTGTCTACTTGCCCATCCTGCGGGGCTTTATCCCGTCAGTATTTCAGGCCTTCGATTTTCCTGAACCGAGTGAGACCAAAGGCTTGCGTGACGTCACTACGGTTGCTCCTCAAGCTCTGTACCTGATGAACAATCCATTCGTTTTGGAACAGGCTCAAGGTGCGGCAAAGCATTTGCTGGAAAAACCTTTGGAGGATAGCAAACGCGTCGAATTTGCTTTTGAACAGGTTTATGGACGCATGCCAACAACCGTTGAACTGAAGCAATCTTTAGGCTATGTGCGGAGTTCAGCGGAAGAGGCGAGTGCTGCTAAAAAAGAACAAGAGTCCTGGGCAAGGTTGTATCAGGCATTGTTTGCCAGTGCTGAGTTTTTGAATCGAACATAGGAGAATCCGTATGAACGAAACGAATCAGATTTACCAGCCCACTCGTCGTGAAATGCTGCGCGGCACTTCGTGCGGCTTCGGGTTTTTGGCTCTTGGAGGCATGCTCAACGCGGGGACAACGTACACCAATCCTCTGGCGGCGCGGGCACCTCACTTTCCAGCAAAAGTAAAACGTGTAATTTTTCTGTATATGGCCGGAGCACCCAGCCAATGGGAAACGTTTGATTACAGTCCTGAACTGGAAAAAGCCGGTGACAAGGAAACGTCGGTTGATCCAACTGGTGGCCCCGGTAAGCGCAATGGAAAGCTGATGGCCCCGCGCTATAAGTTTGAACCACGCGGCCAAAGTGGGCTACAAATTTCGGATCGCTTCCCTCATTTAGCAAAGCATGCCGATTCCCTTTGCATACTCAACGGCATGCACACCGATAGCGCCGCACACCCGCAGGCGAGCCTTTTTCTGCATACTGGCAGTTTCACCTTCGTTCGTCCATCCATGGGATCCTGGACCGTTTATGGGTTGGGGACGGAAAATCAGAACATGCCCGGCTTCATCACCATCAACCCCCCCAACATCGGAGGAGCACAGAATTATGGGTCGGCATTTCTACCGGCACCGTATCAAGGCACCCCAGTTACTGTCGGCGACGACATGGTTCCCAACATCAAAAATCCGCAGATGAATGCCGCCGATCAGCGCAAGCAATTGGACTTTCTGCAAACGCTGAATCGCGAGTACAAGGACAAGGCCAAGGTGGATGGGGAACTGGAAGGCGTCATTCAATCCTATGAACTGGCCTTCCGGATGCAGAGCTCTGTGCCGGGCATCATTGGGATCGAAAAGGAAACCGATGCCACGAAAGAGATGTACGGGCTGAACGATGCGTCCACCAAAACATTTGGTACGCAATGTCTGCTGGCCCGCCGTTTGGCTGAATCTGGCGTTCGTTTTATTGAGTTGGGCAACGATGGTTGGGATCATCACAACAACCTGACGCAACGCATGGCGAACAACACCAAAGCCATTGATCAACCGATTGCGGCATTGTTTACAGATTTGAAGCAACGGGGATTGTGGGCCGATACGCTGATCGTATGGGGTGGTGAATTTGGACGCACACCGACTGGCCAAAATGGCGACGGTCGGCAACATAATTCCCGAGGCTTCAGCATGTGGCTGGCTGGCGGCGGAGTGAAAGGTGGAATGCGCTATGGTGCGTGTGATCCACTGTCAGGTGCTGCCGTAGCGGATAAAGTACACATGCACGATCTGCACGCGACTATGCTGCATTTGATGGGGTTGCATCACGATAAATTGACCTATCGCTACGCTGGCCGTGACTTCCGACTAACTGATGTTTATGGCCGCGTGGTGACGGAAATCCTCAGCTAGCGTGGGACAGGCATCCCTGCCTGTCCGCTTCAGTTCTAGCTTACGGCCCCCAACAGCATATAAGTTGCCGTCGCAATGGCCACTAAGCGTTTCCTATCGTCCATCAAATCTACACGACCAACACACAAATGTCGGCCCACTCGCACCAGATAGCAACGTGCCGAAAGCCGCTTTCCCTCAACTGGTAAAAGGTAGTTTACCTTCAGCTCAGTCGTAGTAATTCGCTGCTTACGCTTGAAGTGAAAATCAACGGCGAAGCCAACTGCTTCATCCGCTAACGTCGCAATAATCCCCCCATGTAGCACCCCAGCGTTATTCATGAATTCCTGGCGCAAAGGTAAAGAGATAGTCACCCCATCTTCGTGCTTTTTCACAATCCTGATTTTCAGGAACTGTTCAAAACTGTCCATCACTTGGCCGTAGCTCCACCATCAATGACAAAGGTCTGGCCGGTGACAAAAGTAGAATCCGGTCCAGCGAGGAACAATGCGATGCCACCAATCTCATCGGGTTTGCCGGTTCTGGGGATGGGCTGCGAAGTGCGTAGCGCTGCCATGTGTTTTTCATCCTGCCAAAAGAAGGAACTGAATTCGGTTTCAATCAAGCCTGGGCAAATTGCATTCACGCGTACATTGAAAGGACCAAATTCAATGGCCCAAACACGGGTCATCATAATCAGTCCGGCCTTGGTGAACGAATAAACCAATCCATGTGGTTGTGGACGTAAACCAGCGATGGATGCCACGTTGATCACAGAACCATTCTTACGTTCCATCATTTTTGGAACCGTCAACTTGATCAAGCGGTGAGCCGCCAGAACGTTAATTTCCAGAGTCTTCAAAATGGCTTCGTCACTTACTTCAAGCGCCGGACCTTGTCCAATGTTCGTGGCGGAATTATTCACCAGAATGTCCACCGGTCCGAACAGTTTTTCTGTATAGGTAACCAACCCTTCCAAATCACTTTTACGGCCCACATGGCAAGCGAACGGCGCGGTCTTCCCAGGTAGATCGCGAAATTCATGAGCAGTGCTTTCCAGGTTTTCCAATTTGCGGCTGGCGATCACAACGTTAGCCCCCGCTTCTGCCAACCGATAGGCAATCGCTTTCCCGATTCCTCTACCACCACCAGTGACCAGTGCCGTCTTTCCTTCAAGGCTATGTGCTGACAATCCGAACTCCTTTTGCTGAATAGAAATGGTAGCGCAAAAACTCTCCCATGCCCTGAAGGAATACGCAGGCTAGGTGAATCAATATCTTCAACCGAAGATTTTTCTTAGAAAGTTTTTCCAGTCTGAGTCGAGTTGAGTGTTAGCATGTTCACGTCATTAGCCATTCAAGGTACGATTCACGAAAAGCGCGATGCAGACCGCTTGCGAATGGATTCCACCAGCTTGGCCATTCAATATTCTGATGGATCGGGTGTATATAGAACTATGGTCGCCCTGCTGGTGAACGTGGATGCGCATGGTTTGGGCGTCAATACAGCAGAACCTTTGCATCAACATTCGGAAGTGACCATCTGCATGAAGTGGGACGGCGCACTTGTCCAACAGAGATCATCGGTCAGATGGTGCCGTCCTACTAAAAGTGGTCGATACCGGATAGGACTTCGGTTATTGGGTGAACCTGTTTTGATCGGCGAAGAATGTAAGTGATTCCATTGAGCACAGACCAGTAGGTTTTCCTGAGTGATTTCGAGGAAGTTCCTTATAGGGAGAAGCCAATTCGAGTCGAAAAGTGAAGAGTGATCCTTGCTGACGAAATATCCACTGAACGGCGTGTTAGAGAAAGAGACCGGCAAGTATCCGGTCAATTGCAACTGCAGTTTGCCAAGGGGGATGGTTCCCACCAAAGCCTGCCAGTTGAAGTATTTGATTCGGGGGGCAGTGGCATAGGGATTGTTTCCGATACCAACCTGGCCTTGAATTTGGAAGTCCTATTGATTGGGGATTGGGGCACCGGGGCACAACGACAGCGTGCTTCAGTGGCCTGGTGCAGACAGACGCAAAGCGGCCGCTTCAGAACGGGACTATTGTTCATCGGTAATCCGGTTGAGGCCAAAAAGCCTGAAGTAAAAGAGTCGATTGAAGAAGACAAAACAGTAGAAACGAAGGAAGCCGATTGGGAGTCGATTGAAGACCACTATGAACTACTGCAACTGCATATGAAGGCTGATCAGGAAACCATTCAAAGAGTCTACCGGTTAATGGCGCAACGATATCACCCGGACAACAAAGAGTCGGGCAACCCCAAGCGCTTTCGCGTGATTACCGAAGCATACCGAGTTCTGAGCGATCCCGAACAACGGGCTGCTTATGACATTGCCACCCAGTTTCATCGGACGCGCCGTTGGAAAATCTTCGATCAAAGTACGGCGTCTAATGGATTGGGTGACGAAAAGCGAAAGCGAGCTGGTGCACTGGGTGCACTTTATACAAAGCGGTTGAACGAACCGGAATCTGCCGCGCTGAGCATTCAAGATCTGGAAGAACTGCTAGGCGTGCCTCGTGAACATTTGGAGTTCACACTTTGGTACCTGAAGGGACAAGGCCACATTGTGCGTACCGACTCCGGCAAATATTCCATAACGATCAAGGGGGTGGATGCAGCCGAGGAAAGTCAGATGGTGTGGCGACCTGCGCAATCTAAATTGTTAGAAGCTCCAGAACTGGCGGCCGCAGGCTAATCACTCAACGCCATTAAGAATCAGATAGAATTCGTATAGATTCTTTTTATGAGCAAATTATTGGTTTGCTGGCTTGTTCCAGTTCTCGCAATCGCTGCACCTGCGAAACTTGATTTCAGTCGTGACATTCGCCCGATCCTTTCGGACAAGTGTTTTAGCTGTCATGGACCGGATGAAAAAAAACGCATGGCAGGGCTGCGTCTGGACACTCGCGACGGAGCGTTTGGTGAGCGTAAAAACGGCGCAGTGATTGTCCCTGGCAACAGTGCAGGCAGCAAGCTGATGGAACGGATTTCCCATCAGAAGGCCGCATTGCGAATGCCTCCGGCCAGTGCTGGCTCACCCTTGAATGAGCATCAAGTGGCCTTGATCAAGCAATGGATTGATGGTGGCGCTCCCTGGACTTCGCACTGGGCATTTGAAGCTCCTAAGCCACCGATAATTCCCGACGTCACCACCAAGGGGAAGGTAAATAACCCAGTCGACAATTTCATCGTTGCCCGACTTGAAAAAGAGGGTCTTAAAATATCCCCAGCGGCGGACCGACCCACCCTTTTACGACGTTTGAGTTTCGATTTAACCGGCTTGCCACCAACTCCCGCAGAGATTGCCACATTCGTAGCCGACAAATCCGCTACCGCTTATCAAAAGCAGGTTGACCGACTTCTGGCATCCCAACGCTACGGGGAAAAGATGGCCATGGGCTGGCTGGATTTGGCGAGATACGCCGATACCCATGGCTACCACATTGACAGCCATCGGGACATGTCCCCCTGGCGCGATTGGGTGATTCAATCGTTCAACGAAAATAAGCCGTTCGATCAATTCACTGTGGAACAATTAGCCGGTGATCTGATGCCTGGTTCCACTGTGGCATCAAAGACAGCCACCGGATTCAACCGCAATCACATGATTAATTTTGAAGGTGGCGCGATTCCCGAAGAGTACCAAGCGGAGTATGTGGCGGATCGCGTAGAAACAACTTCAGTCGTCTGGATGGGATTAACCATGGGATGTGCCAAATGCCATGACCACAAATACGATCCCATGCGGCAAAAAGATTACTACCAAATGGCCGCCTTCTTCAACACACTCGCTGAGAAGGGCCTGGATGGCCGCAAAGGTAATGCCGAACCCATGATGCTTTTGCCCAGTCCTGAAAAGCAGATGCTGGATGAGTTGGGCACGGTTATCCCGGCGAAAGAAAAACTTCTTCCAGAAAAAGAAGTGGCCAAAATGCAGATGGTCTGGGAAAAAACCGGCCTGGCGAAATTTCCAACGAACGCCCGTCAAGGCTTGATTGCCCACTACGAACTGGACGATAGCCTGGCCGACGTGGCTGGTGGATATCGTCACGGTAGAGCGATTGAAGGCGAAGTTACCTATGGCGATGGCATTGTCGGTAGATCCGCTTCCTTCGGTGGCCAGCAGACTCGGGTAGACCTGCCTGGAACGCCTGAAATCGACCTGCGCAAGGCCTTCACGCTGGCGTTTTGGGTGAAACCTACAGGTGATAGGAAAATGACCTTTCTATCGCAAATGGATAAAACTGGTCGCGGTTGGAGCATCACTTGGGAAGAACCCGAAGCTATCCCCGGATTGAAGCTGGTTGGAAATGTGCGTATGCAGTTTTCTGCTAGCGCTGAAAAATCTGTGGTATTGCTTACGAAAACACGCATCGCCCAAAGTGAATGGACGCACATCACCATTGCCAGCGAAGGCAGCGGCAGCGCCACAGGCTTGAAGATTTTCTTAAACGGCAAGGCAGAAAGTTTCGATGTCAGCGGTGATGCTGGCGTGGATTCCACCGGAACCAATGCTGCGATTCAGATTCAAGGTGGAGTGGGTGGACTCTTTGGACAGCTCGACGATTTACGAATTTACAGCAATTCCGCATCGCAACAACTGGCCGAACAATTGACAACATCGGAACCATTACGCTGGATGTTGTTCAATGCCACAACGAAACGGAATAAGGATCAGGCGGCTAGACTCAAGGATTATTTTTTATCAAAAGAAGCTCCCGATGAGCAGCGCAAAATCTATGCCGATCTCAAAGAATTGAAAGCCCAGCGGGATCGGCTGGAACTGACAGTCCCTTCTGTAATGGTGATGGCAGATATGGAAAAGCCTCGGGACACATTTATTCTGGCCCGTGGGGACTACGCCACCAAAGGTGAAAAGGTGATGGCCAATTCACCAGCCATGCTGGAACCCATCGAATCGGGCTTGCCTAAGAACCGTTATGGTCTGGCCCGCTGGCTTGTGAATCCCAACCACCCGTTAACAGCACGAGTGGCCGTGAATCGCTATTGGCAGAACTACTTTGGCATCGGCCTGGTGAAAACCGCCGAAGACTTCGGTTCTCAAGGCGAGCCGCCATCGCATCAGGAATTGCTCGATTATCTGGCCACTGAATTCGTGCGCTCAGGGTGGGACGTCAAAGCCATGCAGCGGTTGATTGTGAACAGCGCCATCTACCAGCAGTCTTCCCAAACATCGGCGTCATTGCGTGAACTCGATCCTGAAAATCGCCTGTTAGCCCGTGGGCCGCGTTTCCGTTTGCCCGCCGAAACGGTACGCGACAATGCACTGTTCGTCAGTGGACTTCTCAATTCATCGGTAGGCGGCAAAAGCGTTTTTCCTTATCAGCCTCCCGGAGTTTGGGAAGAACTTTCTTATGGTGGTGTCTATTCTGCGCAAACTTATAAGCAAAGTCACGGCAGCGATTTATACCGCCGCAGTATGTACACCTTTTGGAAGCGCACTGCTCCCCCGGCTTCACTATCCACGTTCGATGCGCCTGATCGGGAAAAATGCATTGCCCGCAGAGCGGTTACCAACACACCACTGCAAGCCTTGGTGCTTTGGAACGATCCTACCTACCTGGAAGCTTCCCGGCTGCTGGCTGCGCGCATGTTGAAAGAGGGTGGCAAAGACACCGCCTCCCGTATTCGCTATGGGTTCGAGCTGGCTACAGGACGCAAGCCTCAGCCTAAGGAATTGGTCGTCCTGACATTGCTCGTGAAAGAACAAACCTCTCTCTATGCAGGGAACATCAAAGCAGCAGGCGAACTGTTGTCAGTCGGGGAAGCGCCGATAGATCCTGCGCTCAATAAGTCAGAACTCGCCGGCTGGACCACACTTGCCAGCACGCTGTTGAACCTCGACGAAGTGATCACCAAGGAATAAGCATGAATCACTACGATTTTGAATATGCGAAAAGCATCGCCATGACTCGACGCCGACTCTTCGGCCTGTCCTCAACCGGGATTGGAACCGCAGCATTGGCTTCTGTTTTAGGCGTCGATGCCAGGGCCGCATCCACTGATCGCAATCAGAAAACGGGAGGAATGAATGGACTTCCGCATTTCCCCGCCAAAGCCAAGCGCGTTATTTTTCTGCATCAATCCGGTGCCCCTTCCCAGTTGGATCTATTCGACTATAAGCCGCAGTTGAAGAAATTCCACAACTCAGAATTGCCCGATTCCATTCGTAACGGACAACGAATCACCGGCATGACCTCAGGACAGACTTCGTTTCCCGTTGCCTCCACTATTTTCAAATTTGCGCAGCATGGCAAGAGCGGCACTTGGATTAGTGAACTGCTGCCACACACAGCAAAGATTGTTGACGAGATCACCATCATCAAGTCGATGCACACTGAGGCCATCAATCACGACCCAGCCATCACCTTCATCCAAACCGGAAGTCAGCAGCCAGGACGCCCCAGCATTGGTGCCTGGGTAAGCTACGGTCTTGGAAGCGAGAATCAAAACCTTCCCGGATTTGTCGTGTTGGTCTCGCAATCAAATACCCCGGCCAATGATCAACCGCTGTTTTCCCGATTGTGGTCCAGCGGATTTCTACCCTCCAATTTTCAAGGTGTAAAGTTCCGATCCAGTGGCGATCCTGTATTGTTCCTCAGCGACCCTCCCGGTATGGCCAAGAGTACCCGCCGCAGCATGCTCGATAGCGTGCAGAAGCTGAATCAGATGCGCCTCGATGCTTACGGTGATCCTGAAATTGAAACACGCATTGCCCAGTCCGAAATGGCCTACCGCATGCAAACGTCGGTGCCCGAGTTAATGGATCTATCGAAGGAACCCGCTTCCACTTTTGAGCTATACGGCGACGATGCCCGCAAGCCCGGAACCTATGCCGCCAACTGTCTTTTAGCCAGACGCCTGGCCGAACGCGATGTGCGCTTCATCCAGATTTATCATCGTGGATGGGATCAGCATAACAATCTGCCACGTGACATCGCCTTGCAATGCAAAGGCACCGACCAAGCTTCTGCAGGTTTAGTAATGGATCTGAAGCAACGTGGCTTGCTCGACGATACGCTGGTAGTCTGGGCTGGAGAATTTGGACGTACTGTTTACAGCCAAGGTCGTCTTACGGAAACGAATTATGGCCGCGATCATCACCCACGTAACTTTTCAATTTGGATGGCTGGTGCAGGCGTGAAGAAAGGCTTCACGTTAGGTGAGACTGACGATTACAGCTACAACATCACTGCCGACCCAGCCCATGTTCATGATTTGCAGGCAACCCTGTTGCACCTTTTGGGCGTGGATCACAAGAAGCTTACCTACAAGTTTCAAGGGCGCTACTTCCGATTGACCGATGTGCACGGGGAGTTGATTCAGAAAATACTGGTGTAAGCAGTTACCACTTTAGAACCTTGATGCTGATCACCAATTGAAGATGCTTGTCCCGACTGATAACGGGCATGCTGTGCTCTTGCGCCAGCGCACAAATCCAAACGTCATTTTCTGGAATGGGTGTCCCTGCGTTCTTCAGTTGTTTGCGAATATCAGCGTAAGCGCTGGCTGTTGCCCTGCCTACGTTTAAGCCCTTGAACAAGCGCAAACTTGTGTCAAGCCACGATTCGTATATAGCTCTTTGCTTAGATTGGCGAATGCCGAACAGGTATTCTCCCAAAACAATGGAAGGTAAGTAAAGATCAGCGGCGTGCTCAAATACTTTTTGTAAATCCCGGTCACCCTCGGCGAATGCAGAAAGCGCATTCGTGTCCAGAATCACTTCCAATCCTCAGGATCAATGCGACCGAATTCTTCCGCAATGACTTTGTTCACCTTGCGGTTTTCCTGCTCAAGCTGCGGCAAACCGCCAAACGCTTTCATCCAGGGTTTTTCAGGTGCTGTCCCGGGTTGGAATTTTAATCGTAGTTCAATAGCTTGCGTCACAAATTCCTTCATGGAAATCCCTTCAGTGGCCACAGCATACTTTACAGTCTTGAATAACATGTCGGGCACCTCCAAAGTCGTTTTCATAAACCCATATTACCATATTCCCCTCCAAAGTCAACATAACTTTGTCATAATAGCTTCTCACCAGTCGGAGTAATTTCAAATTGACCGAAGACCATCGACCCATCAAAACATTAGACCGCGTTCTATCCAAAGCCGGCCTCGGATCGCGAACCGAAGCCCGCAGTTGGATCGGCGCAGGGCGGGTTCGCGTCAATGGGCGTCTGATCCAGACCCCTGACCATTGGGTGGACCTGGAGCGTGACACCGTTACCTTGGATGGCAAGCCCGTCAAAGAGAGCAAGAAAATCTATCTGCTCTTGTACAAACCCACCGGCTACCTCACCACCTACAAAGATCCCGAGGGGCGTCCCACAGTGTATAACCTGCTAGGCGATGTCGATCAATACGTGGTTCCTGTTGGCCGTCTTGACCTGGAAACCAGCGGCTTACTCCTTCTCACTAGCGACACCCAGTTTGCCGAACTGGTCACCAATCCCGATTATAAAGTTCCCAAAACATATTTACTCAAATCCTCCAAGCACCTCAGTGACGATCAAATAAAGCTGCTGCGCAACGGTGTTACGTTGTCCGACGGCCCAACCAAGCCTGCCCTGGTAACCCGCGTGCGCGATTCCGAAAAATACACTCACTTGGAGATGACCATAACCGAAGGACGCAATCGTCAGGTTCGCCGCATGATTGAAGCTCTCGATGCAAAGGTTCTAAAGCTCGTGCGCATCGCCATCGGTCCAATTCAAATTGGCGATCTGAAAATTGGCCAGCATCGCCCGCTGACTCCAGCCGAGGTGGCTACTTTAACGAAAAAGAAAGGCATATAATAGTGCGCAGGAGCTAAGAACTTGCTTTTTCTACCTGGTCAACCTGTAAGAAGTTGTGACGGTGTTTCGCGGCGTGAGCTTCTTCGTGCCGGAGGTTTGGGAATGCTTGGCCTCAGCCTTCCGGAATTCTTGCAGATGCAGGCCTATGGCGCTGCTGCGAAGACTGGGCAAAACAAGCCTCGCGCAAAAAACGTGGTCATGCTGTTCCTCCAAGGGGGCCCCAGCCACATCGACATTTGGGATCCCAAGCCCGACGCTCCCTCCAATATTCGCGGTGAGTTCAAACCCATCAATACCAAAGTGGACGGCATCCAGGTCAGCGAGACCATGCCTATGTTGGCCCAGCAGATGGACAAGATTACGCTCATTCGCTCCATGAGCTACACGCCTGCCGGTTTGTTTAATCACACCGCTGCCATCTATCAGATGATGACCGGCTGGGCTCCCGATAAAGTATCGCCATCAGGCCAGTTGGAACCACCTTCCCCGCGTGATTTTCCTCACATGGGTTGCCAGATTTCTAAGATGTTGCCCATGGAAGGCCCCATGCTTCCCTTCGTCGAAATGCCCCGACCCCTGCAGGAATCTAACGTCATTGGCAAAGGCGGCGCCGCCGGATTCTTAGGCAAAGCATTCGACCCTTACCGCCTCTATCAGGATCCTAACAAAGAGGTCAAGCTGGACGATTTGACTTTGCGTCCCGAAGTAACTGCCGACCGCTTGAAAGATCGCTTCACGTTGCTCAAAGGCATCAATGGCTCCATGAAAGAGCTGGAAAAGGCTGTCAGTTCCTTTGCACTGAATGAATATTACGAGAAGGCTTACGATTTGGTGTTGAGCGGCAAGGCCCGCGACGCGTTCGATTTAAATAAAGAAACTGATCAGGTGCGGGATCGTTACGGTCGCACCACGTTTGGTCAAAGTGCATTGCTCGCGCGCCGATTGATTGAAGCTGGAACGCGTTTCGTCCAAGTAAACTGGCCATCAGTAGCCAACGGGAATCCTGAAGAAACTGCTTGGGACACCCACGCTGCAAACTTTGGGCCACTCAAGAATCTGCATTGCCCTGTGCTCGATAAGGCCCTTTCCGCATTGATCGAAGACATGGATCAACGAGGCTTATTCCAGGACACCCTCCTTGTTTGCATCGGCGAATTTGGACGTAGCCCGCGTCTTGGCGTCAGCACATCAGGCAACACAAACTCTCCTGACGGTCGCGATCATTGGCCCTACTGCTACACCGGCGTGATTGCTGGCGCTGGAGTGAAGCGTGGAGTCGCTTACGGTAAGAGTGATGCCCAAGGATCGTCACCAGCCGATAAGCCCGTGCATCCCACAGACCTTGTGGCCACCATTTATTCCGCATTAGGGATTGATCCAAGCATGGAAATCCTCAATGATTTAAAGCAACCGCGCAAGCTGGTAGAAGGAACCCCAGTCAGTGGATTCTGGTCCTAGTCATAGTGGGACAGGAATCCGTGCCCAATGCCCTGTTGTTAAAGGACCGCGAGGGAGCGGGTTTTAAAAGCCTGAAGCTGTCCGACAGCAGGCAAAATAAGTGAAATTCAGCATCCCAGCCCTGTCCATTCCTGTTGCTCGAAGTTACTAAGTAATCACTTTACCGATTTCGCGCAACACGGCGAGCACCAACACCAGCAAACATCCTGCTACAACCTCTAGTGCCCGGCCCCACACACGGCCAGTCGCCAAAGCCATGGATGCAATCCAAAGTGCTGCGCCCACCAAGGCAAAAAATACTGAGACGGCAAGCATCGCCAATCATCACAAAATCTGCTACGTGGCCCATGCCTCGAAACAAGCCCACAAAAAGCTGATTGGAAATGTCGATGATAGACCCCGCGGCCCTTCTGCCCACCAGAGGTTTGAACTGCACTCCAACGCGAGTAGAAGCGCCAAGCCGCCGAAGTAAAGAGTGCCCAAGGTTCCCGGCAGACCAAAGCCAACAGCTGCAATTTGAAATAACCGGATCGTCAGCAATCGCATCGGTCCAGTATAGCCAAGAAAATTATCTGATCCCTTTTTTCTTCTTCCTGCGCCTTATAGGGTGAAGCGATTCCACAGCGCTGCAAATAGCGCATCGCAGACAACAAAGGAGAACCCACATGTTCAAACACTTGCTCATATTCGTCGCAGCCATCGCCTTCACAGGTGCCTGCTTTGCCCAAGGACAAATTCAATCCAGAACCACCATTTCCTTCTCTGATGGAACGTCGTGCACGGGCACCCCGGTAGGCCCTCCTACCTTTGCCGCGCTAGCTGCATCAGTCAACGCAAAACTCACCACCAACGGCAGCGGTGGCGCCACGGGGCGCATCGCGTTTGAAGATGTTGTCCTTACCCGCACCGTGGATAATTGTTCGGTTTCTTTATTCGGATTGTTTTTTAGGACGCAGCGTATTCGTTCTGTCACCATCTCCTTTGAAAACCTCATCAATGGGCTCTTCAAAGAAGACCTTAAAATCACTTTGTCTGACGCCATAATCAGCGCCATTTCCGATACTGGAACCGCTGCTGCGTCTCCTCAGGAAAAGGTCTCGCTATCGTTTCAGAAGATCACTATCTTCGATCCGCAGACCGGTCAAACAACTTCATTTGACCTGCTTACCAACCGGTAGTCGGGGTGCGATCTTCACCCCTCCGTCCATCTCTTCTTCCAATCGGCGAAGGGCCACACTGACCACGTCACGATGATGTACTTTGTGGCCATCGCCTTCACCAGCCATCCTCAACCATAGGCGATGCAGTAATTCCACATCTTCAGGCCACAAGCGTGGCGGATGCGGTCCCAGGTTATAGAACTTAGATTCACCGCTCTCCCGGTCGACTATTTGTAATGACATGGGCATCTTCTCGGCAAGCTTCTCCCATTGATCACCAAAGTACTTCGCCTGCTCATCAATGGACGTCTTACCAGAACTGCCCATCACCACCGTACCGGCTTTCAGGCGGGCAGCGGTCTCTACAATGGCCAAGGTGACATGCGGACTTTGTACCACCATCAGCTCCACATGCTTGCCAGCCTTCTCCGCCAGCGTCACCACAGAAGTGAACAAGCCCTGCGTATCGGCACTAAACATCTGGTCTGTGTCCAGTTCGTCCTTGGAAAACTTCACGGCCAAAACCACCACATCCATGCGCGTCACGTCTGTTTTTTCAATCGCCGTGTTCACATGGGCCAGCAGATTGGGATTACTGGCCGGAACCAAAACACATCCAGGCCTGATGTTGGTTGGCTCCGATTCCGTTTCTTCCACTTGGAATTTTTCGTGCTCCATGTGGATCCCGGCATTCTTCTTATGATTGTACTTTTCTGAAAAATAGAAAATTGTGTAGAACACCAGCGTGAAAATAATCCCAGAGACAGTGGCTATTTCCTTGGTAAACAGATTGGTAAGTGCAAGAGCGAATAGGAAAATAGAAATCAGCCCAAGACCAATAGGTATTTCCCGACCACCAATAATCACGTTCCAACCAACTTTGTATTCGCGATAGCCAGGGCGTTTGAAGCGCAGCACCAAAACACTGAGCGCCTTCATGGCGAAGCTCCACACAACACCAAACGCATAGGCTTCGCTTAGCAGCACCATGTCCCCACGGCTAATAATAATGGTGAACAACTGCATTCCAACCACCAGATTGATCATTCGCGACGTGGTCCCAAATCTTGCATGTGGTTTGCGGAACCAGTCCGGTAACACACCATCTTCCGCAACGCGGTTCAGCACCCCATTCGATCCCACAATGGACGTGTTCACCGCACCAGCAAGGATAATCGTTCCCACCAACACCACGAAGCCGTGAAATCCCAGTCGAGCCCAAAGCGGTCCGTACAAATACATGGCAATGCCGCTGATCAGGTTGTCCACATAAAGCCCCACACGTTCTTTGTCGGGAATAAACATCACCGCCAGGAAACTCACCATTGAGGTGAAAATCATGCTGTAGACAAAAATCACCGTGCCCGCTTTTTTCAAATTTTCATGCTTCGGGGCGGCAATTTCCCGGTTCACCTGGGCCAACGTTTCAAAACCACTCATCGCCAAAAGGGAATGGCCTAAACCAATCATCACCGCGATTCCCCAAAAGCTAGGCAACGGAGTATTCTTCAGCCATCCCAATGCCGAATCCCCAAACTTGATGTTTTCCGAAGTGGGCAGGGTGATTGGATAAGCGCCCTTTACGAAATAGGTAATCAGCGACCAGACAATCAACATCACCACCATCACCGTGGTAAGTTGCATAATCCGCAGAGCCTTGGTGCTGGATTCATGCATTCCAATTGTGTTCTGCCACCAAAAATAAATGGTGATCACAATTGCCAGAGCCGCGGCAAACAATTGCGCGCTCACCTTCCATTCCGGATGGTGCAGCAATTCAGCCACTTCGTTGATTAGCCCCGCCAGATACATGCCCGCACTCACTCCGCTAATGGGCCCGGTAAGAACGTAATCGAACATCAGCGCGGAAACTGAAAACTTCGCCAGTGTTCCACCCATGGCCTCATGCACCACACGATAAACGCCGCCGCGAACAAACATGCTGCAACTTTCCAGATAGAAGGAGCGGATGGCCCAGCCAAACAACATGATGCCCAGAATGAACCAGGGTGCGGATCTCCCCACTGCCGCTTCGGCGATACCACCAGCATAGAAGGAAGAAGATGCCAAATCGCAAAGTACGATTGCAGCAGCTCTCCAAAAAGAAATGAAGGAAAGCATAACGGTAGAGGCAACCACAATTTTTGTGGTCCTCGCCGCGTTTTCATTGGTCAATTTAAATTCTCCAGTACAGTCGCAAACACCCAACGGACTGCTCTCAAAATTGGCCTACGAGGTTAGCTGTCGGGCTAGGGCTTGAAAGTACCCTGCAAGGTTGAATCCTGCTGCGCCCCAAAAACTTGGGTCCCCCGCCTCCTGGGTGGAGTTCGGCTTCTTCTAGCGTAGCGAAAACGGAGGAGGATTTCAAATTGCAGTGTTCGTAGAGCAGTCAGTTTTGCCTGCTACCTGCAAACCGCTGCAAGGTTCCGACAAGTTCGCCAGTTCCACATGATCTAAACGAAGGAAGTCCTGGATACGCAGTCAGGACCAAGGCTTACGAGAAGTTCATATCCGAGCCATCGAAGCAAGCCCTCGCCAACAGGATCAAACTGTGCTTTCCTCAATACTCCGAGCCTGCGCACTGCCCGAACTACTGGATAGGTTGCGACGTTTTGCACCAAGAAGGCACCGGGTTTCAGGAAGTTCACTGGAACAGTGATCTCGAATTCCGATCCACGCAAGCTGGTCGTATGCGGCACAATCGTAATTAGAGCTCGATCACGATCTCCATAAATGGCACTCACGACGAGAGCGGGCCGGACCTTTTCTACCATGCCGAGGTCCCACCGCCAAACCTCACCGCGAAGGGGTGTCATTATGGCTCGCCTCTTCGGCATCCAGCATGCTGAAGACTTCGTCGGCGGCACGAGCCGTTTCGTCGTCGGTAAGCGAGCCCGAATCGAATGGAATCGCTCGGCGGAAAAACTCTGCCGTAAAGGCTCGCCGTTCTTCGGTTGACAAAGCATCGAATGCGCCAAGCAACTGGCTCGTTTTGCGGCTCATATCCTAAGCGTAGACCCACCGGTGTGGGGAAGCAAGCTCTCGATTTGGCATCCGTTGGGACATCCTGGGGACAGAGACAACCCCATGTCTCCCAAGCGTTTGTGGGGCAGGCAGTTTTGCCTGCCAAGCCCGCAAGGGCTTTCTTCCACCTTCAAGCCCCCAGGAAAACTTCCACCTGTACCAAAAGACTCGAGCCAAAGCCATCGCCACCGTGTCCGTGCACCTGCCCCGCTTCCAAACAGACACTCCCACAAAACAAATCAACAATCATAAAAATCCGTCGACAAGCAAGCCGCCACAAGCCCTGCACCACCCCCAAATTCCCACTGTTTACACACTCAGAATCTTTTCCCAATGGGGATTGAAGCCGGCCATGGGATAATGAAAACGTATGCGTAACCAATGGACGGCTTCGCGCCGAAACGACCCCATCCGAACTCAGCTCCACTATGCCCGCAACGGCACGATAACAGGTGAAATGGAGTATATCGCCAAGCTGGAAAAATTGCCGGTGGAAACCATTCGCGCTGAAGTAGCTCGTGGCCGGATGATCATTCCCGCCAACATCAACCACGCAAATTTAGAGCCCATGGCCATTGGCGTGGCGT
>JANMWO010000685.1:0-3375 GCA_031394025.1 Acidobacteriota bacterium
GCTGCTGATGGCCGGCAATCTCCCGAAACTTGGTCCCGGAAAGATCTACGAAATGTGGTTGATCCCCAAAGGCGGCGCCCCCGTTCCAGCAGGGTTATTCCAGCCTGACGAGACCGGAACCGCGATGCATATCCGTCCAGGCGAAATGGATGTAGCGGCAACAGCGGCAGTGGCGATCAGTGTGGAACCGGAGAGCGGTTCAGCAGCACCTACGACGACGCCAATTTTAGTGATGGGCTTGTAGACTACTACTAACATCTAGGTCTAACGTAAGCATGCAAAGTAAAGATGCAAGTATAAGGATGCAAAGTGCCCGGGATGCAAAGTGGGGCAGACCCCCTTGTCTGCGGCGGGTCCTCTGGCCAGCCACCCTGGCCAGCCTCTACGATTGTTTCGGAAGTTACAAGCGAACTAACGATTCCGTAGCGGATCATCCGACGATTACAAGCTCTTGCGTTGCCTCAACCGGAAGGGCTCGCAAAGACTCCTCGCGCCTGTGTTCCAGAATCAAAGCGATGGATGCTATCAAATTCTCCAGGCATTCCTCTGGCGTTACGCCTTGCCCGTTGGCCCCCGGAACCTCGGCGCAATAAGCCACGTATCAAGCACCATCTCGCTCGACAACCGCAGGGAATTCGTTGTGCATATTCGTATTTTAGCGGAAAACAATAGCTTTTCTTTTTAACGCTTCAGTATGCTCATCCTGGCTCAATCGAAACGAACCCAACCTGCTTCCCGTAATTTCAATCAACCCCAGTGAACTAAACCGCGAGCGGTAGAGCACCCCGTAAAAGCCAATGCATGCGCGACAAGACCAGCAGTAGGGTGGCGTGCGAGCGATGAGCGAGTCAAACTGGACACGGCCTCTTGAAAGGCCTAATCCGACTCAAGGACTCCAGAATGACATCCCTACGCCAACGAATGATTGACGACATGCAGGCGCGAAATCTCTCGCCAGCCACCCAAAGAAACTATATCCATTACGTGTACGAACTCGCCAAGTATTTCATGCGGTCACCCGATTTGCTCGAACCGGCCGATATCAAGAAGTTCCAGATCTACCTGCTGCATGAACGAAAACTGAGCGGGCAAAGTGTGAACCAAAGCATTTCGGCCATGAAGTTTTTATACAACACGACTTTGGAAAAGAACTGGGCGGACCAGAAGTTCGCTCGCGTGAAGGTCCCGGAAACCTTGCCGGAAATTCTCAGTCAAAACGAAGTGGTGCGTTTGTTCAATCACGTGGATGGCCTCAAGCACCGCACCGCGCTCATGGTCTGCTACGGGGCGGGATTGCGCGTCTCCGATGTCGTGAAACTCACTCCGGCCGACATCGACGCCGAACGGATGACAATTCGCATTCAGCAGGGCAAAGGGCACAAGGACCGTCACGCCTTGCTTTCCCCGAAGGTTTTAGACACCCTTCGCTTTTGGCAGCAAAAAATGCCTCCCAACGCACCCTGGTTATTTCCTTCCGGATGGGGAAAAGGCAAACACATCGGCATTGGAACGCTACAAAAAGCTTGCCGTCGTGCGCGGGAGCAATCGGGCATCCCAAAGGCTATTACCGTCCACACGCTGCGCCATAGCTTCGCCACGCACTTACTGGAAAACGGCTGCAATATCCGCGTGATTCAAGCCCTGCTCGGACACAAGCGCATTGACACAACGGCGCACTACACGCGTGTTTCCAGCGTGATTATGCGCAACACCACCGGTCCACTCGACCGGCTCGATCTGGAAGGCAAAGCCAAGGGTGTAAAGGTTTTTGTGAAAACCCTCCGGCCTCGCAAAGTGAAGGGTTAGAACCCATGCCAACTGTACGGTTGGCTGACATTGTCCGGCGCCATGGCAAGCCATACCGCGAAAAACATGCCTTGCCCCTGCATCAACACCGTCTGCTGCGGGCCATTGAAAACTGCCGCACAGCCGCGCTTGGTGGACACGCCTCAAGGTGCAGCCAGTGTGGGGAAACTCGCGTTTGGTACAACTCCTGCCGCAACCGCCACTGCCCGCAATGCCAATCCATGGCGCGAGCGCAGTGGCTAGAGCAGCGGAAGCTCGAACTATTGCCTGTCAACTATTTCCACGTTGTCTTCACCGTTCCCGAACAGATTGCCGCCATTGCCCTGCAAAACAAGAAAACGGTTTACGGCATTCTATTCCGCGCCACCGCTGAAACCTTACTAACGATTGCTGGCGACCCCAAGCACCTGGGTGTCAACATCGGCTACTTTGCTGTCCTTCACACCTGGGGTCAAAATCTACTGCATCATCCCCACCTGCATTGCGTCATTCCCGGAGGGGGAATCCCGCCGGGGGCGCAACCTTGCTGGCTCCACTCGAAACCAAACTTCTTTCTACCTGTGCGTGTTCTTTCGGCCCTGTTCCGCCGCGTGTTTCTCGCTATGCTCCGGGCCGCTTTCAAAAAGGGGGACCTCCAGTTTTTCTCCTCATTGGAAACTCTTCGCCAACCCAATGCCTTTTACCGCTATCTCGACCCGCTGGAGAAACTCGATTGGGTGGTTTATTCAAAGAAACCCTTTGGCGGCCCGGAGCATGTGCTCGAGTATCTGGGCCGTTACACGCACCGCGCCGCCATTTCCAATCAACGATTACTCAGCGACAAAGATGGTAAGGTTTCATTCTTGTGGAAGGATTACCGGGAAAAAAACAAGAAAAAGAAAAAACAGAAGATGATGACCCTTGCCGCCGATGAATTTCTACGGCGCTTTCTGCTTCATTCGCTTCCGCGCGGCTTTCAACGCATCCGCCACTATGGTTTGTTTGCCAACCCAATCCGCAAACAATCGCTGGCGCTTTGCCGCGAACTGTTGGCGGTGGTGGCGCCGGTTCAGCCTGATCCAGTTCCTCTCTCCTTAGAGCAACGTTATGAGCTTTTGACGGGCAATCGGCTGCTTCAATGCCCCGTTTGTAAGACCCTTACCATGGTAGGCATCGAGGTGTTCGCTCCTCGTTATTGCTCTCCGTTGGAGGACTCTACATGAAATCTGTTCGCCGAAACTGGCGCGCTGCGACTTGCTCTGCCTGGGCAACTGCCGCCCCCTTGTGCCAGATCGTCAATCCAGCAGCTTTGTTGAACGTTCTTCCGCCGTTTTGCCGGCTGCAAAACTGGTTTGCCCTTCTCGCCCCTTCCCGTTTATCGCAATACGCCACGCTCCATGCCCTGTTCCCTCATCCCCTCACCAAATCCGCGACGAACAAAACCCATAGCCCTCAATCTTACGGTGCGCTTTAGTTCACCGCATTTTTAGACCAATTCCGCGCCTGATCCGGTTTTCACTTCATAGGCTTTTGTCGCGCGGAATCGGTCAAAAAATCTATGCAACATGTTCACGCTGAAAATGCCTTGGT
>JANMWO010000688.1:0-8908 GCA_031394025.1 Acidobacteriota bacterium
CCGTGACCACAAGGGAGCGGTAGCTGTCGCAATGGTGAAGCTGATGGACCGATTCGTAGCCGTGAAAGCGTGCAAAACACCGTTCCCTCGCGGTCACGGCTCGGTATCGGATTTCTGCGGTCGCATTAATAGAACAGATACTTGCGCCACTGATCATCGGTGTGTCCAAGCATCCTCATTAAGTGTCTGCTGGTGTGCAGACTAAAAGACCGTGGTTGCTTGGCAAGCTTCATTCCTGCTTCTTCCGGTGTCCGGTTGCCTTTGCGGTTATTGCACCCTACGCAACATGCCACCAGATTCTCCCAACTGGAATCGCCCTTGCGCGATCGCGGCATTACGTGATCCAGCGTCAATTCTGTGGAGGGCAGGGCACGGTGACAGTATTGGCAGGTATAGCGGTCACGCATCAAAATGTTTTTACGGGAAAGTGCTCTGGTCTGTTGTGGAATCCGACGGTATTCCAGCAGTCGAATCACGCTGGGCAAGGGGAGGCTGTTGCGGTGGCCATGCACCATCAAGTAGGAGCTTTCTTCAGCGCGAGCTACGCCTTTCAGAACCAGCACCAACGCGCGCCGCGCTGCGCAAACGTTGATCGGCTCATAGCTGGTATTCAGTACAAGCACCGGTTGGTGCAATCGATCGAGACTGGGCATAAGGCTAAGCAGCTCCCATAGACGTCGTATTTGCTGGTGAGAAACGAAATTCGGCCATAGCGGGCCGCCTGTCTACTCTCGCCAAAGTAAGCAAGGAAACGTGTTTGGCACCAGCCAGCTTCAAGGCTGCGGCGCAAGCACTGGCCGATGCGCCAGTGGTAAAAACATCATCTACCAGCAACACCCGCTGGCCAATAATCTCTTTTTGTTTATTCACGGCAAAAGCCCCGCGCACATTATCGCGCCTCTGGGCATTGGTCTTGCCCACTTGCGGAGCCCGGTAGTGCGGGCGGCGCAGCGCTTTCACCAGCGGTATGCTCATGTATGTGGCCAGCGGCGTGGCAATCAACTCCGCCTGGTTGAACCCGCGACTGATGCGCCGAAACCAATGAATGGGCATGGGCACAATACAATCGAAGCGCTGATCCAACGGCAACGCCTTAATCAACAAATTCGATAGCGGCTTGGCCAGTGGTTCAATGCGCTGGTACTTCAGCAAATGAATCAGATCGCGAAGTTTGCCATCGTAGGATCCAAAGCAATAGGCAGCATCAAACGCTGTGAATCCGTGCCGACACATTCCGCACGCCCCTTGTTCATCCAGTGGATGTTCTGAAAGAAATGGGGTTCGGCAAATGGCACAGAAATATTCGGCCACCAGTGCTTGCGGTGCGCCTAAACAAGATGGGCAAACAGGGATTCGGGTAAAGTTTAAGAGCGGTTCACCGCACAAGCGGCAATCATCGGGAAGGACCTGATTTAAAAGTGTGTTGGCAAGGGATGCCAGAAGCTGTTTGACAGACGAGCTGATTGAGGGCGGGACAGCGCCGTCCAGAGGTTGTGAATGCGACGGTCTCGAATTTGAGAAAGCCCACCTCCGTTTTCTTAATTCTACACTATCGGAAGCCGGAATACTGCGTAAACAGTGCCGCCGACGGTTTGCACCCCATACGAAGGCTGATAAGATGTTTCCATGTCTTTCCGCCACTCACTTTTATGTCTGACTCTAGCCAGTCTGTCGTTGATTGCCGCCGATAAAACGGAGAAAGGATTTTCCTCTCTGTTTGACGGTACAACTCTAAAAGGCTGGATTTTAATGCACGGCAAAGGCCCTGGCTACGTTGTTCGTGACGGGACAATCTTATGTCCAACCGACGGTGGGGGCAATTTATTCACCGATAAGGAATATGGAAATTTTGTTCTTCGATTGGAGTTCAAATTCGAGGCCGGTGGAAACAACGGTGTGGGCATTCGCGCCCCGCTTGAAGGCGATGCAGCCTATGCCGGAATGGAAATTCAAATTCTGGATCACGACCACGAAAAATACAAAGGATGGCTGAAACCCACCCAACGCCACGGCGCCGTGTACGATTCCATTCCTCCCATCGCCGACGCCTTGAAGCCTGCCGGAGAATGGAATACTGAGGAGATCACCGCCGATGGCCGAAAGGTGCGAGTGATCCTCAATGGCGTCCTGATTACGGATGCCGATCTGGATTCTGTTACCGATCCTGCTATCTTGAAAAAACATCCCGGTCTGGCACGGACCAAAGGCCACATTGGCTGGCTGGGACATGGTTCCAACGTGCAGTTCCGCAACATCCGCATTAAAGAACTTGGAAATTAGAACCTTGAAAAGTAGCCAGAGGATCTTCATCCTCTGGCAATTTTCTTGGAGTTTACTCAATTCGCCTGGCAGGTTAAGGCTAGTTGCTCACCTTGCGTCGTCCAATTAAACCCATTCCAAACAAACCGGAAACCAACATCAGGTAGGTGGTTGGCTCGGGAACTGTGTTATCGGTGACCGAACCCTGGAAGGTGGTCGAATCTGGCGCACCACCTATGGCAGTGGCTCGAATTGCGTAGCCATTGGCGGGCGGTGCGGCGGGGTTAGCAGGGGTCTGCAGTCTGTAGGTGATGCTGGGCGCTCCGCTGCTATACACGATGGATTCCACCTGGTTGGCACAGGAATTTGCGATGAAGCAAATAGAGGCAAAGCCAGTGGAAGATCCTGCGGTGAGCCCCACAGATCCGGTCACGATTCCGGTGAAAGACCCATTGTTCTGGGCATAGGGGTTGGTCTGATTAACGGTCATCACCAATAGAAGATTGTTCAGGGCAGTGAGTGCCGTATTGGTGGCGCCACTGACGGTTATGTTGCCGTAGTTGGCAGCAGCCGTGGGGGCCGCTGTTACGCTGGTGGACGGCTGACCATTATAGGTAACAGTCAAACCACCCACTGTGGCAACATTTCCAGCAGCAGCGCAACCGGCTAAGCCGTTGCACTGAAATACGCCGCTGGTTGTATAGCCGATTACTGCCGCATTGGCTGAGCCGGCAAAAGTCCCAAGGGCCAGAATGGCAACAGGGGAAATAAGTCCAAGAAAATTACGCATTGAATTCCTCCAGGAATTTACTTGAGAACACTTAGGATTTGGTTCAACTCTCTAATGTGTCCGCAAAGTTAATTTAAGGTTTATTCTTGAGTGCCACAAGCCGTTGAAAGTCCTGTTTTTGGGGAACTGGTACGGATTACAATATGCTGAAATCGGAGACTGTAGTACTAGGCTTGCAATGGAATCAGTAGTTTGGAGTGAGCTGAAAATCAAAAGGCCGACTCCTTGGAAGAAGTCGGCCAGGAACCCGAGGAGGATTTATTACCTTAGCTGCTGCGACGACGTCCAAACAGGCCAACAGTGAACAACCCGGAAACCATCAACAGGTAGGATGCTGGTTCTGGAATTGTGTTGTCTACGACCGAACCCTGGAATGTGGTGCTTTCAAAGGTTCCGCCAGTGGAATAAGCGCGCAGTGCGTAACCGTTGGAAGGCGGCGGAGCGCTGTTTTGTGGGGTCTGAATGCGATAGGTGACCGAAGGGGATCCAGCACTGTAAGTAAAGGATTCAATTTGGTTGCCGCAAGCAGTGGAAATAAAGCAGATAGAGGCGAAGCCAGTGGATGATCCATTGGCTGCCAAACCTAAATTTCCTGTAATGATTCCTGTCCATCCGCCGTTAGATTGGCTGAAAGGAGATGTTTGAATCACGCTGATTGCCAGGGTGATGCCGCTGAGGGTGACGTTGTTTGTGGGAACTGGACCGCTGACGCTAATTTCGCCATAGTTAGCTGCGCTAACAGGTGAAGGCGTGACATTGGTCGTCAATTGTCCATTATAAGTGAGCGTTAAGCCACCCAAAAAAGCCTGACTTCCGCTTGTTGTACAGCCAGCAATTCCGTTGCAAGAAAATACGCCTGTGGTTGTGTAAGTTATCAAGGCCGCACTCGCAGTGTCAGCCGAAAATGTTCCAAGGGCAACAATACCCATCGGAAGCAGTAGTTTTGTAATAAGTCTCATAGTCAATTCCATCCCCAAAAAGTTTCCACACCCTAAAATTGCAGTCAGTCGTATTCCTTCACGATCTAAGGTGCTTTGGTCAGACTACAAGAATTGATTAACAAATACAATATGCTTGTACGGTATATGTCTTTTGTAATGAACAGGATAGATGTAATAAGGATACTAGTACTTTCGGGTGTACCACCTTCCCCTTTTCGCGGAAAAGTTGAGTTTCCTTTCCAGGCGCGCTACTCTTCCACTAGGCTTTTCATATGCTTACCCGTAGATACTTACTACTAGGACTAGCCGGGGCTAACGCCGGTAAAGTAATCGATACCCATACCCACTTCTATGACCCTAGTAGGACTCAGGGAGTACCGTGGCCCCCTTCCACCGACGAACTTCTTTATCGCACCACTCTCCCCGACCAATTCCAGCAACTCACCCGACCCTTCAACGTGCTCGGCACCGTGGTTGTGGAAGCCAGCCCGTTATTTGAAGACAATCAATGGATATTGGACCTGGCTCTTCAAAATCCGATCATTTGCGGATTCATTGGTAGGCTTGATCCTACAAAATCGGAATTCGCGGGGAATCTGGCGACGCTCAGCTCCAATCGATTATTTCGTGGTATTCGGTTAAGTGAAGGCGCAATAAAACAAGGACTTGAGAGTAAACTATTTATTGAAAACATGAAGTTATTAGCGGATCGGGGAATGACTCTGGATGCCATCGGAACCTCGGCCATGTTTCCGCTGGTGTTGCGACTAACGGACCGCCTACCAAAGTTGAAAGTCTCTCTCAATCATCTCCCACTGGATGGCGAGTCTGCCGCCTTGGCTGAACTTGGTCGGCGTCCGCACGTGTATGCCAAAGTCTCCGGCCCCTTTCCTAAAACCAGTCAACTGGATCTGCTGTGGCATACTTTTGGAACCAAGCGTCTGCTTTACGGCAGCAATTGGCCAGTGAGCAACAAGCAGGCACCATACGCCACTGTTTTCAATACCGTGCGAGACTATTTCCAAACGAAAGGGTCTGCCGCCACGCGCAACTTTTTCTACCGTAATTCCGCCGATTGTTATCAATGGATCAAGCGACGCTGAGGTAAATGGACCATGCAACCGATAGGAATGATAATGCCCCGAATCACTCATTTAATAATCCTCTTCGCAACGCTGCCGGCGTTTTCTCAAAGCGAAGGTGCCCTGAAATCATTTTTTGAAGGCAAACAGGTACGCGTAAAGATCGATATGCCGGCCACCCACAACGGGATTGACATCAACTACCGTGGAACTCCGCCGATGGACTTCAAATCCTATTCCCAGCGTTTAAAAAACTATGGGGCGTCACTGCGCAACGGGGATTCGGTGATGGTTACTGCAATCCGATTGAAAGGTAAAAACATCGAGTTCCAATTAGGCGGCGGTGGCTACGGTACGCTCGGCGACGATACGGGCACCGTGTCGCTCCCAGCCATCAGCAAGAGTCGTCGGGAAACCGATTTGGAACGGGACATACGCGATGAAAAGGATGCCCGCGTCCGGGATCGCTTGAATCGGGAATTGAGCAGAGTAAGGGATGATCGCCGACGCGATGAGGAGCGTCGTCGTGCTGAGGAAGCTCGGTTGAAAGAGAATAAGCGTCGTGAAATTCAGGAAAAAGCCATGCAGGCAGGCTCCCGTTTCAACCTTTGGTTTCCCAATAATTACTTAAAGGAATCGGTTCCAACTCCACAAGAAATAATGGACATGTTGACTGAATATCTGGACTTCGGATCGCAGCCACCCGGATCGACTCAAGCACAACCGACGTCCGCAACCAATTTGCCGCAACTAAAGCGAGGGATGACACCAGAGCAGGTTTACGCCATTGTCGGACGTCCAGTAGATTTTCGCGACGCAAGCGAAGGACAACTTTCTATCCACACCGAGCGCTTCTACACCAAAACGGAAAGCATTGAAGTGGACTTTGTGGAAGGCGTGGTCATCCGCTTCAGAATCGCATCTCGCTAGTTTTTAATTCGGGGACGTGCACTCCATTCACTAATTGGAATTGAGTGAATGGGTATCACGTCCCCGTTTTAAATACGACCCAGTTAGGCTATACTGTAATTTACGTCGCTACAGCGTCGCTGCTGCTAGTGTTTGCGTGGAGGTGTGCATGTTCCTGAGTGTTCGGGAATTAGAGATACGCCCGCTGCGCTTCGAGGTTTCCTACCCGGTAGGCGATTTCGTATTTGATCAGCCTGGCAGACCTGGTGGGGTACTTCAAAGTGAGCCGGTTACCGTAATTGGTACGGGTGAACTGGAAAGTTCCATTGGCGACATTCGAGTACGTGGCCATTTGAAAGCCGTTCTGGTAACAGAATGTGTGAAGTGCCTGGAAACAGCAGCCATTCATGTGGATTCCGATTTTGATCTGATGTATCTGCCCGAGGGAACTGAACCCCAGGGTCGCGAAGTGGAGATCAACGATAAAGAAGCTGAGGTCGGATTCTACCAAGGACACGGTCTTGCATTGCGGGGAGTCATTGAAGAGTTGCTGATGCTGGCCGTTCCCATGCGGCCGGTTTGCAAAGAAGATTGCTGTGGGCTTTGTCCAGTCTGCGGAGTCAACCGCAATGAAACAGAATGTAATTGCCAGACCCCCGTCATGGACGCCCGGTGGTCAGGCTTAGATGCTCTTAAAATTAAGTAATACGCAGAAGGAAATAGAATGCCAAATCCCAAACGACGCCACTCCAAACGCCGCACCTCCATGCGCCGCGCGCACGACTTTCTGACCGTCCCCGGTGTTTCCGAGTGTCCTCAGTGCCACGAAACGAAACTACCTCATCGGGCTTGCCCCCATTGCGGGTTCTACAAGGGCCGCGAAGTTGTAGAAGTCGAGCAGCAATAGTCTGACATCCCGGAGCCACTTTTGCAGACTATGGTGACAATTGCCGTAGACGCAATGGGCGGAGATCATGCCCCTAAGGCGGAAGTTGAAGGGGCAATCAGAGCCGTGCGCCAATACCCTGTCCAGGTGATCCTGGTTGGCAGGGAAGAAATCATTCGACCCGAACTGGATCATCATCCAGGTTGGAAAAGCCTACCCATCACCGTTGTGCATGCCAGTGAAGTGGTCACAATGGAAGATTCCGCCGGTAAATCACTGCGCAGTAAAAAAGATTCCTCCATTCGAGTTGCCTGCCGTTTAGTGCGCGAAGGCCAAGCCCAAGGCGTGGTCTCCGCTGGCAACACTGGCGCTGTCATGGCCACCGCGAAAATGGTCCAAGGGGTTGTCCCCGGCATTGATCGACCGGCATTAGCAACTGCCTTTCCGACACTTACAGGCAAGCCTGCAGTCATTGTGGATGTTGGTGCCAATGTGGATTGTAGCGCTGAAATGCTGGCCCAGTTCGCCCTCATGGGACATTTGTACTCCAAGCTTATTTTCAAAGAAGAGCGACCCAGGGTAGGCATTCTTTCTATCGGCGAAGAAGAACATAAAGGCAACGAACTCACCCGCACGGCCTCGGCATTGCTCAAAACCATGCCCATCAATTTCATCGGCAACGTTGAGGGCCGCGACGTCTATTCAGGCCTTGCCGACGTCATTGTTTGCGATGGCTTCATCGGCAATGTGGCCTTGAAAGTCAGCGAAGGCCTAGTTGAAGTGATCAAGCACATTCTGAAAGAATCGCTGCAATCCACTATTTCCGGTCAGATTGGTGCCGTGCTGTCCAGATCGGCATTCAACAATTTCAAGAAACGTTTGGATTACACTGAATACGGTGGTGCTCCCTTGTTGGGCGTAAAAGGTGTGACGATCATTAGCCATGGTCGGTCTAATGCCAACGCCATGAAAAATGCAATTCGCGTTGCATCGGAATTTGCTAGTGAGCATCTGAATAAGATGCTACAAGACAACTTGGATCAATGGCGTAACGGATTGACGTGAAATTTCTCCGTATTTTTGGCATCATCGGGTTCGCCGCATCGCTTCAGGCACAGCCCCAGAATCCTGTCCAATGGGAACTAAGTCCGCAAGTTGCAAAAGTAGCCCCTGGTTCTGTTGTTACCCTTCATTTAAAAGCCAAGATCGACGCCGGGTGGCACCTCTATTCCATGACCACGCCTAAGGGCGGCGCGCCGGTTACGAAAATCACTGTTGCTGAAAATCCATCGGTGATTTTTCAGCGGTTTTATCAACCCAAACCGGAATCGCGGCTGGATCCAAATTTTGGCGTGAAAACAGAAAGCTATGAGCACGCAGCAGAGTTTCTGATTGAAGCCTTGGTTTCCGCCGATGCCGTTGCTGGTGTGCTGCCGGTGAAGGCTCAACTTCGGTATAGTGCCTGTTCGGAAACACAGTGTCTACCGCAGCGGCGTTCCGCTGAGACGACTTTAACCATTGACTCCAACGCGCCCAAATCAACCGCGATCACGGCACCACCTGAATATCAACTGGTGGACCTGAATGCCAAACCCGCCGAATCTTCAGCCTCGATACCTGCTGCTAAACCGGTTGCCCAACCCCTGGCCCCATTCCTGTGGCTGGCCTTCGGGCTGGGACTTGCCTCCCTGTTTACGCCTTGCGTTTTCCCCATGATTCCGTTCACGGTAGGCGCTTTCCTGGATCAAAAAGAGGGTGCCTGGAAGCGTGCGGCTGTGTTCTGCTTGGGAATCGTCTTCATGTTTACGGCGCTTGGATTTGGCCTGACTTTACTGCTGGGCCCATTCGGCGTGAAAAATCTGAGCGCCAACCCCTGGGTAAACACTTTCACAGCGCTTATCTTTCTGGCTTTCGGCCTCAGCCTACTAGGAGCCTTTGAGCTTACTTTGCCCTACGCGGTGGTTAACAAAATGAATGCAGCATCGGGTCAAGGCGGCTACGTTGGCGCATTGCTGGCCGGATTCACATTCACTCTGACTTC
>JANMWO010000006.1:0-5016 GCA_031394025.1 Acidobacteriota bacterium
GATTGCCAAACTTTCTGCGGAAATCGGTCAACTGCCAAATAAGGTCTTGATTGAAGGGCATACCGATTCCAAGCCGTTCTCAGGCGAATATTCCAATTGGGAACTTTCTGCAGATCGGGCCAATTCCGCACGCAAGGTGATGATGGAAAGTGGCATGCGACCTGATCAAGTGGCTCAGATTCGTGGTTTTGCCGATCAACATTTACGCATCCCTGACGACCCGGAAAACGCGTCCAATCGCCGCATCTCCATCATTATTCAGTACCGTGATGACTATACGCCTGCACATCCAGCAGTTCCAGAAACACCCAAAGCTCCTGGTGCAGAAATTAAGAAGAGTGGGCATTAGAGACCCAAATCGGGTCATAATTTATATATGCCTCCGAAGATCCGTCCTACGATTGCTGCCATCACTAGCGGAGGTGTGTTTCTGCTGATAGTAGCAGTGGTACCCAACATCATGCCCGGGCCGCTGAAGCGCATGGATTACATGGCAATTGGAACGCTAGCAACGCTATCTTCCCTGTTAGCCGCTTACATATTTACACTTTCTGGCTGGTTCAAGCCGCCATCCTAAAAGTTGCCTCGCAACTCCACCTTTTTATAAATCTCTTGTGTTTGCTGGAACGTAGGAAACTGCACACCAGGCAAGCAGGCTGACGCCGTCCCCGCAGCCACTCCCCAATGAATGGCTTCGGCGAATGTCTTTCCGGTGGCCAGGGCCCAGGTAAATGCCGCAGCCAAGGCATCCCCAGCACCAATCGGGGAAAGGGCTTCCACTCGTGGAGGAATGGCCTCAACCACCTGACTCCCTTTCTGACCCACTGCCCCACGGCTCCCCAGGGAAAGAATCACTGACTCCGCCCCCATAGAAACAATCCGCTCCGCTGCGTCCAGAAAGTGCTGCCTTGTAATCAGCACGCGGTTCAATAATCTTTCCGCTTCTAACTGATTCGGTGCCACCGCTGTGGGACCCGATTCTATTCCATGCAGAAGCGCATCCCCATCGGTATCGAGAAGTGTTTTCACACTCATCCTTCTTGCCATGCCGATGATTTGGGAATAAAACGTCGGCTTCACTCCTGGCGGAACACTGCCGCAGATCATCAGCCAATCGGCATTAGCCAGTTTCGACTTCACGGCTTTTTCAATGCGATGCAATTCCCCATCGGTAAGCGGGCTGCCCCTTTCGTTCAATTTGATAGCCAGCCCCTGCTTATCGGAAATTGTCAGGTTGGCACGCATTTCACCCTTAACCCGAACCAGTTCCACGGGGAACCCGGAAGACAGCACCATCTCCTCAAAGTGCTTACTCTGCTTGCCCCCGCAGGCAGCAATCGCTACAGTATCCGCGCCAAACGCATGAATCACCTGCGAGGCATTGATCCCCCGTCCGCCCGCCGCTTCACTGCGAGAAAGAATGTAGGCCCGGTCTTCGAAAACCAATCTATCGGCCAGGATAGTTCGATCAATGGCTGGGTTTATGGTCAGTGTAACTATCAAGACTCCTATTTTGGGAAATCGGGGATGGGGGTGTCAATTCCCACTTTTATGAGGGACTACCAACCAACATTGACAGTGCTGCCCAGTTCCGCTATTGTCATGCCCATGATCAAGTATTTCTTTTTGCTTGCCGCCCTGAACGGAATGCTGTCCGCACAACTGGCAACCGGGCCGCAATTACCCATGAAAGTGGTTGACAACTGGGCCAAATTACCCAAAGGTTGGAACCTTGGCGAAACCTCCGGTGTGGCTGTCGACAAGCTGGATCACGTCTGGGTATTCAACCGTGGAACTCACCCGGTGATTGAGTTTGACCGCGATGGAAATATGCTGCAAGCCTGGAGCGATGTCCCCATCATTTCTTCTCATGGAATTCAAATCGATCCTGCCGGCAACGTTTGGCTGGTCGATGTGAAGGGCCATGCCGTAATGAAATTTACTCGCGAAGGTCGGTTGTTGATGGTCATTGCCAACGCGGGCAAGGCAGTTGGAGACAACACTTCCACCGATGCTTTCAATCAGCCGACGGGACTACGGTTTTTCCCCAATGGAGATTTTCTGGTCTCAGACGGCTATGGCAATTCCCGAGTGGCCAAGTTCGGCAAAGATGGTGTTTGGCAAAAGCAGTGGGGTGAAAAGGGTACGGGGGATGGCCAGTTCAACCTTGTCCACGATGTGGCGTTAGATGGCAAAGGCAAGGTATACGTTGCTGATCGAAACAACAACCGGATTCAGGTTTTTACTGAAGAAGGGAAGTTTCTAAGCAAGTGGACGAATTTGGGATCGCCATGGGGGCTGGCCTTTTCGACCAGGGAAAATGTTCTGTATATGTGCGATGGAGTGAACAACCGCGTGATTAAGGTGGACCTGGATGGCAAACTGCTTGGGGTGCTGGGTGGATTCGGAAAACTGCCTGGGCTGTTCGATTTTCCTCATCACATGGCCGTAGATTCCCAAGGGGCGATCTACGTTGCGGAAATCAAGAATTGGCGAATTTCTAAATTCGTGCAGGCGAAATAAGCATGGCTGCCAGACCACTCCTATTGCATTCGGTAAGCTATTCCGGTTCCTGGGGGCAAGCCGCGTTGACGTTGGATCAGTTCATCCACAAAGCTGCTGAACTGGGCTTTGATGGTGTCATGCTTGGCGCAAAAAGACCGCATTTAAGCGTTCTTGACTATGGCCCGGCCAGCTTGTTGGAACTGCACCGCACCATTTTAGACGCTGGCTTGCGGCATGTATTGATTGCCGGTTACACAAACTTCACGGCGGATGCAGAACATGGGGAAGTGCCTCATCTGGAATTTCAAATCAATCATGTGGAACAGTTGGCTTGTATGGCAGACGCCCTTGGGGGGAAGATGGTTCGGGTATTTACGGGGTACGATCATCCGGCTTTGAGTTACGGTGCTGCCTGGGCGCGGCTTGTCAGTGCACTTCGTGAATGCGCGGTGAGAGCTTACCAACATGGAGTTGTGATTGGTGTGCAGAACCACCACGACATGGCTTGTGGCTGGGAGACGCTGCATGACCTTATCGCCGCCATTGATCATCCGAACTGCAAGGCCATGTACGATGCTTGGGCTCCGGCATTGCAGGGGATGAACTTAGAAGAATCAGCTCGCAAGATGGCTCCATTGACCATTCATACAACTGTTGCCGATTACCAATTGCGCCCCCGCTACCGCTATCAACCACAACTGGTAAATTACGTTTCTGAAACTCCCTACGTCCAAGCTGTGCCCATGGGCGAAGGTTTCATTGATTACCCGGCATTTTTTCGAGGGTTAGGTGAAAATGTTCCCGTGGCCTATGAAATGTGCTCTCCGTTATTGCACGGCGGAACACTTGCCACGTTGGATGACTACGCCAAAAAGTTTATTGCCTATATGAAAGCACTGCCCAGTTGATGAATGCTCAAGAAAACATTTGGTCCAAATGATGTTGCAGATGGGCCACGTAATCCTCTGCCAGGAATTCCAAGGTCACCGGAGGATTTTCCGCCACCTTACAAATTCCCTTTCCCTTATCCACTGGCATATTCTCCAACACATGGGCAATGAGCAGGTTGTAGTTGGTCCAAAGTGAAAGCAATGTGCTCCAGCGGAAGGTCTGATATCCCCCTACGCGATTCCACTCTTCCTGCTCGTAACCGGGTCCTTCGTATTCACCGTCTATTGCCGCACGAACAAAGCGTTGATGGTTATTCGAGGCCGAATCAATTAAGTGTCCCAGGATTTCTTTGCGCGACCAGGTATTGGCACCGCGCCACTTTTCCGCAGTATGAGCGTCTGTCCAGGTGGCCATTCGTGCCCGCGCGGCATCCAGTGCAGCACGCAGGGATTGGCTGGTTTCAGCGGTGGTTGGCATCTACTATTTGTAGCAGGAAACTATCGCGCGGGGCTTGTGTAGTAGCGCTTCAATAGCTCCATGGCCGGTTTGCGCCAGGGCGTCATAGAATTATTTTTCTCGCCACCATAGCCATTGGTTCCCACCTTCCACCAATAAAAACCATGGAACCAGGGCTTGTGGTAAAAAGTTTGCAACAAGGCTTCATAGCATCGTTCTTGTTCCTTCAATGACAGTGGATAATTGGTTTCGTCGGCCCAGGGTTCCTTGTGCGCTCCCTCGGCGGCAGAAAATCCGGCCTCTGTGAATAGAACCGGTTTTTGGAAGCGCTGCTGCACTTTTTCTACACTCGCCAAAACGTCCAGGGCAGAGTAGCTGTCGGTAAGTGGATAGTAATTGTCGATGCCGATATAATCCAACGCGTCCCAAAATTGTACGTTCTCAAACTCCGGTCCATGATTGGGAGCATAGACCAACGGGCCGGCATAAACCTTGCGGACTTCGGCGATGAGGAATCGCCACTGTGGTTCAAATTTGGAAAGCCATCCGAACTCTGTGCCGACGCAAAACAAATCGGCATGCGTCTTTTGGGCGAATTTAGCGTATTCCAGAATGAATGTTTGATGATTGCGAAACCATGTGGCAACTGCTTCGGGATTGGGCAAATCCTTTTCCGAAGGCTTACGGCTATGGGGTTTGAGCATCACCTTCATTCCTTGCTTGTGCGCTTGTCGGGTGAGCATTTCAAGACCAATGTCACTTTCCAGGCTGCGGTCGCGACGCAAGCGGCCGTATGGGATCAGAGCGATGGAATTCACACCAAACTGGGGCAGGGAAGCCAGCATGCGTTGCGAATTGGGTTCTCCATAGGGCACCGGAAATTCAGCAGTGAAGCTGATGCCCTTTTGGAAAAACGCCATTTCATAAGGCTCCACAGGCGTTTCAGGAAATACAGCCAACTGACTTTCGCGGACCAGCTCCTTTGCCGCAAATTGCCTTTTACCCAAATAGCTTGTACTGCCCAATAACAACGCGCTTACGCCTAAGCCGATAAGTATTTTGTCTATTGCTGGAAAAGAGGATTGCGACTGTTGTTTGAAGCTGGCAATGATTGATGCGACTAGCGGAAGAGCCAATTCCAACGCGAAGAATTTCCAGGTTGTG
>JANMWO010000008.1:0-7861 GCA_031394025.1 Acidobacteriota bacterium
TTCAAGCTGACGGATTCCCTGTGCCGCCCAAGTGTTGGAGCGAAGCGCATCGAGCCTTTGAAGATACCGCTACCTGACCCAAATTGTGTTATCAGCGTGCATCGGCGTCAATCAGCGGCCCATATTAATGGCCGCTGATGAACGCCGATGTACGCTGATAACAACAATTTCGACCAGGGATGCCGGTTCAGGTTCGAATCAGTCGACAGCTAACCAATCCCTAGATGTCACTACTCGGATTTTCACCGCACATTCAACATGGGTGCGCTAAGATTTGGTTCATGTCGACACTCGATTTTGGTTATCCCTGGTGGCTGAGCTATGGGCACTTGGCCATACTGGCTCCTGCTTTGGGGGCTTTGCTGATTGGACGCAAGCTCAACTGGTCTAAGTGGCCGATGATTGGATTGAGCGTCGTGGCGCTATGGGCCATAACCGCGTTTTTGGGTGTGCGTGCTTTTGATGTGAATGGACAGGCGGCCATGCCGACGCAGAACTTTCTGCGGTCTGGTGTAGGTAGGGTGCTGGACATTGGAGCAGGCACGGGCAGGTCTTCCATCATGGTGCTGGCGGCTCGTCCGCAGACGACGCTGGTGGCTCTTGACCTTTTCGGCGCGTCTTTCGATGCGCACTTTGGAGCAGGGAAGAGTCCGCAGGAGCGGTTGCTGGCGAATCTAAAAATTGCCGGTGTGGATGGACGGGCGACCATCGTAACGGCCGATATGCGTAAGCTTCCCTTTGAGGCGGCGAGTTTCGACGCTGCGGTTAGCGCTTATGCGGTGGATCACTTGCCTCGCGATACGGTGGGGCAGGCATTGTCTGAGGCCGCCCGCGTGTTGAAACCCGGAGGAGAGTTTCTGCTGATGCTGGTGGCCAATGATCGCTTTGCGAAGTTCGCCTTTGGGCCAATGTTAACTCATGGAGGAACTCGCAGCACCACTTGGTGGACTGGGAAGATTAAGGACGCTGGTTTTCAGATTGTGGAAGAAGGAACGGCACCAGCCACAATGTACTTTTTGATGCGACGACCGTGAACAGCCAGGAAATGCTAGGCCTTTAAAGAAGGGAAAGAATTCTCTAAATGATTCCGTACTGCTTGCCGAATACCCGCTTCATCGCGAGACTGCATGGCTACTAAAATGGCTCGTTCACCACTGGCACTCTTGCCATTTTCAGCCACTCCGAAAAATGCGTACAAAGGGGCGCTTACGTGTTCTACTGTTCGACACAACACTGGGCTGCCTGATTTCTGCCACAAATAAACATGAAATGCGTTATCAGCCCGCAGGACGGCATCGGTTTCGCCACTTTTCACAGCATCATCAATGGCGTTGACCAGAGCTTGGGCCTCATCGAAATCCGGGCCGGTCATTCGGGCAGAGGCATCCAGACAGATAATCTCTTCAATCAAAATACGCATCCGTAAACGGTCGCGCATTTCCTCTTTGGTGGGATCGGTCACAAAGCTGCCTTTGTTTGGTACGCGACGCACAAGTCCCATGGGCTCAAGATGAGTCAGAGCTTCACGAACAACCGCTTGGCTAACCAGTAATTCTTTCGCCAATGCCAATTCCCGCAACGGCTGTCCGCGCTTGAACTCGCCGGAAAAAATCGAGGACCGAATTTTGTGGGCTACTTCGAATTTTAAAGATTCTTCTGCTGAGGCTGTGCGCATGATTGTTCCGAATTAAAAGTATCCTTCCATTTTTGGAATACCTTCTGATCTGTAAGATGCTTTCAATGATCGCAATGGTTACTGAACTCATGGAACAATATTGTGGGCGATCGCCATTTCGAAGGCAAGTTGTTGAAAAATGGCTTACTCCAGTGCAAACGAAACGTAACCCAAAGTCCCTTTATGTTCAACCAGCAAAGCAATTGGTTCCCCAACCTTCTTGGCGGCCAATAGAGTTCTCAATTCTTCTAACGATCGAACTGGGACCGTATTAAAGGTATAAATCACATCGCCAGGTTGCAACCCAGGATTCATGGCAGCGAACTCGGCTGGAATTGCGGCCACCACCACGCCATCTAATCGACGCAATTCGGGAAGGCTGGGAGTCACCTTTTCATCCAGGGTCAAGGCAAGAATCCCCAATTCCTTAACCAGATGGGACCGATCTTTTACCAGATCGGCAAGATCCACAGGGGAGTTTGGATGTTCCAGAATCGCCACGGTTTTCTGCAAAGTTTTGCCGCCTCGCTCAATGTCTAAAACTATTTTGTCGCCCACCATCAGTTGCAGAATTGCAGCCTGAACCTGGTGTGCTTCATTCGCCTTTTTGCCGCCTATGCCCAACACTATGTCCCCGGCTTCCAGGCCAGCAGCTTCGGCTGAACTGTGCGGAAGCACGTCGGAAATCATGATGCCGGGATGCCGGTTCAGACCCAATGCCTGCGACATGATTGGATTGATGTCCTGCGCCACAACCCCGATGGTCCCGCGATGGACACGCCCTTCCTTACGCAGTTGCAAATAAATGCGGCGTGCCACATTGCCCGGAATGGCGAAGCCGATTCCTTCACTGCCTCCTGATTGCGAAAAGATCATGGTGTTGATGCCGGTAATTTTCCCGTCAATATCAAGCAGCGGCCCTCCGCTGTTGCCTGGGTTAATTGGCGCATCGGTCTGGACGTAGGACATGGGTTGATCTGGCCGCAATTGCCGGGAAATAGCACTGACGTATCCCACCGTCAACGTGTTTTGCAGGCCTAAGGGACTACCCAGAGCGAACACAATTTGACCTTGCTTTAAGGTGTCAGAATCGCGAAAAAGCAGCACTGATAAATGGGTGGCATCTATCTTTAAGACAGCTAAATCGGTTTCTTTATCGGAGCCTACAACGCGGGCAGGAAAATGCAGATGGGAATTTTTCTTAGACGGGTCCGACGTATCCACCACACTGACGTCAATTTCACGAGCCCCTTCCACCACGTGGGCGTTGGTAATAATGTAACCGGCAGCATCCACAATTACTCCGGATCCGCTTGTGCGCTGTTCAGCAAAGAATCCTGCTCTGCGGCCATCTTCGCGCTCTACAGGGGCTCGGGAGCGGACTTCAATCTGCACCACGCCGGGGCTGACCGCTTCGCAAAGTTCTTCCACGGCACTGCTAAATTCCGCCAGCACAGTAGAGCGCTTGCGCACCGTTTGGCCTTCCAGACTGACAATTCCGGCGAGCATGGTTGTCGCAAATATTCTGACGTTCAAAATTCCCATTGGTTCTTGGAAGACTCCGTAGATTTTTTAGACGCGCTGCGGCACCACTGCGTAACTTCTTTGTGTGATTTACTTGAAGGAATGATGACGCTGCGGCCAAACATTGCGCTGATGATGAAAATCGTCGTGCTGGTGACGCTGCTTAACCTAAATTTCTGGCCTGTGCTGGCGCTGCTGTGCGTGGTGGGCCTGCTGCACAAAGTCACGTTGCATTTGCCTTCGTCGGTGCTGTGGGGGAACGTCCTTTTGGGGGCGGGAATGTTACTCGTCGTTGATAGTCCCTACCGAATTTGGATCTGCTGCTTACTGGCGGGGACCTTCCTGTTTATTGAATGGCCGCTGACCATGCTGGTGCTCTACGATGGCGATTGCGGATTGTGCAAGCGATCCAAACGAGTTCTGGAACGCCTGGATTTTGACCATCTGCTGACGTGGCAACCCTCTCAAAAAGACACCCATGGGCTGCAGGAGTCGGCGCTGGAAGCGAAAATGCATGTCATCGTCAATGGCGATCAAGTGTTCGCAGGCTATGCTGCCTTCCGTCAAATTCTGTTATTCTCAACATGGTTTTGGTTGACCGTGACGGTGCTGTTTGCAGCTCCACCGGAAGACTGGTTTTGGTGGCGACGGATTGTGGTTGTAGCGGTGGTCAGTCTGTTTTTACCCTTTTTTCAACCGGTCGGAGAGATTGTCTATAGTTGGGTTGCACGGAACCGACACATATTACCGGGCAGCACATGCGGTCTAAAAAATCTTTGACGGTGCGGCTGGTAGATTTATACTGAAATAATCATTAGTTAGCGTTTAGGAGAAGACTGTCCTTATGGAAAAACGAAGTACCCTGATTACACTTTGCGCGGGACTTACTATGCTGTTGACCGCGACATTGGCCGCCGAATGGCCTACCGATGGTGGCGATCCGCAGCGTACTGGCTGGCAGAAGAATGAGTCGATTCTGACGAAAGCCAATGTGAAGGGCATGAAGTTGCTGTGGTCGCTGAAGCTGGACAATTTACCGCGTGAGATGCATTCGTTGTTGCCGCCGGTGATTGTGGAAAATGTTCCAACCAGTTCTGGTCCAAAAGAAATTGCTGTGGTGGCTGGGTCGGGCGACAACATCTATGGCGTTGATGCCGCATCGGGAAAGCTGTTGTGGAAGAAGCACTATAACTACACTTCGGAAAAGGAACCGCGTCTGGGTGGTCCGCTATGTCCTGGCGGATTGGTGTCTACCCCAACTATAGGCTTGCCGAAGGCCAACGGCGCGCGCACGGTCTATTCGATTTCCGGCGATGGGATGATGCACTTTCTAAACGTCGCCGATGGTGAGGACGTGGAACCGCCCGCGCCGTTCATGCCTGCCAACGGTAAAGCCTATTCTCTGAATTTGGTGAATAACGTGTTGTATTCAACCACCGCCCAAGGCTGCGGTGGGAATCCAAATTTGCTGTATAGTTTTGACCTGGCATCCAAGAAGGTCACAACCTACAATCCTAAAGGTGGTGGCTTGTGGGGACGTTCCGGTGCGGCCATTGGGTTCGATGGAACTGTCTACGCACCCACTGGCGATGCCAACTATGACCCTTCAGAAGATCGTCTGGGCAATTTGCTGGTGGCCACAACTGCAGACTTGAAGTTCAAGGATTACTATGCACCTTCCAATATCTTATTTCTGTGGAAGCGTGATTTGGATTTGCAGGTGACGCCAGCAGTTTTCAAGTGGAAGGGTAACGAATATGTAGTGGCATCCAGCAAGGAATGTCGCGTCTGGCTGATGGATTCGAAGTCACTTGGTGGGGCAGATCATCGGACCCCGGTTTATCGCACACCGCTGATGTGCAATGAAGATGTGAACTTTGCTGAAGCAGGAGTTTGGGGGTCAATGGCTACCTGGGAAAATGCCAGTGGAACGCGCTATGTGTTGACCGGATTTTGGGGTCCAGTGCATCCGCAATTCAAGCCGGGAATTTCGCACGGTGCGGTGACGCGCGGTGCGGTGGTGGCTCATAAAATGGAAGAGAAGAACGGCAAAGTGGTGCTGACTCCAGCGTGGATTTCGCGCAACATGGACCAGGCTGAACCGCCGGTGATCGCCAATGGCGTGGTGTACGCGTATGGCAGCGGCGAATCGAATGTGCAGGCAACTCCGGAGTTAGGTTTGGGCGCCAATTCCTCAGCAATTCGCATTAAAAACTCGCATCCGGCAGTGATTTACGCCTTGGATGGAGACACCGGCAAGGAACTTTGGAACAGTGGTGATGCCATGAAATCCTTCGTTCATTTCGGGGGCTTATCGGTGAACAATGGTCGTGTCTATCTGGGCACGTTCGACAGCACGATTTACGCATTTGGACTTCCAGGACGCTAAGGGCTTAAGGGAATATCATGAGAAAACTATTTGTTGTGTTTGGCTCTTTGGCGTGTTCAACTGTCGCGATGGGGCAGATGGGAAGGTCGCTGGATTGGCCGTCGTTTGCCAACGATAATCAGCGCACTGGTTGGGAAAAATTAGATCCCCGGTTCACAAAAGATACTGTCGCCAAGGATTTCCAGTTCCTTTGGAAAATGAGGCCAAGCGGCGGTGGGCAACATACGCTGATGCCACCGGTGCTGATAGGAACCTTGATTGGGTATCGCGGCTTTAAGGAGCTGGCGTTCATCGGGGATACTAGCGGCGCGCTGCATGTGATGGATTCCGATTTGAATCGTTTGTATTGGGACAAGAAGTTTGACTATATGGCCGATGTACCAAAGGCCCCAACCACTGCCACGTGCACCGGTGGGATGGCCGCACCGACCCTGTTAAGCATAGGCTTCCGTCGACCTGGACCACCACGCCCAGCGGCAGCACCTGTTCCCGGAGCGCCACCGCCGCGCCCCACGCCGAACCTGATGTTTGGGCCACGGGCAATCTATGTGATCACCAGCGATGGTCGTCTGCGCAAAGTGAATGCAGCCGATGGATCGGACGTGAGTGCACCCGTAGCGGTGTTGCCCGCCAATGCCAAGATCAGTGCATTGAACATGAATGACCAGGTGATTTACGCCACAACAAGTGCCGATTGCGGCGGTGCGGCGAATGCTGTGTGGGCCGTGGACATCGGCAGTTCCGATAAGCCCGCTGTGAAATCCTTTGAGTCCAAGGGCGGCAACTTCGGCGGCATGGGCGGACCGGTGATTGGCAATGATGGAACCATTTACGCCCAAGGTGGAGCGGGCGATAGTCTGCTGGCACTGACTGCACGCGACTTGCAATTGAAGGGCACATTCCAGGTTCCTGGTGGATTGAAGTCCGACGTTACGCCAGTGGTGTTCGCTTATAAGAATCGCGACGTGATTGTTACGGCTGGTAAAGACGGTCGTTTGTACATCGCCGATTCAGCGGCCCTGGGTGGCGAGCCGCTAGGGATGAGCGACGTAGTAGGTGGATCAGTTTGGGGCGGACTCACCAGTTGGGCGGAACCAGATGGAACACGCTGGGTGTTGGCGTCATCCTGGGGTGCAGTTGGCGATGCCAAGAACGGAGCAGTGGTAGCGTTCAAGCTGGAAGAGCAAGGCGGCAAGGTGATGTTGACGAAAACCTGGACGTCACAGGATCTGATTAAGCCAGTGCCTTCTGTAACGACGAATGGAGTGGTGTTCGCACTGTCCAGCGGCGATGCTGCGAGTAGGATGAAGGCGGTGGTTTATGCACTGGATGCGACGACTGGTAAAGAGTTGTGGTCAAGCAAGAATCAGATGACGGCGGCTGGGAATCTGACTGGGATGACGATTGCCAATGGTCGGCTATATGTGGGGACAGTGGATAGTACCATGTGGGTTTTCGGCGTTCCTATGGAGTGGTAGTGGGTTGATGACATACCCTAAGGATTTATTCGGGTATGTCACCTCAGCAATGGACTAGCGGTAAACTTCACGACGATGGCGGACTCGCAAAATTTCGATAGAGTCGCCATGGTCGTAAAAGCGAACACGGTAATTGCCAATGCGCAACCGGAACTCTGGGGGTTTAATACTCTTGAGCATTTTAACGTCACCAACTTCGGTGGTGGCAAACCGGCCAAGGCTGTGAAGAATATCCATTGCAGTTTTTTGCTCAATTGCACGAAGGTCCGCACGGGCCTGCGGAGCCCAGGATATGCGTTTAGCCATTCCTAATCTCCAGCGCCATTGATTTCAGAGGCAAGTGGTGTTTGGCCCATGCGCTCAAAATCTGCCATGGTCAAGCCGTAGTCAGCTAAAATTACTTCCATTGGTATGCCTGGATTATGTTTAAGCCACTGACGAGCTTCTTCCAATTCCCGCTCTTCCTCTTCAGTAGTCGGCTCATCATCAATTGGAGCGTTGGCCAAAGCAACGGAAAAGGGGCCGAGCATGACTTCCAGAAGCACACGAACCGCCGAGAGCTGCGTATCGGGTAAATGATCCAGATATGTATGTGCCTGTTGCCGTTCTTGTTGAGAGTTGGACTCCATGCCCCAATATACAACACACCCAATGCAGCACGTAACGCACAACCCACCGCGCTCGTCTTGTAAACTAGCTGTAGCGACGATGAAAAACTGCATCCTACTCACACTCCTGATTTTGGCCCTGTCCACAGTTGGCATTGCACAGGACAAACCGCAACTTCCCGATGCT
>JANMWO010000012.1:0-3333 GCA_031394025.1 Acidobacteriota bacterium
GTTGCGCCCAGGCTTAACGCTAACATCACCGGATCAATGGGTGACATACGATTCGCCTCACCGCGCTTGCTCTTCGACCCAATATCAGCAGATGCCGAAAACTGTCCTTTGGTCAAACCATACACACCATTGTTTTCGATGACGTAAACCATGCGGACATTACGACGAATGGCGTGGCTTAAGTGGCCCAGGCCGATAGATAGCGAATCACCATCGCCGGAAACGCCAATATAAATGAGTTCACGATTAGCAGCATTCGCACCAGTAACAATAGCTGGCATGCGACCATGCGCGGAGTTGAACCCGTGAGCCCCACTAACGAAATAGGTTGGAGTCTTTGACGAACAACCAATGCCGCTCATCTTGGCGATCATATGCGGAGGTGTCGATAGTTCCCAGAACGTGCGCACAATGGCCGCAGTAATGGAATCGTGACCGCAACCGGCGCACAACGTGGACATGGATCCTTCATAATCCCGGACGGTCAATCCAAGATTATTCTTCTTCAAGCTGGGATGTTGGGCAATTGGTTTTGCAATGGATGGCATGTGATTCTTTTTCCTGGCCTAAGTCAATTGGCTCAAAATCCCTTCAATTACGTGGCGTGCGCTCAATGGAAATCCACCGTAAACAAGCACGGATCGCAACTTGTCTTTGGCCACTGGCGTTTCCATCATCAGCAGGGAGCGCAATTGCGCATCGCGATTTTGTTCCACAACAAACGTATAAGGATGATCTTCTAAAAACTGCACAACTTCATCGCTGAACGGAAATCCACGAACGCGCATGTAATCCGCTGGCATACCGCGATCCTCTAACAGATCCAGCGCCTCACGCACTGCGCCATCACAACCGCCAAGTGTCATCACTCCGAACTTCGCCCCGGCGCGCTTTTGGATGATCGGTTCAGGAACAAACTTGGCCGACGCCTTATGCTTCAGCAACAGACGATCTACCACTTCCTGATACTCATCTGGAATTTCCGTGTACCCGCCAAATTTGTTATGGCCTGAGCCTCGCACAAAGTACGAGCCCTTGGAATGGACGCCTGGTAGTGTGCGAGCTGCAACGAAATTTTCATCGTGATTGAAGTAGCGTTGAAACTTTGGCAATTCTTCAATTTGTTCTTTGGTCAACACCCGCCCACGGTTGGGTTGGTAGCTATCGTCCCAATTCAAACGAGGCACAACCCAATCATTCATGCCGATATCCAGATCACTGAGGATCATCACCGGTGTCTGAAAGTACTCGGCCAAATCAAAGGCCTTCGCCGCAAAGTCAAAACACTCATGAGGATTGGCCGGGAACAGTAGGATATGTTTGGTATCGCCGTGCGATGCATAAGCGCAAATCATCAAGTCGCCCTGCTGCGTTCTGGTGGGCATCCCGGTTGATGGACCCACGCGCTGGACGTCAATTATAACGGCAGGAATTTCAGCATAGTAAGCCAAGCCTAACAACTCATTCATCAACGAAATGCCCGGGCCGGATGTAGAGGTAAAGGCCCGCGCACCGTTCCAGGATGCGCCAATCACCATGCCAATGGCGGCCAACTCATCCTCAGCTTGAAGGATGCAATAGTTGTTGCGCTTGGTTTCAGGATCTTTCCGGAACTGCTCGCAGAAGCCTTTGAAAGCATCCATTACTGAAGTGGACGGAGTAATTGGATACCAGGCAGCAACGGTAGCGCCTGCAAATACGCAGCCCAGCGCCAGCGCCGTATTGCCGTCAATCAGAATTTTGTCAGCATTGGCGTTCATCTGATCCAGATGGAATGGCAGCGGGCAATCAAAATGTTTGGTGGCGTAGTCATAGCCGAGTTTCAATGCAGTTTGATTGGAAACACGCATCTTTTCTTTGCCGGAATACTTTTCCATCAACAGGTCTTCCACCACTTTCATATCCACTTTGATCAATGCGCACAATGCCCCGGCGTAAGCAACGTTTTTCATCAGAATACGTTCGCGAGGATCGTTGAAATGGATGTTGCACATTTCAGCCAGGGGAATGCCGATGAAGTGAATATCGTCGCGATTCAGATCGGGATCAAGCGGCCAACTGGAATCAAACAGCAAGTACCCGCCAGTGCGCACTTCCTTCACATCACGGGCATAGGTCTGCGAATTCATCGCCACCATCAAATCGTAATCCAAGGCGCGGGCGTTGTAGCCATCTTTGCTGACGCGAATTTCATACCAGGTGGGCAGCCCTTGAATGTTGGATGGAAATAGGTTTTTGCCAGTAACCGGAACTCCCATGCGGAACATGGCCTGCATCAGCAACCCGTTTGCCGAAGCCGATCCGGTTCCATTCACATTGGCCAACTTCACGGCGAAATCGTTTACGCGTGTACTGGTTCTGGGTTCGACGGTTGGAGGCATATTGTTCCTACTTGGGGAATAGACAAATCAATCTTCAGCATGTCCCAGGCAGCGGTGGGACAGCGTTCGGCACACAGGCCGCAATGGACGCAGACATCTTCGTCCTTCAACATGAGCCGCTTCGTTTGCGGCAATGGTTCCGATGCATATAACGATTGCTCCACGTTCGCAGCAGGTGCCGACAGACGTCCGCGCAAATCTACTTCGTCACCATCACGGGCAATGGTCAGGCAAAGCACTGGACAAATATCAATGCAGGCGTCGCATTCAATGCAGCGTTTAGCCGTGAAAACAGTTTCAATATCGCAATTCAAACAACGCTGTACTTCGCGCGCTGTTTGCTCTGCGGAATAGCCGATTTCTACTTCAACATTCAGTTGTTTGAAGCGATTCACCAGATCCACATGGGTCATCTTTTGGCGCGAAGATGGATTGAAATCGTTGTGATAGCTCCATTCGCTGATGCCCATTTTTTGCGGAATCAGCTTCATGCCAACAGGTAAGCGCTCACTAGTGGCAATACCTTCGCAATGATTGTGAATAGAAATAGCAGCCTGATGCCCGTGTTCCACAGCCCAGATAATATTCTTGGGACCCCATGCCGCATCGCCGCCAAAAAAGATTCCTGGCCTTGACGATTCATAGGTGACTTTATTCACCACAGGCATATCCCACTTATCGAATTCAATGCCCAGGTCGCGTTCAATCCAAGGGAAGGCGTTGTCCTGACCAATAGCCAGAATCACATCATCAGCGGGTAAGAAAATAGTGTCGATGACAGTGGATTTCTTAGCCTCGGCATCCCATTCCAATCGTTCGAACTCCATGCCTATCAGCTTGCCGTTTTCAACTACGAACCGTTTGGGAGCGTGGTTGATGAGGATCTCTACACCCTCTTCCTCAGCATCATCCAGTTCCCAGGGAGAGGCTTTGAAGTAGGCGCGGGGTCGGC
>JANMWO010000032.1:0-31675 GCA_031394025.1 Acidobacteriota bacterium
CGGGCAATAGAAAAGAAATGGCGAAAGGAAAGCGAAGCATCATCACGATGCATTTTACCGCATTGTGCAATTTGCAATGATCACATTTCCTCTAGTTGTGGAAGGAGCGCAGTTGATGGAATTTGGGCACCACGATTTGCCGAGTTATCTGAGCCGTCCAAATGCTCTCTGGAAACCGACTGTAAATGTTGCAACCTTTCACCGCGCTAACCCTATTTTGCAAATGGCTGATCGTCACGGCCAACACGTGGCGTATCTTGCGGCATGCTGCCAGGCAGCCAGTTCTGCGCGATCCGCACATCGTCCTGGGCTCGAGCTGTGAGACCCTGCATATCCACAAGCCCCACTCGATTGTAAAGATGCGGCGTGGTGTATTGTCCGGTGTAAACAGTGGCGTACTTACGCCAAGTAACTATGGATTCTGTTAGTAAGTCAACCGCGTTGACCTTTTCAGCTACGTTTGAAGTTCGATCATACATTGCCAACGATGCAGCTGCACGGATTTTCAGTGAATAATAATGTGCCAACAGCGACATAGCTTCAATATCGCCCAGAGTGGACTTCAGCTCCTCATCGGTGGACCCGGTTGCCCTTAGCGATGCCAACGCAGCCAAGGCTTGAGCGGAATACTTCTCCAACGCTTCAGCGATTTCAATGGGAGTGGTCTGCTGCATCTTTTCATTCGACAGCTTCGCCTTACGCCAAGGAAGAATGGACATTACGTTGCTTCCGGGCATACTGGATCCTTCCATGAAATCGCGGACGGTATAGTAGCCACGATACCGGGGATGGCTCAGGCATGCCTCAGGAAACCAGCGCAGGTCAATGTCGCCCCAAAAGAATCTTGTTATCAAAGGGAACACTTGCGAGGAGTGGGCCCAAGCCTGGTAGAGCTTCGCCGCATTTGCTGTCGGGAACCTTGCTGCAAGGATCGATTGAAAGTGAGCATCAGTCAACCCAGGTTCGTAGCTCAGCCGCCCCCACAGTAAAAACGAATACCATTGCTTGGTAATGACTAACTGCCTGGGCCTGCTAGTCGACTTAGTAAGAAAGTCACGACCCCATGTAAATCCATCGGGACCCATATAGAATCCGGCAATCTTGTCAGCAGACGGGATGTTCTGAATATACTCACGAGCGTATTGAGGATTGCCCCATCGGAAACTGTAAATATCGTCATTGCGTAACGTAAGCCACGTCCGATGGCCTGGCGGTAGTTCCGGCAAAACAGCTTGAATATATGGCGGATTCGGAATGGAATACATATGCGCAATGGAGTATTTGAAACTGAGATCAAAGCTTCCGGGGTAATCCTTGAACTCACGGAAAATCTCTCCTTGGGCGGTTTGGTGATAGCGGTGAATGAAGTCAACCTTGCGTCCTGGCTGCAGCTTCAACGCATCGCGAACACCTTCTCCATATGTTTTCCATAACCATTTTTCTTTGGAAAACTCGTCGTTTCGATTCTTCATCTCCTCGCCAGCAGTAACTCCAATGCCAGCCAGGAGCGGATATGTCAACACAAGTTCGCGAACACTGGCGCGGAAGTAGGCGATGGTTTTCAAATTATCCTGCTCTGGAGTAATGCCATATTTCCCGTCAGTTCCGAAGGTGAAAATATTCCAGGTGATGACGTAAGTGGAAACACCCCGATCCTTGGCGTATTGCATTACATCACGCCAAAAACGAATCTTGTCTTCAATGGACATTGTCCGAACTGTTTCCACATCGGTGAGCAGCACAGGACGCACCATGTCCGTTCCATTGTGGGAGTAAGTCTCATCCATCTTCACTCTGGTGCGTTGTACGTCCTGCAATGCGACATCAGGAAACTCAGGCACTTTCACCATAGAAGGAAACGGATGCAGGTTCCATAGGGAGAGCGTGTTGTAACGATAGCGAGCCATTTCATCAATGAAATCCCGCCAAAACTCAATGGACCACATTTCCGGTATGTTGGCTTGTGCCGCATCGGCATTGTCAGAATAGCTAGGGGTACGGACATCTAAGGGAATGTTGAACTTGATTCCGCGGTTGGCGATGTGCGGCGTGTGCACGGAATCAACAACGTTTTGAAGACTTCCTAAGCGGATGGCTTCGGCAATATCTAAACCGCCATACATGGCCCCGTTCGAATCTGGAGCAGCCACTGTGATCACATCGCGACCGGTTTGGTTGGTGCGCCGTAAGGAATACGATTGAGGCGCGCCGATGGCTGATGTCGTGGTGAAAACTACGCAGGGAGTGCACTTGGCCAAAGCCAGATCCTTTATCCCAAACTGCGGTATAGATGCCGATGCTGCTGCTGTAATTTCATTTGCAGCGAAAGTAAGCTGAGGAACTGTGGCATCGTAAATGATGGCGGAAACTTTTTGGTCGGCATGAAGTAGTCCGGCGAAAACGAAACTGGTTAAGACAATGGGTCGGATCAAATGGAATGCTGCCTGCATGAGTGCCTGAGCATATCAAGTTGCAAGCCTTCACAACAACTTTGCCGATGTTTGCGTTACCCAGCGTGACTGTGATATTGATGCTAAGCAAAAGGGAGTCCACTATGTCCTCTGTCCTTCGTGTTTTCATTCTGTTTGCAGCGGTTTCGCGCGTTACTGCGCAGGTATCTTCTGGAACCATTTCCGGCACTACCATCGATCCAGCGGGGGCTGTCGTAGTTGGTGCAAAAATCCTTTTACGCCACGCGGCTACTGGTGAAATTAGAAATCTGACCAGCGGCGACCGTGGTGATTTCAGTTCGCCCTTCCTGCGGGTTGGCGACTATTCCCTTACGGTGAGTGCCACAGGATTCAAGACCAAAATCATTTCCCCACTCACTATTCGAGTCGATCAAACAGTAAGCATCCCCGTGGCTTTAGAATTGGGGGCGATGAGCGAATCCATTCAAGTGGATGCTTCCACACCACTGCTGGACAGCGTCACTTCGTCCCTGGGTCAGGTGATCGAAAACAAAAAGATTGTAGAGTTACCGTTGAACGGTCGGAATGCATTTGCCCTTGGACTGCTGGCTGGCAACACGATTCCGATGAGCGGCATGGGCACCAACCTGCCGTTTGTCGCCGGTGGTGGGCGCTTTTCGACCAACGATGTGATGCTGGATGGCATCGATAACAATACCTCTGTGAACTCCAATGCCATTGGTCGAAACGGCATTAACTACACGCCCAGTGTGGACGCCGTGCAGGAATTCAAAGTGAAGACCAACAACTACAGCGCGGAATTTGGGAGGTCGGCAGGGGCTATTATTTCGGCAACAGTGAAGAGCGGTGGGAACGATTTCCATGGCAGCGCGTGGGACTTTCTTCGTAACGAAAAATTAGATGCAAATAACTTTTTCTCCAATGCGGGAAAAGTTCCCAGACAGCCCTTCAAACAAAATCAATACGGGTTTACGGCTAGCGGCCCAGTGACAATCCCCAAAGTGTACAGCGGCAAGAACCGCACCTTTTTCTTTGTAGACTATGAAGGCCTCCGCCGTCATACAACAGCCAGTTCAAATATTCTGGATATTCCACCGGATGATTATCGGGTGGGGAATTTCTCGCGCTATAAGCCCATTATTTACGATCCGCGGGCGCGCCGAATCGGACCCACCGGCCAAGTGATCTCCACCCCATTACCCAACAACACACTGCCTGCAACGTTGATCAATCCTGGAACTGCAGCGGTACTTGCGGAGTTGCCGAAAACCAATTTCGGTGCGGCAGGGGCGGATTCGCGAAACTTTATCCGCATTGCTTCCAATCCATTTTCAAACGATCAGTACGATATTAAATTGGACCAACGCCTGGGGAATAAAGATAGCATCTTTGGACGATTCTCACGGAGTATGGCCACCGATCCGAATCCCGGTAACTTTGATGGCTTTCTTGGCGGCGGCGGAGAGAACATCCGCAACGCCATTAATTCCGTGCTCAACCACACTCACATTTTTTCACCCAACATTGTGAATGAAGCTCGCGCCGGCTACACGCGGCAGAACGGAAGTTTTGCCGGATTCGGGCCGCTTGGTGTGGATTTTGCCAAGAAGAATAACATTGCGCTGTTTCCTTTTCCCTTGCAAAGTTTCCCCAGCATTGCATTCAACTTCTCTGGTGCCATCAATACGCAAAGCCAGTTTACAGGCCTGGGCGGTGGTGATCCGAATGTCAATATTGAAAACACCTACCAACTTTCCGACAACCTTTCCATCATGAAAGGTAAGCATGCGTTTAAGGTTGGCATGGATGCCCGCAGATATCTTTATGATGTGATTCGTGGAGGCGGGCAGTATATTTTCGGATCCATTTACAGCTCCTCAAGCGACGCTCCAGGTTCAGGCGCACCCCTTGCCGATTTCCTGTTCGGCTATCCTTCCGGCACGCAGGGGACACAATTGCTGGATTGGTCACGACAGCGCGATACCTATGTGGGCAGCTACTTTCAAGATGATTGGAAGGTGTCGCAAGCGTTGACCCTGAATTTTGGAATGCGCTACGAGTTGTACACGCAACCCATTGATGCTCGCAACCGCGGTGGCCTTTTTAATATACGCACGGGGCGGATGGCCTTGCCCGGCAAAGATGGCTTCACCCGAGCCATCGTCAATGGTGACCACAACAATTTTGCCCCACGCTTTGGGCTGGCTTACACCATCACTCCGAAGTTGACGATGCGCACCGGCGGAGGGCTTTTTTATTCCAGGCGCGAAATGAATCAGGAAGTGACTCAGTTCGGCGGTAACGTGCCCAATACGCCCAACTTGGTATTCCCATCGGTAAGTGCAACCGGAACATTGACCCCGCCCGTAAACATCACTACGCCTCTTGTCGCCCTGCCTACCGATCCTACGTTGTTAAGTTTCACCGCAACGCGACCATCGGCCACACTGGTCCGAACTGCGGATTTTGAAAATAGCGTCAACCCATTTACTTACCAGTTCAATATGAGCCTGCAATATGAATTGCGCCGGAATACTGTGCTGGAACTTGCTTATACAGGATTGATGGGACGGCACTTGGTGAGCCGCTTGAACCTGAATCAAATGCCGTGGGACGCCGCACTAAGGGGTCTTAACCAACAGTTCAATCGAAAGTTTCCCAACATCAACAACGCCGTCGGATTAGATTCTGCCACTGGCCGGTCAAGCTATAACTCACTCTTGGTGAGGCTGGAAAAACGTTTGAGTAACGGGCTGAATCTGCTGGCAAACTATACATGGTCTAAGAACCTGGAGATCAATGGAACAGGTGGTTCCAGTGCATTTGCACAAAACGGCGGCACTACGTTTCCAGTGGATTCCTGGAACATGAAGAATGAAAAATCGGTAGGATCGCTGGATGTCCCGCATGTGTTTGTTTCCAGCTTCGGTTATGAATTACCGTTCGGACAGGGCAAGCGATTGCTCGCTGGCAAAGGTCCGTTGAACTATATGTTCGGTGGCTGGCAGATCAACGGGATCTTCACGCGGCGCAGCGGGTTTGTGACCGACATTCGGACATCGCGCATTCCAGCGGCGAATCAGTTGTTCGCCACAATCAATGTGCCCGATACTGTGCTTGGACAATCTATCTATGCCACCAATCCGGGCGTGGATCAGTGGTTTAATCCTGCGGCCTTCACAATTCCTGGAACTGTGACCAGCGCCACTGGAGTGCCCCTGACACGGTTCGGCACAGCGCAACGCAGAATCGGTCGTGGGCCGCGCGCCACCAACTTGGATTTTTCTTTGTTCAAAAACTTCCATCTGCTGGAACGGCTGAATCTGCAAATGCGTGCTGAAGCGTTCAACCTTTCCAACACACCTTCTTTCTTCCTGCCAAGCGCAAACAGCACTGCGCTAACCATTGGGAACACCAATTTCGGCAAACTCACAAGTTCCTCGGCAACGGGACGCCAGTTGCAATTCGGCTTAAAGTTGGTATTTTAATCCATGACTAGACGCGAATTATTAGCCACCATTCCCGCAGTAGCATTGGCCCAAACAGCGCCCAACAAGTCGGCAGGCTGGTTCGATAAGCCCATGCGCTGGGCTCAAGTTGCTTTTACTGAAGACGACCCCGGCAACTACGATCTGGCCATGTGGCTGGCCTATTTCAAGAAGATTCATGCCGATGCTGCCTGCCTGAGTGCCGGTGGTTGCGTAGCCTTCTACCCAACCAAAATCCCGCTGCACTACCGCAGCAAGTACCTTGGGAATCGCGATGCCTTTGGTGAGTTCACCGCTGGTTGTCGCAATTTAGGCATGAACGTAGTAGCCCGCACAGATCCGCACGCCTGCACTGAAGAAGCATTTCGCGCGCATCCGGAATGGGTGGCGCGCACTGCTGACGGTAAGCCGCGGAGGCACTGGGCGGCCCCAGATCTTTATGTGACCTGCGCGTTGGGTCCTTACAATTTCGATTTCATGACCCAGGTGACTCGTGAAATTGTCACCATGTATAAAGTGGATGGCGTGTTTTCTAACCGCTGGCACGGCAGTGGGCAATGCTATTGCGAAAGCTGTCAAAAATTGTTTAAGACCTTCAGCGGCTTGGAACTGCCCACCACCCTGGACCCGGCCAACGCTGCACGACGCAAATACATTGATTGGAACCAGAAGCGATTATTCGAATTGTGGCGGCTGTGGGATCAAACCATTCGCGCTGTAAATCCAGACGCAACATTCATTGCCAATTCTGGTGGTGGAGCGCTGTCTGAACTGGATATGAAAACGGTGGGAGAGCTTTCCCAAACACTGTTCGCTGATAAGCAGGCGCGTCGTGGAACCATGCCTCCCTGGGGCAATGGTAAGAACGGCAAAGAATATCGGTCCACCATGGGTCGCAAGCCCATTGGCGGCATCTTCAGCGTGGGCGTGGAAGAACCCTACCGCTGGAAAGATTCGGTGCAGTCCGATGCTGAAATTCGATTGTGGGCTCACGATGGCATTGCCCACGGGCTGCGTCCCTGGTTTACAAAGTTCAATGCCAAGCCAATGGATGAGCGATGGATGCCAGTGGTGGGGAATATTTTTGATTGGCATTGGAAGAACGAAAAGTTTCTGCGTAATGAACAGAATCTGGCGAAAGTAGCTATTGTTTATTCGCAGCAAACAGCGCACTATTATGGCGGTGAAAAGGCTCGGGAAAAAGTAGAGGATCCACAACTTGGTTTCTATCAGGCGTTGATTGAAAGCCGCATTCCTTTTGAAATGGTGCACGATGGGCTGCTTGACGCTGCTCATCTGAATCAGTTTGAGTTGCTGATACTACCGAACATCGCCGCGTTGTCCGATACGCAATGTAAGCAGTTGGAAGAGTATGTGGCTCGCGGCGGCAGCATTGTTGCCACTTATGAAACTTCACTCTACGACGAATGGGGCAAGCGTCGCAGCGACTTTGGCCTCAGCAATTTGTTTGGCTGCACCTTTGAAGGGAAGGTGGACGAACGCATGCAGAATTCCTACATCAACTTGGAGCATGGCGTTACGCCGAATCCGTTGCGTGTTGGGTTGGAGGGAACTCCACGCGTAATTAATGGGGTGCGACGCGTTCATGCAAAAGCTTTGGATCAAAGCACGAAACCGCTGCTGACACTGGTGCCTTCCTACCCTGATCTCCCCATGGAGCGCGTGTTCACCACCACCCCGCATACCAATATTCCGGCAGTGTTTTTGAAGGATCATGGCAAGGGGCGTGTAGTTTATTTCCCCATGGATATTGACCGCACTTTCTGGGAAGTATTGAGTACCGATCACTTGGTGTTGTTGCGCAATGCCATGGCCTGGGCCGCGCCAAAGGCCAATCCGCTGCGCATTCAAGGTGCGGGCGTATTGGATGTGGCGTATTGGAAGCAGCAGGATTCCTGCACAGTTCATTTGGTGAACCTCACCAATCCGATGATGATGAAGGGTCCCATTCGGGAGGTGTTTCCGGTGGGTCCGTTGGTTGTGGATGTGGCGCTGTTGAGTGGAGTGGAACCGAAGCAAGTAAGGTTGCTGACTGCCAACACTGCGGCTGTTTGGAGTAAGATCCCTGGTGGAATTCGAGTGGAGGTTCCGCGAGTTGAAGTTCATGAGGTGATCGCAATTCTTTAGTACCTTTGACCTACTTTCAGGCTTCGAGTACGCAGACAAAAAGTCCTAAGCATCGGACAAACTGGCGCAAACCAATTTGTCCTGTTTTGGCAAGTTGTTGTTTTTGCAGTACTTTTATTTTTATTCGATTTGGAATGACACGTGCACTGGTAGTTGCATCATGTCTTTCCGTAACGCATTTTGTTCCACCGTGCTTTTGATCAGTTCGTTGAATTTGTCGGCAGCCGATAGCAAGCGGGCCGTAGACCTTACCGCGCCATCGGGCGATGAAACGGTGACGGTGATAGTGCAGTACGCAAGCAAGCCCACAGCAAGACAGCATGCCCGGGCCATTGGCCGTCAGGGGCGCGTGAAACAGACGTTTGAGCATATTCACGCAGCTACCTATGACGTAACCGCTGATGGATTGATTGCCCTTGAAAACGATCCGAATGTGCTTTCCATCAATCCGGATCGCGAGGTGACGGGCAATTTGGATCACGTTTCGTATTCGGTGGGCTTAGGTCCAGTGCACGATTACTTGGACTCTCATTTGATGGACAAAGGAGGCGGCATTGGCATTGCCATTATTGACAGTGGAATTGAAATTCCTGTTCATCCTAACTTCATGGCTTGGCAAACAACTACCTCAAGAATTGTCTATAGTCAAAGCTTTGTTACTGGCGATACTGGAACTTCTGACGGGTACGGGCATGGCACCCACGTTGCAGGCATAGCCGCTGGTGCGGATGCAGTTACATCGACCCCTTTGCAGGTGAGGTGGTTTTGGGGGATGGCTCCGGACCTTTCCATCATCAATCTTAAGGTTCTTGATTTTGCGGGCAAGGGGACTGATTCCGCAGTGATCGCCGCTGTGGATCGGGCCATCGCTTTGAAAGCCACTTACAATATTCGGATCCTTAACCTTTCTCTGGGGCGTCCAGTGGTTCAATCTTATAAGACCGATCCGTTGTGTCAAGCTGTGGAACGCGCCTGGAAAGCGGGGATTGTGGTGGTGGTGGCGGCGGGGAACGAAGGTCGAAATAACGCGGTGGGCACGCAGGGTTACGGCACCATCGCATCACCCGCTAACGATCCATATGTAATAACAGTTGGTGCGGTGAATGACAAGGAAAACTACGATCGCGCCGACGACGTGATGACCACTTATAGTTCAAAAGGTCCAACCGCGATTGACCATATAGTGAAACCGGACTTGGTTGCTCCCGGCAATCGTGTGGTTTCCTATCAGGCCCCTCACTCGAGTCTTGTAACCAGCTACCTGACGAATCGTTTGGCACCAATTGACTATTTTAGTATTGGTTCAACAACGCCTTCCCCATACTTTTTCAAGCTCTCCGGGACCAGCATGGCTGCTCCAGTTGTGGCAGGCTGTGTTGGATTGCTGTTGTCCAGAGACCCCACTTTGACTCCAGACCAGATTAAGGCCAGACTGATGAAAACCGCATGGCGTGGCTTTCCAGCGAACACCACAACAGTCGATCCTGTAACGAGAGTTACTTATAAGACAACGCATGATATGTTCACCGTCGGCGCTGGGATGATTGATATCAATGCGGCCTTTTTCAGCACGGCGAAATCGGTGGGCTCGGCAGCGTCACCATCGGTAACCTTCAATAAATTGCTGAAAACAACCACCCTGAACCTCAATTCCACAGGTGCAGCCAACGTTGTGTGGGGTGAAAGTTCAATATTCGCAACCAATGTTGTTTGGGGGGCCACCGTCCTTTCAGGCACCAGCGTAGTATGGGGTGACAATGTGGTCTGGGGTGACACCACCATGGCGGGGAGCAGCGTAGTCTGGGGCGATACTTCCCCTTGGGCCAGCGCCACCGCCGCAACCACCGCTACTCCCAGGGCGGAAGCTGCCGCGATTGCCATCAACGGAGAAAACTAAGACCAACTGGCATTGCCAGTGAATTGGGGGCCTGCCACTTGGCGGGCTCCTTTGCATTTCGAAAGGCTCTTGACTTCCTCTATATTTCGATTACTATAGAAATATAGAAATGGCCGCCCCTAAGAAAGCTCAAGATCCCGCACAGATCATCCGCCTAGCCGATCGACTATCGGCAATGGGTACAGAACCACGCCTGCGAATTATGCAACTACTTCTTTCGGCTCATCCCGAAGGCCTGGTTGTTGGCGATATCGGCACTGAACTGGAAATTCCCAGCTCCACTCTGTCTCATCATTTGGAAAAATTAAAGAACGAACAGCTTGTCACCGTCCGCCGCGAAGGGACGTTCCTTTGGTATTCGGCTAATTCTGAAGCTCTTGAAGAACTGCTGGGATTCCTTTATGCCGAATGCTGCACCCGCAATAAAGCCATTGAACCGCAGCGCATTGTCTGCTGCAAATAAAAAAGGAAAATCTATGACCACACAAAGTGTTAAAGAAATTGTCCAGGAAAAATATGGAGCAGCCGCGCGGCGGGTCAACGCTGGGGAAGCGAACGGATGCTGCGGTGCCTCTGCCTGCGGCATTGATGTTGACCCCATCACCAGCGATCTTTACGACGAAGCGCAGAAAAGCGGACTTCCCCAGGAAGCAGTGCTGGCCTCACTGGGCTGCGGAAATCCAACCGCTTTAGCGGCCCTCAATCCCGGAGAAACTGTTCTGGACTTAGGTAGCGGTGGTGGCATTGACGTTCTGCTTTCCGCCCGCCGTGTTGGACCAACCGGCAAAGCTTACGGACTGGACATGACCGATGACATGCTGACCCTTGCCCGGTCAAACCAGCAGAAGGCTGGCGTGCAGAATGTGGAATTTCTGAAAGGCGAAATTGAAAAGATCCCGCTGCCTGACAACTCTGTTGACGTCATTATCTCCAACTGTGTGATTAATCTTTCAGCAGACAAAGATAGCGTTTTGCGCGAGGCTTTCCGCGTGTTGAAGCCCGGTGGCCGCTTCGCTGTTTCCGACGTGGTAGTTCGTGGCAATGTGCCCGATGCACTCAGAAAGCACATCCTGCTGTGGGTTGGCTGCATTGCAGGTGCTCTGAAAGATTCCGATTATGTATCGAAGCTAGCCAAAGCAGGCTTTGAAAACATCGACATTGAGCCCACCCGCATCTACAGCATTGAAGATGCCAGAACGTTTCTCACCACCGAAGGAATTGACGTGGATGCCATTGCCCCACAAGTGGAAGGCAAGTTTATGAGCGCCTTTATCCGCGCCACTAAGCCTGTTTCCGGCGCTTCCTGCTGTGGTCCAAGCTGTTGCTCATGAAGCATAACAATGAGGAAAAACGACTTGGCTTCTTTGAGCGATATTTGACACTGTGGGTGGCGTTTTGCATGGTCTTGGGTGTAGTAGGCGGCAAGACACTTCCCTCCGCAGTGCAATGGATTCGGGGTATAGAGTTCGGCCAAGGAAGTCAGATTAACGCTCCTATCGCGGTTCTCATCTGGTTGATGATTACTCCGATGATGATGAAAGTAGATTTCTCCGCAGTGAAAAATGTTGGCAAGAAGCCTACCGGACTTATCATCACGCTCATCGTGAACTGGTTGGTGAAGCCATTCTCAATGGCGCTTTTAGCCTGGATCTTTTTTCGGATGGTGTTTTCAGCTTTCATCTCTTCAGCCGAAGCCGATCAATACATTGCTGGATGTATCATCTTGGCTGCGGCACCTTGCACAGCAATGGTTTTTGTATGGAGTCACCTCACCGACGGAGACCCTGCCTACACCTTGGTTCAGGTTTCCGTAAACGACCTTGTCATGCTGATTCTTTTTGTGCCAATCGTGCAACTTTTGGTGACGGGAGCTTCCTCGCTTCATGTCCCGTTTCAAGTGCTGCTCTATTCGGTGCTGGTTTTTATCGTAGTTCCGCTAGTAATCGGCACTTTGTTGCGTATTTGGCTGATGAGTTCACGGGGAAAGGAGTGGTTTGAAGGAACGCTGCTGCCAAGGTTTGCACCCATTACAATTGCAGCCTTATTGGTCACGTTGGTTCTGATATTCGCGTTCCAGGCAGAAAACATAACAACCCGCTTCTCGCACGTGGTGCTGATTGCCATTCCCATCACGTTGCAAGTCTATTTTAACGCCTCGTTAACCTATTGGCTGATGAAATTGTTGAAGGTAGAATATGCAGTTGCCGCGCCGGGAGCGCTGATCGGGGCATCTAACTTTTTTGAGTTAGCAGTCGCTACTGCCATTGCATTATTTGGACCAGACTCCGGCGCGGCGTTGGCAACCGTGGTGGGAGTCCTGGTGGAAGTTCCCGTAATGTTAACGGTCTGCGCAGCCTGCAATCGAACTCGGCACTGGTTTCCCATCCCTGCTGCCGATTTAGAATAGAGAGATATTCATGGCAAAAAAGACAGTATTGATTTTGTGTACGGCGAATTCCGCACGCAGTCAAATGGCGGAGGGGCTGCTCCGTCATGACCACGGCGATCAGTTTGAAGTAGAGTCTGCCGGAACCAGAGCATCGCACGTGCGTCCTGAAGCGATTTCGGTGATGGCTGAAATTGGAATTGACATCACCACCCATCGGTCAAAAGTAGTGGACGAATTTCGGGATCAAAGTTTCGACTATGTAATCACCGTCTGCGATAACGCCAACGAAAGTTGCCCGATCTATCCTGGCCATAGCAACCGGATTCATCACAGCTTTGATGATCCGGCTGCCGTTGTCGGGTCGGAAGCAGAACGGCTGGCAAGTTTTCGTAAAGTTCGCGATCAGATTCGGGACTACCTGAAGGAGTTTGCACTTACTACCCTTTAACGCAATATGGTCACAATGAATGACCAGTCAATAAATCTGTCCATGTGCTAAAGTTAATCATGGCACTTCAAATGAACGCTTCCAAGTTTAAAGAACAATGCTTGTCTATCTTGGACCATTTGGATTCTGATGGTTTGGTGATCACCAAACACGGCAAACCTGTGGCTCGCCTTATTCCTGTGAATGCGGATTGCAAGGATTTGATCGGTTCTATGAAAGGCAAAATCCGCGTGAATGGTCCAATCCATTCAACTGGGGTCAAGTGGGATGCTGAATCTTGATACCCATATCCTAATTCATGCGCTTGAAGGAAAGCTCACGGCTAACGAGAACAAGTTGCTTACGGAAGATTCTTGGAGCATCTCCGCCATTGTGCTTTGGGAGATCTCAAAGCTAAAGCAACACAACAAGATCCAGTTGGATATTCATTCGGTCGATTTCGGAAGAGCTCTATCGAAAATAAGAATCTGGCCGCTGGACTGGGCCGTTTGCCTTCAAGCGATTCAGATGGATTTTGAGAGCGATGCGGCAGATGAACTGATCGCCGCCACAAGTGTTGTTCATCGAATCCCACTTGTTACTAGAGATCAAAAACTTCGACGATCAAAAATAGTACCAATCGCTTAATATGGTGGGCGCGCACGGGTTCGAACCGCGGACCCCCTCGGTGTAAACGAGGTGCTCTAACCAACTGAGCTACGCGCCCTTCCTTTCTATTGTACCTTTAGTGCGCTCTTCAGTGGGTTCAAATTCAATCCGTTTAAAGCTTCCACCACAACTGCAGCATTCAACTCTGCACCAGCCAGACTGGTATGCGTATGCTCATCGGCGAACAGCGCTTCAACCTTGGCCTCACCTAAGGCATCGTATTTCTGTGCGATCCGTTCGTTCAAATCGATCAGAGGAGTCTTTTCCGCAATCGCCACTTCCCTGGCCCACTTGGCATAACTGGAATCGGCACGCACAATCTTCCCGTCTTTCCAAATCTTCCTTGGAACCAACGTGCAGATCATCGGCACACCACCCTTGGCCCGCACACCTGCAACAAACTGCCGCAGATACCAACCATAGGTGTGCACCACTTCCGGCTTGCCCGTAATGGGATTTTCGATCTCCTTCGTTTCATCGCCAACCCCTGGAAGAGTTCCTCGAGCACGGGCTTTATCGTCCAACGGTCCAGAATCATTGTGACCAAACTGCATCAATACCACGTCGCCGGGCTTCAATAGCGCCAGCGCTTTTTCCCACTGTCCGCCCGTCATGTAAGTTCGGCTACTCAGCCCGCCCACAGCCCGATTCACGACATTTATTTTCGACGTATCGAACAGTTTAACCAGCGGTTCACCCCAACCCCATTGACCTCCGCCGCCATCGCCTCTACCGTTGCGAACCGTGGAATCTCCGATCAAGGTTAACGAAGGCAAGTGCGCATTGGCAGGTTCTGGCAGCACAATGGGAACTCTGTAAGACGCAATGGAAGAACCCTTGGCCGAGAGCCAACCTGACGGAACGCTTCCAGACAATGCCTTCCAACCAGCCACCACTCCGGCCGCATTTAAGTCCGCACCTTCAGGACTGGTATGCGTATGATCGGTAGAAAATAGCGGCTTCACTTTTTCCTCGCCCAGTTTTTGATACTGGTCAGCAACAATGTTCGTGACGTCGATAAACGGCACATCGCCTTTGGCCATTTCCTGTGCCCATTTGCTGAAATTACCCGAGCCCCGTTCCACCTTGCCGTCCTTCCAAATATTTCTCACTGTAAGGGAAAGCACCATCGGCTTAGCACCCTTCGCTTTAGCATCAGCGATGAACTTTCGCATGTACCAGCCATAGGTATGGACCACTTCTTTGGTCCCGTTGGACAAGGTCACTTCTTTGATCTCTTCGCCCAAGCCAGGCAGGGAACCACGGGCACGACCCGTATCCAGCGGACCTCCGTCATTGTGGCCAAATTGCAGCAGCACAATGTCACCAGGCCGCAAGTCCGCCGTCAACTTGTCCCACAAACCTTCGGTGAGAAACGTCCGACTACTACGCCCAGCCCGAGCCCGGTTTTCTATCTTCACTTTAGTCGCGTCGAAGTATGCGCCAAGGGAATCGCCCCAACCACGATGCTCCATATTGCTGGCGGTGGAATCGCCCGCAATAAAAACCGTCGGCAGCGGAGATTGTGCCGTTAGCATCGCAACCGCCATCGCAAAACAAAGGATTGCTTTCATTGCCATCTACCCACGCGGGAACGCCGAAGCATCCAAGCCAGGGATCAGTTTCAACGCATTCTTATAGTAGAGTTTGCGTAACACTTCATCGGGCAAGTCCAGGCCATACATCTGCCAAAACGCATGACGACGCCGATAGTAATCGAAATACTCATCAGCGGTTTCAAGCACTCTGAAATAGTAGTGGTATTCGAATGGCTCCCACGTATCTTTGCCAAAGAACACACGATCCTGATACTTAATAAACCACTGCTTGGCGAAACGAGGTTGCCTGCCGAGTTCAGCCAGCACGGCGCCGATTTCCGTGTACATATTTGGCATCTCATCCATCAACTTTCCAAGCTGAGCCAAGTCACCACCCAGCCAGCCAAGATGGGCGTTAATGAACTTCACTTTCGGATGACGCTTGAACATACGATGCTGTTCATCCATCAAGGTCTCCCAAGTTGGGTAGCGGTCCGCCGGGCGGGCGCGCGATGGAAATTGCTTCAGTTCCAACCAGCGCTCATTGTATTTATCGGGCGGCAAAAAGAACTGGCTCGGCTCCGCTGTATGAATCAGCACGGGCAAATTGTACTTGGCACACATCTCAAATGCTTTGTCGAAGCGGGCGTCGTCCACATGGATACGCTCCCCTTTGGAATCTTTGCGGTCCATTCCAAAGTCCTTAAAAATCTTCAGACCCTTGGCCCCGTACTTGAAATCGTCTTCCAACTGCCTGGCCACTTTGTCGGAATAACCGGGGGCATCAATGTCAGAAAAATCCATGTTGGCAAACACCACAAACCGTTTGGCGTATTTGCCTTTAGCCATGTTGTCCACGGACTTATGTAGACGGTCTCCAAAACCACCGCTCAAGTTCACCATCACTTGCAGGTTCAGTTCATCCATGTCTTTCACCAGCTTGTCTAACTGGTCTGCAGGCATATCCCCGCGTTGATGATTATGCACATCCACAAATGGGAACTTCGCCCGTTTCACAAGATGTTGCGGAACCACCAGGCCCACTTTGGGCGTGTACTCCTCAATGGACATTTGCAATTTAGGATCACCAGTCGGTTCCCGCCGACGTTGCGATTCACCGGTTTGGGCAGCAGGATTTTGCGCCAAGACAAGCCCGGCAAGGGACAACAGAAATATTCGATTCCACTTCATATCCGTTGAGTATAAAACGCCGGGCAGGGGAGACGTTGAAAAACTAGGACAATCTAAAAGCGAAACTTCATTCCAATTTGCATTACACGGGCGGGTCGAGCAGTGTTGATTTGCCCGAAGGAAGCATTTCCAAAGGCAGCACCGGGCAAGCCAAGATTGGTGTGGTTTAGCGCGTTCAAGAACTCGCCGCGGAATTGCAACGTTGTCCCTTCCCTGATTTTGAAGTTGCGCATCAACGACAAATCCACATTGGCAAAGCCAGGGCCACGCATGTTGTCGCGCCCCCCATTACCGAATGTGTAGGCCGCAGGTTGGGCGAATGCAGTGATATCAAACCAACGTTTCACGCGGCGATCCTGCTGGGAAAGAACTGGATTACGAAGCACATCGGCACGCTGGTTTCCTGCTGAAAAGGAATTAGTGTTGTTGGTATTGGTGGTCACTGTGAATGGCGCACCACCTTGTACGCTGGCCACGGAACCAAGCGTCCATCCTCCAACCGTGCTACCCACAAAACCTTTCCCCAACCAACGCTTCCCGGTACCCACAGGCAATTCGTAAACAGAACTGAAGGAAATCCGTTGCCGAATGTCATTGGCTGAAGGCCCCCAATCTGCCCTTCGATTGTACTGGTTGGAATAGGTTCCACCGTCGGCACCTAACACCGCACCGCCTTCAAAACTGTTATCAAAAAATGTCGCTTTCGTGAAGCTGACATTCAAATTCAGCCCCTTGGTGAAGCGCTTCGATACACGGAGGAAACCACCGATGTAGCGGGAATCACCAATGGTAGGGCTTAAAATCGTCACGTTCGTAAACTGCGGGAAAGGACGATCCGCTTGCGATTGATGAGTAGCGGATAACACAGATGGCAGAATCTGATTGATGGGCAAATTAGTATTAGGTAGCTTGTGACCCATGTTCATCAATCCGGTGACTTCCACAATCATAGAGTTGGAAAGCTGATACTGCACGCTGAGATTGGATTGCTGGGAATAGCCGGTGCTTCGCGATGGGTCGAAAAATGTAACCGCAGTGGTGGTGGCTTTGCCTGCGGCGGCAGCTCCATAACCATCATCACGAATTGGAGAAATAAACGTGTTGGGCACTCCATCCTTCAAATAAAACGGGGCAGTTAAGCCATTGTCTGGCGAACCATAGCTGACGTTTTTACCAAACCCAAGGTTGGCCGCAGCGGGCTGCCCCTGATCAAATGGATGCGAAAAGAAAACGCCATAACCACCGCGCAGCACAACCTTGCTCAAGAACGAAGGTCGATAAGCGAATCCTATTCGAGGCCCAAAATTGTTCCAATCGGAGTTCCATGGTTTTGAGCGAAATCCGTTTTCGTTCATGAATTTTACGACCCCTGCGGTGCCAGAAACCGGATTGATCTGATTGAGTTCAAATCCATTCATCCGATTGTTAGCGTCCACCATTGGCGTATCCATTTCCCACCGTATGCCGAGGTTCAGCGTAAGGTGACGGGTCACCGTAAAATCATCCTGCACAAAGCCCGAAAAGTACCAACTGTGTCGATTGGTAATGTCAGTTTGCGATTGGGCAAAGGCAGTAGGAAATCCAATCAACATAGTGGCCAACCCGTTCCCGGTGGCGGCAACTGTGGGCTGCGCAGTAGGTTGCGTGGCAAAGGTGAACTGACCAGAAGCGGTGGGGAGGTTGACTTCGTAGTTGGAAGATTTACGCGCCTCCCAACCGAATTTCACCGCATGCTTTCCTGCGATCCAGGAGATGTTGTCCACAAACTGTAAATTCTGAATTGGAAATTGACGCCGTTCCTGCGCTATAGATCCAATGGCGCTAAAACCGGCCGGGGCAAATTGTGGAAACGCATTGTCCGTCACACCTTTCAGCCCAAGCGTGTTTACGGCATGACTATCCATTCCATTGGTCATCGCGTGCGAAATGCGATAGCCGTAATTGAACCGCAGATCATTCACCACCGCTGGGCTAAAAATATGAATTTCATTGGCATAAATGTATTTTTGACTATTAAAACCCACCGTCGTCGGATTCGCGATATCGCCATTTGGATACGGCCCAAGGATCTTTGGACTATCCTCGTTCATCATGTAGCGTACGGTCAGTCGATCCTTATCACGAAAAACATGATCCAGCTTTCCAAGATAAAAACCGCTTTTGGTCCAGGTTATGGAGTTCTTTCGAAAATTGTTATTGCCAGTTATGCTGTCCGGTGCGCGGTTGGCCAGTGGCCAGAATTCCAACGATTTCGCCGCAACCGGATCAATCCGATTAGCAGGAACAATGTTACCCGGAAAAGCTGTTCGCGAGGTACGCGTGCCAATGGTCTGCGTAGTTGCTGGATCAAAGATTTGAATCATTGCACCTGCAGCATTGAACGTTTGAGAAAAATCACCTTGGCGTTGCAAAAAAGTAGGCACGGTTAACGTTGTGGTGCTGCCGATCCCCAGACTTCGGCCCTCATAGCCAAAAAAGAAGAACGTGCGATTGCGGCGCACCGGTCCACCTAGAGTTGTACCAAAGACGTTGTACCGTAATTTTGGACTGGTTTTCTGACCATTCAGAACAGGTGCGAAAAAGCCTGGCGCATCGAACAAGTCATTGCGCAGGAATTCATAGGCGCTCAAGTGAATCTTGTTGGTACCGGACTTGGTAGTTTCAATGATCACGCCACCATTGGACGCACCGTATTCCGCTGAATAATTATTCGACAGAACCTTCACTTCCTGCACCATCTCTGCCGGCGGGTCGGTATCCACTTGGCCTATACCCAGCCGCATGTTTTGACCGGATCCGCCATCAATCCAAAACATTTGACTTTGCGTTCGCCCACCAGCCAGGCTGAAGTTCGGCTTGCTCCCCGTATCGTAACTGACGAATACAGCGCCCGCGACGAGGCTGATCAAGTTCATTGTGCGACGGTCACCCAGCGGCAAATCCTCGACTTCCTGATGCTCGAACGTTTGGCTTATCACCGATGTCTTATCGTCCAGAGTTGCTGCCGATGCGCTCACCGTCACCGTATCGGTAACCGAACCTAAATCCAGTTTCACGTTCAAACCCAAGCTTTCCGATGTTTGAAGAACCACACCTGTTTCCTGAAATCGTCGAAAGCCATCGTGCTGCACAATGACGATATACGAACCAATTTCCAGGTTCGGAATCAGATAGTGGCCCGATGCGTTACTTACAGCCGCTGTGGACACGTTGGTTGCAGTATTGGTTGCTGAAACCCGCGCACCAGCGATTGCTGCTCCAGTGGAATCGGTAATTTCACCGCTAATTGAAGCTTGTTGCGTCTGCGCGAAGAGTGTAATGCTGCAAAAGACCAACACAATCAGGAATCGCGAAATAGTTTTTCTCCCAGGTTAGGCTGTCAGAAAGTCTATCGCATTACGAGCCAACAAGAGGAATGGAGCCAATCCTAATGCCCGAACTGGCGCAGATGATGGTCCAAGTGAAGGTAGGCCCAGCGGTCCCACTCCCAATCCGTCATCGTCCCGAAAATGGGGTGGGGCGGCGGAGTGTACTGGCGCGGTTGCTTGCAAAAGCCGTCCAGGTAAGTAAGTAGTAACTGACGGTCTTTGTGAAACTCTTGCGGTTTGGTTCCGCCCAGTTGTTGATCCATTTCAGGGCGGGTTGGCACTCCTTTGGGCCAGGGAATCGGCATTCGAAGCGCCACGTGCTTGATCAAATTTCTCTGAAACCATCCGCCCGCATGGCTGGCCCCTTTTTCACCCGTGGTCAACCGGAACGAGTCCGTAAGATGGCAAAGCATCTGGTTGACAGACATGTTGCCCCACTGCTTTTGAGACTGGGGTGTTAGTGCGGCTAGACGAGTGCGCAATTCCTGCAAGTCGGCACTGTTTTGTAGCGTTTTCATATTAGAAGGTGAATGAAAATCCCAGCGTGGTGCGCTGCTGCACAAGCCTGCCTCGAAACCTTGGCAAGGCAGCAGTTGGGGCTGCTATGTCTCCCTCTTCCAGAGGCACGATGTTAGGTAGTGTAAGCGACTTCTTCAGGAAATTTGGACTGCCACTGATGGTGCTGCGGTAATCCAATTTCACTGTCCAGCGCGGACAAATCCGATATTTAAAGCCTGCGCCTACCTGTGCTCCCATTTGGAAAATTCCTCCACCTTCAAGCGGTGCGGCGTTCCCAAAATTATATGCGGCATTGATCATGCCCACATTGTTCAATCCGAACCGGAAAATCCCACGAGCTTTCTTGAAAGGCGAATCCGAAAGATTAACCAACTGCAGCACCGGCCCAGCCGATAGATAAGGCCGCCAACGACTTTCACGAGGTCGCAAATTCACCAACGTCGCATAGGAAAATTGTCGAGTCACTAAACCCGTATCCTGCTCTTCCACTGTTGCCAAATCCGTCGCGCCTACGCTGGTTACGCCTTGTAAACCTAAATGAAACTTCCCTCGCTGGTAATGCAGGCCCAGTTCATGGGAAATATATCGTTGCGAATTCATCGTCACGGAACCCCCAAAGCTGGTTCCAGATTTCACCAAGTTTTCCGCAATCACCGTAAAAGGTTCTGTCGATTGACCGGGTCGTGGAAAGGGATGGAAAATCTGCACACCTTCCGCCCCGGTACTGCTATTCGCAAATCGCTGAAAACCGATATCCAGGCTCAGTTCCACTCTTGGCGCTTCCCAAACATTAGGCAAAGCTTCGTCCGGCGGAGGCAGTGGCGCAGGTCCTATGAATGAGGAACCAGATGCCAAGCTGTCAAAAGGGTGAAAGGCTTGGGTCATAATGCCGGTCTGCCGGTCTGGACGTTGATCCTTTTCCTGATCTTTGTTTTTAAGGTATTGAATGCCTGTGATTAATCCGCTGACACCCTGGTAAACCAGGTTCCCTCGCACCACATCATTACGAATGGTAAGGAAAGTTTGGCGACTGGCGCGCATTGCTGCATTGCCCCGGAATGGTCCCGGCGGGGGCGCAATGGCTTCGTCAAACCTTCTGGCATTGTTGCAATCGTTCAACCGGATAATGGTGATGGCCCCATCGGTTGCCAGGCTCTCCCCAGTTGCGTTCTTTGAATCTTTGGGCACCCAGGGCCGTTCCATACTTTCGGCCTCTTCCACGCATCCGGTAAGAATCAGGTCGTTCATCACCTTGGCCCGCTCATTGTCAATCCGCTGATCAATGCGATGGTAAAATTTTTGCCCAGCAGAAAAGCTGATGCCAATATCCTGCGTTGAAGATGCTGTCAAAAGCGTATGCCCTTGCCAGCTTTCCCCACTATCAAAAATCCGAATATGGTGACGTTTGTTAAACGTGTTCATCGCCTTGGATAGCGAAACCACCGGACGCTTTCCACCCAAAATGAGCGTGGACATTGGAGCTTCGTGATAACTCTGATTTTCCGCAAATGCGCGCAACGCCCGATACTTGGAATTCGCCGTCGGCCGATCTGATTCCACCCAGCCCGCCGCGCTGAACGCCCGCTCAATCGCATCACGAGATCCCACAAAAAGTGTGTTCACAATGTCCGATTCCCGTTTGCCCACCAATGTCCGGGTCCGCACTGGCATTCTTCGGATAGCGCTTCGCAATGCCAACCGATCGTCTTCGGTAATGTGCAATCTATGCGTCGGTTCGTCAAAAGCGTTGTTTACCACAATGGGTTCATTCAACCGCACCCGCAACTCTGTGCCTACCGGGAAGCGGATCTCCGGTTCAGAAAATCGAAGTAACGCCGCCGAAGCAGCACTGGCAAATACCAGCGCAATGGGGTCCACTGCCGCCAAAGAAGTAATCACTCCACTGCCACGATGCCCTGGCATCTCAGTCGAACGAATGCCGTGAATCTTACCTTTTTGATCCACCCGTTCCCGCGCGTTTTCCACTTCAATCAACTGCGTGCGGATGTTGAATTGTTCGCCATTGGGCAGCGCCAGTTGGTCAAATTCAAGAAACAAGACAGCCCGTTCCCGCAGTAAACCAATGCCAACTCGTTTCACTTCCCTGATTCTGCCGCGGGCCATGGTCTCCATGGGTAGATAAATCACCCCATCCACCAACACTGGCGAACATAAATAAGCTTGAATGGACTCCCCTTCTTGCGAAGAGAAAGAGTTTACTTCTTGCCGCAGACGAAGTTCCAGAACGCTTCCAACCGGAATAGTTGCACCGTGAAGGGTTGCGCCCATCACCGCACAAAAAACTAGCGGGCTGTAGTATTTCCTAGCTTTTTCCGCCATGGATTTCCATTCTACAATGCCAACTTACGAACGCTGACCAGCATCCGTACTGGTACTTGCCAATAAGGTTATCGGCAGAATCGATTAATTGGAGCAGTTTTTCCTCTTGATTTCAAGAGCCTCCGGCATCCACTTTCCGAACTGCTGAATGCGAGTTTCGTGGCTGGGATGCGTCGACATAAACTGGTTAGGTTGCCCGTGACTCATAGCGGCCATGCGTTCCCAAACTTTTGGAGCCTCTTCCGGGTCAAAGCAAGCACGGGCTGCGAAGACCAATCCCATATGATCTGCCTCCGATTCGTGCTCGCGGGAAAATGGCAGTAGAATCCCATATTGAGCTCCCAGACCCAATGCCACCATAATGCCTTGTTGCTTACTGGAGTCCATGCTGGACATGGCCACGCCAGCCGCAATTTCACCCATTTGAACTAACTTTTGCTGGGCCATCCGTTCCGCTCCGTGCCGGGCAATGGCATGGGCAATTTCATGACCCATCACAATGGCCAACCCATCATCGGTCTTAGCCACTGGAATAATACCTGTGTAAACGGCTACTTTGCCTCCCGGCAGACAAAATGCGTTCACTTGGTCAGACACCAGCACGTTGAAATCCCATTGGTACCCTGGATCTTCAGAAACTTTCGCCAACCGTTCGCCAACGGATCGCACCGTTTGCACCAATTTGCTATTCGCCGGTGCCACCTGCGATTCATGCAGAACTTGTTGATAAGATTGCAGCCCCATCGCCGCTTCCTGCGTGGGATTGATATCTACTAAATGCTTTCGCCCAGTAATCGGCACCGTTTGCCGATGATCAAAGAAATACCAGATCGCATAGATGCCGAAAAGTAATATTGGAAGAAGTTTTATTTTACCGTCCATAGATCCTTTTGACTTTCATTTTCATCAGATAGGGTACATCGACTGAAGGGGAAATTGCACGTCCGGAATCAGCTTCCGGCTGTAAATTGTAGGATAGCAATGCGTTAGAATAAGAATAAGCACCTTTCGGCGTTGAAGGGAAAGCACTTATTGGCTGGCATTGTTGTCCACCCTCCAAAATAATTAATACGTGAACATTGCGCGAACAGCGCGTGAACACTACCAAGGATACGTACCATGAGAATCAATCAAGTCTTGCTGTTGGCGTTTTCGCTGCTGGCAATCCCCATAGCTACCTTCGGACAGGCCTCGGCAATCAACGGTCAAATCACAGGTACAATCACCGACGTAACTGGTGCCGCCATCGCTGGTGCCAAAGTCACCGCCGAAAATATCAATACCGGATTCGCCCAGTCCGCAGAGACCGAAGCAAGTGGCCTGTATCGTTTCAACGTGCTGCCCCTGGGCCGCTACAACGTCCGAGTGGAGTCTCCCGGCTTCGCACCGGTTAAGCAGACTGGCATTGAACTGAACGCCGGTGCCACCGTGACGCAAGATGTCCGCCTGGAACTGAAAGGCGTCACCACAGAAGTGGTGGTTTCCGCATCCTCAGCAGTTATTGACCCCAGCCGCACCGATACGGGTCGCAGCTTGTCCAGCTATGTCATCGCCAATCTGCCGCTGGTATCGCGCAACCCTTTCAACTTTATCCTGCAACAGCCCAATGTCACCGGGCGTGGCAATACCGAATTCGGTGTCCCGCGCAAGGTGAATGCCAACGGCTTCAACGGTCGCATCAATTATCAGTTGGATGGTTCCAACAATACCGAAAGTGATCGTGCGGGCATTCGCCTGTTGCCTATTTCCAACGAATGGATCGACGAAGTGCAAACCATCAGCAATGGCTTTGCCCCAGAGTTCGGCAACACGGTGGGCAGCGTGTTCAACACCATTACCAAGTCCGGTTCCAATGACCTGCACGGGACCGCCGCCTATATTTTCCGTCGCACTCCCTTCAGTGCGCGGCCCGCATTGCTGGCCCCGGAACGTCCTACCCCCGATGTGAATGTGAACGCTTTCAATGCCAGCGCCGGCGGCAGAATCATTCGCGACAAGCTATTCTATTTCGGATCTTATGAACACGTGGTTCGCGACCTTCCCCAGCCCGTTACCCCAACAGCAGCCGTAATCGCACAGTTGGGCCTGCCCTCCACCTATGCCGACGCCATTCCCTTCAAGCAAAAAGTGACCTTCTTTTTGGCCAAGGCAGATTGGCAGATCAATTCCAAAAACCGGCTTTCCATTCGCTATAACGGTCACCAAAACGATTCCCCATTCAACAATGGTGGTGGGCTTACGCTGGTTTCACAAACCTACAATTTCGTAGATCGGTCTCATGCCGGAGCGGTGCAGTTGATCTCTGTGATTTCCTCCAGAACAGTGAACGAACTTCGAGTTCAAATTCCTAACCGTGCCCAACAACAGAACACGTTTGAAGCCAATGTGGCCGGACCTTCTATTTCTGTTTCCGGCGTGGCCAACTTCGGCAATTCCCCCAATACCGGCTTTCTGTATCAGGAACGGACACCAGAAATCAACGAAAACTTCAGCTACAATCATGACCGTCATTCGCTGAAGGCAGGCACCTCCATTCGCTGGATTCGTGATATCCAAACCCAGGCCGTCAGCGCCACCTACACCTTTCCGAACATCGCTGCTTACCTTGCTGCGGTCTCTGGTGCCACACCCAAAAGCTACTCGGCATTTGCTCAAAGCATTGGCAACCCGTCCATCAGCTACAATTCCCGCTTCGCCGGATTCTACGGGCAAGACACATGGAAGCCGCTGAAGAACGTTACGCTAACTTACGGCCTTCGTTACGACGTGTTCAGTCCTCCGGCTGCCAATTCAGCGTCTCCGCTGGCATCCTCAAAGAGTTTCCGTACAGACAAGAACAACTTTGCGCCACGCTTGGGTGCAGCTGTCGGGCTGGGCAAATGGGTGCTGCGCGCTAGTGGCGGCGTTTTCTTCGATCCTTTCCAGACCGATCAATATCGCAAATCAATCCTGCAGAATGGTTCGCCTATTTTCTTTTCGATCAACGTGCCCCCAACATCGGCCATCGCTCCGTCCTATCCCAATGTGTTCACCGGAATCCCCACTGGATTTGCGCTTTCGGCACAGGATGTAAACACGGTCTCGCCTGATTTTTCAAGTTTATATTCGGTGAACGGCAACGTGTCTATATCGCGGGAACTGGGCACCAGCGCCGGAGTCACCGCCACTTACCTCTATACCCGTGGCAACAAGCTGGCGGTCTGGAGCAATCGCAATCTGATTCCTAATGGCAGCTTCTTAGCCGATGGCCGCACCATTTTTGGCGCAGCCCGGGCCAACACTTCCTTCAACAACATCATCGTTGCAGAATCAGTGGGGCAGTCCACTTATAACGGTATGAACCTGACGTTCAACAAGCGCTTCGCCCGTGGACTGGACGGCTTCGCCACCTGGACCTGGTCGCATTCCATTGACGATGCCCCGGAACAAAACAACATTGATTCCGGTGCCAATTTCTTATCCGACATCACCAACCGTCGTCGGGATAGAGGCAATTCGTTAACTGATCGTCGCCATGCTTTCAACGGCAACCTGGTTTGGAATACATCCACCATGGTTTCGTCAAAGCCAGTTCGATATATATTGAGCAACAACCGCATTGCGCTGCTATTCAATGCGCAAAGTGGTGAAAACTTCAACCTGGGCGGCAATCGGATTCTGAACGGAGATACATCAGCAGGTGCGGCATTCCAACGCCCGCTATATGTGGGTCGCAACACGGTGATGGCACCAGCCACGTATGAATTGAATGTGCGCTATTCCAGAATTTTCCCAATCGGAGAACGCTGGAAGCCGGAATTCTTTTTCGAGTCGACAAACATTCTGAATCATACGAATGTGACTGGGTTGAACGTGACCACAAGCGTGGATACGGCAGGTGCAGTGCTGACACCTGCAAGCCGGGCATGGACCACAGCGTTGGATCAACGATTGGTTCAGTTTGGATTGAAGCTGTCTTTCTAAGCTGAGTAGAAGTTCAACGTCTATATGGCAGAAGCTCGTTTGGGATGCCCCATCGACTCTGCCATATAGTTCACTATTCTTACCATTTCCTGCAATAAAACTGCGGAAACTTGATTTGGTCCAAGCCTGGAAGCATCGTAAAAGGCTTGGACAGCCCGGTAATAAATGCGGATCATGCAATGATCCACGCTATCTTCCCCCTCCGACCGGAACTCATTGCCATTCTGCATCATGTAGGAAATTAAACGGTAATCTCGCTCCACCGCCACGGCTTCCACGGCACCCGCAATGTCCAGCCCTTCCAGCTTTCGACCATGTCCACCAGTAATCAGGATCAGCCGACAGGCATAACAGAACCAGACGATTAACGGTAAAAATGAAACTATGGCAATGGTTCCCAAATCGAAACGCCCTCTCTTGTATTTAGTACCTGCGTTGAGTATAAGAAAGACAGCCTTCAGGCTCAAGGGAAATCGGTAGTGATAGGTGCCGATTGCTATTGTCCTACTACGCAGGCGTGGGCCGTACTAGCGGGGGAATACCATGTGCGAAGGGTCGATACCCGTTTTGACGCACAAATCGCGATAAAGTTTGCCATAACTGGACGTAATGTAGTGACCCGACGAGTAGCCGAGTACCACTGCCGTCTGGTCGATCCATTCTTCCGCCCCTTCCAATTCCAGAAAATTGCCGATGGGCGTTTCATCCAACACCACTATCCCCGGCTCATTTGGTTTGGCGAACTCAGTACGATACTTCTCATAACGGAACAATGGTTGAAACCCCAGTCGCTTCAGGATCGCCGCAGTGGTTGCGCCATCGGAGGTAGTCACCTCAAGTTCCTCGCGAATTTTATGGATTGAAGCAGCTTCACTTTTCCCCTTGTAAGTGAGCACGTGCCGCGTGCCCGCAAGACGCAGCCTCAGCAGTTCCCCACGACCGCGAATCGAATGATCGGGAGTGTCATAGACATCATTAATCTCCAGGTGGCGCGGAGTGATCTCTTGAAAGCCATGGGTAAGGATGGATTGGCTGGCGGAGAATGCATCTTGAATCGCGATTTTTATTTCGCGTTCCTGGTTGGCGGAGTTTTGGGACACGCAGATATCGTAGCAAGGTGGGCAGTGGCCTACAGGTCTTCGGCAGGCGCAAGACTTTCCCTTAAGACCGTGATTGGATCGCGGCAATCGCTCTGATTCGCGCCAGAATAAAGCCCATTCTCCCTTGGCTTACATCATCGGGCAGAAAATGGCCAGGCAGCGATTCAACAAAATCCTCATCCGCTAATAGTTCAGTAAACTGAGTGGCCAAATACCGCTTTACTCCCGATTTGGTCTGTTCAATTTCCCCCATCAATTCCTCTCTTCCATCCACCACCGCAATAATATCTTCCAGGTCATGACTGGCATAAAAATCGCGACGACCGCGTGAATGAAATGCTTCAAACTTTGTAGCGAGGAAAAATGGTGGAGTCACCAGACGGATGCTCAACTTTGGTGAGAGTTTAAAGGAATGCGATTCCTTGACGGCTTCCGGGTACCATCTATTGCTAAATCCCAGCACCTTCCCCGAAGCGGGCATCACATCCAACAACATGTCTCCAATCGCCCAACGGCAAATTGGAGCGCCCTCACGTGGATCCTCGTGAAAGCCCATTGTGCGGAGTCGATCACCAAGATTCGCCCACTGACTGTAAGTCACCAATTCAGCAATCACATCGACGTCGCGTGTTGGACGCACTGGCGCACTTGCCGGATCGGTAATGAACAGGCCAGTAGTGCAGCCTCCGACAAACACAAACTCCGGAAGCAATGGCCCAAGCCGCCTGGCTACTTCCTCTGTTAGTACAAAATTGGGATTGCCCGTCATCCTTGCGATCCACGCAGAGTCCGCTTAGAAATCCGAGCGGTGATTTCCTTCTCTGCAAACTGGCGTTCCCGTGCTCTTCCTTCGCGCAGGCCATCAATCAGCGCCAACAATTCATACATGTTTTTGTCCAGTTTCGCCGCCTTCGGCGCGTTTTTTGTCAAAGGGGAGAAGGCAATCCCCCGCACCTTACCCTCAACGCTTGGCCACACCGGCGGTGGATCGGAAGTTGGTGCAAATTCACTATTCATGGGGGCTGCAGCATACGACGTGGGCATCCCCCGAGTCATGGATCCACGTTCCACAGGGAACGCATATTTCAAACCATGAATTACAAATTCTAACAAAGCACGGCGATCTACGCTTAACTTCGTTTCCAGTTCGGTCACCAAACGGGCAGCTTTCGCCCGCTTCACGGCATAGTAAACCTCAGACGCATTCATCCCCAGGCTTGCCGCCAAGCTGGCATATGTAGGTCGCCCGCCGCGCGGCAACAAAGCAATCTTCAAAGCAACCAACACATCCTGAGGCCTCAAATCCATATTCTCATTATATTCTATATTCTAAATTCTAGAATATAGAATGCCTCCAACCACACCCCCTTCATCAACCCACATCTCCCGTTGCTATACTTGCAATTACCGCATGGCCACCTTGGATATTGACCAGATTCGCGACATCCTGCCGCACCGTTACCCGTTTCTCTTCGTCGACAAGATCGTGGAAATGGAAGATAATCGCATTGTCGGCATCAAAAACGTCACTGCCACCGAACCTTTTTTCATCGGTCATTTTCCTGATTACCCAGTGATGCCCGGTGTCCTCATCACCGAAAGCATGGCCCAAGTAGCCGGGATCCTGGTGCTGAAAGACATGGAAAATCGCAAAGATAAGCTCGTTCTATTGGCTGCTGTAGACGATGCACGCTTCCGCAAACCAGTCCGCCCCGGCGATCAGCTTCGCATTGAAATGGTCGTGATATCCCGAAAAGCCCGCGTCTGCAAAATGCGCGGCACCGCTTCTGTTGACGGTGTGATTGTCGCCGAAGCCACCGCAATGTGTGTCTTGCAGGATAAGAAGCCCTCCCTCTAAAGAGAACCGTCGTGCCCATTCATCCAACGGCTATCGTCCACCCGCAAGCTCAAGTCGACCCCACCGCTGTCGTCGGCCCTTACTGTGTCATTGGTGCTGACGTCCACATTGGCGCTCGCACTGAACTGAAAGCCAACCTCTTTATTGAAGGCCCCACCTGGATCGGCAAAGACAATGTTCTGTTCCCCTATTCCTCCATTGGCGTTGCCTCCCAAGACAAGAAATACGCTGGCGAATACGCTGAAACCCGCATTGGTGACAACAACACCATTCGCGAATTCGTCACCATCAACCGCGGCACCAAGGGCGGTGGCTCGCTAACTAAAATTGGCAATAGCAACTGGATCATGGCTTATGTCCACATTGCTCACGATGCCATTGTTGGCAATCATTGCCTCCTCGGCAATTCCGTCACCTTCGCCGGGCATGTAACCATTGAAGATTACGCCAACGTCGGTGCCTTCTCTGGACTTCATCAATTTTGCCGTGTCGGTCGCAGCGCCATCATCGGCGGATATAGTGGTGCCATCACCCAGGATGTTCTTCCCTACTCCATGACGGTTGCCAAACGGGAAGTGAAAACCTTTGGTGCAAATCGCATTGGTATGGAACGACGCGGTATTTCCAGCGAATCCATTGAAGCGTTGCAAACCGCGTTACGACTGCTCACTCGGGGGAAACTCAATACCACCCAAGCCATTGCCAAAATCCGCGAAGAGCTGCCTGAATCTCCAGAACTGGAGCAATTGCTGGAATTTATCCGCACTGCCGAACGAGGATTCATAAAATAAATCCATGCGCTACGGCATCATTGCCGGCAACGGCCGCTTTCCGATTCTCGCTCTCGAAGCTGCCCGGACTCAGGGTGACGAAGTGGTGGCTATTGGCATTGAGGGCGAAGCATCCAAGGACATTGAAGCCTTAGCCAGCAAGACCTATTGGATCTCTATCGCCGCGCTCACCAAACTAATCGGTATCCTGCATCAGGAACAAATCACAGAGATTTTGTTTTGTGGCCAAGTGAAGCATATCAGCCTCTTCAGCGCCCTGCGGCCCGATTGGCGCTTAGCCAAATTGCTGCTTTCCTTAAAGCGCAGGAACACCGACTCACTGCTTGGCGGTGTGGTCAAACTTCTTGCAGAAGAAGGAATCCAAGTGGCCGATTCCACTCGCCTGCTAAAGCCCTTGCTGGCACCCATCGGCACTTTGACAAAACGCCAGCCCACCGAAGAGGAAGCCGAAGACATCGCCTATGGTCGCCAGGTTGCCGATGCTCTATCCGCTTTCGATATTGGCCAATCCGTTGCCATCGCCGAAAAAGCTTGCGTCGCCGTTGAAGCCATGGAAGGAACTGACGAAATGCTTCGTCGCGCATCGGCACTCACCGCCGGACGCCGTGATCTGCGCCTTATCAAAGCTGCCCGGCGTCGCAAACATTTGCAGTTCGATGTACCCGTGGTGGGTCCTGAAACCATCGCCGTCATGCGGGAAACCAAGACTACCGCGCTGGCTATCACCGCCGGACGAACCCTGTTCCTTGATCGCGATTTGATGCTGCGCCAAGCCAATGATGCCAAAATTACGATTGTCGGATATGCTCCAGAGGATTGACGAAAGTTGATTAAACCAGTAAATGTTGCAGTGGTCGGTGCGGGACAGTTTGGACGCAATCATCTGCGTGTTGTCTCATCTTTACCCAACGCCAAACTAGTAGCTATTTGCGATGCTGATTCTGCCCGCGCCAAAGCTGCTGCCGAAGAGTTTGGTGTCCCAGCAGTCGAACTCAGCAATTTAGTTGGCTTGGCCGATGCAGCCATCGTCGCCGTCCCCACGTCTGCCCATGCTGGAATTGGTTGTGCGCTGCTCAACGCAGGCCTCGACGTTCTGATGGAAAAGCCCATCGCCTCTACGCTGGAAGAGGCTCAGCAATTGATTGACGCTGCTGATCGGAACAGTCGCATTCTTCAAATTGGGCATTTGGAACGCTTCAACCCCGCCGTACAAGCCGTCACCAAACGCATCACCACGCCGCTGTTTTTTGAGATCCACCGCATGAGCCTGTTCTCTCCTCGCAGTCTTGATGTGGATGTTGTTTTAGATCTGATGATTCACGACCTGGATATTGTCCTATCCATGGTAGGGTCGCTGCCTGAAGAAGTGCGTGCCGCAGGCATTCGCATTCTTTCGGAGAAAGTAGACATTGCCAACGTGCGGTTGGCCTTCCCCGGTGGGTGCGTTGCCAACATTACGGCCAGCCGTGTTTCCACTGAAAAGGTACGTAAAATGCGCCTTTTTCAACCACACCAGTACATTTCCCTCGATTATCAAAAGCAGGAAGCCGTAGCGTT
>JANMWO010000111.1:0-8589 GCA_031394025.1 Acidobacteriota bacterium
GGATAGTAACGGGCATCCAACAATGTCGGACGATCCACCCCAGTCGGCCCGCCATGCAGGATGCATAAAAGCGGATATTTCTTTGTCGGGTCAAAATTAGCAGGCTTGATCAATATCCCTTCAATCTCCTTGCCATCATTGCTTTTCCAAGTAACTACTTCGCGCGATCCCAGCGTGAAATCCTTCACCTGCCCGGTCATGGATGTCATCGCCCGTGGCTCGAAATCAGTTTTACCTGTAACATACACTTCGGTCAAAGAAGTTGACGATGGTGCGGTGAACGCCAGCGCACTCCCATCTTGAGTCATTGAAAAGCCACCACCCAGAAACACTTCTGGACGACTCAGCTTAGTAACTTTCCCGGACTGTGGGTCCACTCGGAATAAGTGCGAGTTAGTCCGCTGTTGACCACTAAAGTAAATGCCGTCACTCTTCCAATCAACCAGTACAGGTCGCTCGTCAAAAGCGTCAGAAATAGATCGCGGCTTTCCTCCCACCGCAGAAACAAGAGCGATTCGTGGATTGGAATGAAAGAATTTCGGATTTCCCATAGCACTAATGAACGCGATGGTACTTCCATCCGGCGACCAAATCGGATTGGAATCAGGACCGGGAGTATCCACAATCTTCGCAATGCCGTTGTCAGACACGGTAAGCACGTAGATGTCCCCGGTGCCCCCTTGAATCAGATCAGGATTTCGAGTGGCACTGAAGGCAATGCGCGTTCCGTCAGGCGACCAGTTGATGGTACCGACACTGAAGTCCTTTCCCTTAGTCTTCAATTTGCCCACCTGCGGTTCCTTCATCGCATCAGCAACCATCAAAGTGAAAATATGCCGATAGCTGTAATCATTCCTGACAACCTCAAAATCACCTAACGAATCCTTGCGAGCCTTCTTCGCCTTGGCCGAATCTTCAGCAGCAATAAATGCGATGGTCTTGGCATCCGGAGCCCATGCAAAGCCCCCAATCGCCGATTCCGACTTACTAAGTTGAATGGCTTCCCCACCATCTGGCTGAATGACAAAAATCTGTTCCTTGTCCCCAATTCGGTTGCTGGTAAAGGCCAGCCACTTACTGTCGGGTGACCATACCGGATTAGAAGAACTCTTGGTTCCTCTTGTTACCTGATAGTTGCGACGGGTTGCCACCTCAGCAATCCAGATTTGGCTCACGAAGGCGTCCTGTTCAAAATCAGCTTGCGAGGTGACGTAGGCCACCCACTTGCCATCCGGCGAAATCTCCGCCGAACCAGCCGATTTCACCTTCAGCAATTCATCGACGGTTGGTACATGTCCGGCGTACGCAGTGGTTGCCACTAAAACAAAACAACAAGCAAGACGGTAAAGCATGAAGTTGACTCCTCGTAACATTGTACGGCGACTGGTTGTCACAATGGCGATGGTATGTCTTACCTGTGTTCGTTTTTGGTGCTTTTTTTCAGACCCTCAGGAGCACCCTGATTCAGCCACTTATCACATGTAGCCGATAACTGCTCTGGTCGAAATGGTTTCCCTAAAAAGTCATCCATCCCTGCATCAAAGCACTGATCCCGATGGTGCGCCATAGCGTTTGCTGTTAACGCGACAATTGGAGTCCTTCTGCCGTCACGTTCCAAGTCGCGAATGATACGTGTCGCTTCGTAACCATCCATTTCCGGCATCTGGCAATCCATAAACACAATGTTATAGTCCGAGCGGCGATAGCAATCCACTGCTTCACGCCCATTGACGGCTACCGTAACATCGGCACCCAACTTACGCAGCATTGCCACTGCTACCTTCTGATTTACAATGTTATCCTCAGCCAGTAACACCTGCCACTTACTATTTACCGCCTGTGCCAGTGGCGCCAGCGCACTTACCGGGGCAGTGCTTTGGACGTGGGGCTGCGTTCTGGAATCGATCAATGAGCGGGTCAATGCAGAAATACGCACTGGTCTGGCGTGTTTCACCCACGATGGTGGAATGCCTACTTGCTCCCCTGTCGCATTGGAAATCAAACATACTCTGAATTCTGGCCGGGTCACGCTGAACCAATCCACTTCACCAAAAGCTTCCAGACGGTCATCCAAAACCACCGCGCAAGGCTCCTTCAGCAGGCCCATTGCTTCCACTAATTCGGGCACTGTTGACAGTAACTGCACTGCAAAGCCCACCGCTGTAAGTTCGTCAGCCAGTATCTTTCCTGCCAACGCGTGGGAATGGGCAACCAATGCCATGCCCCTGGCGCATTCCAACGCTCTTCGCTCTGTAGAGTTGGCGGGATTGATGGGAATCCAGAAGCCAAATACAGAACCTTCACCCAATCGACTAGTAACTTGAATATCGCCGTGCATGCCCTCTACCAGGTGTTTGGAGATGGCCAGACCAAGACCAGTGCCTCCATACTTCCTTGTATTCGATGTATCCACTTGCTGGAATTTGTGGAACAGCATGGGCAGCTTATTTTCCGGAATTCCAATGCCTGTATCCGAAACGGAAACGCGCAGACAACCGGAATCGTAACTCGACCTTACTAACACATGACCCTTGCTTGTAAACTTGATCGCATTGGAAACCAGGTTCAGAACAATTTGCCGAATCCGCGTAGGGTCGCCAGTAAGATCGGTGGGCACTCCGGGTTCAAATGCCAGAAGCAGTTCCAACTCCTTTTCATTGGCCTTGGGGCCACACAAAGTCAGCACCTCTTCCAGCGTGCGACGCAGGTTGAACGGGACATTTTCAAATTCCAACTTGCCCGCTTCAATCTTTGAAAAATCCAGCACGTCGTTCAGCAGCCCCAACAATGCATCTGCCGAACTGCGAATGGTATCGGCATATTCCCGCTGCGTTACTTCCATGTGCGTGTCCATCAGTAGTGCCGTCATGCCCATAATGCCGTTCATGGGAGTGCGCAATTCATGGCTGATCACGGCCAGAAATTCCCCTTTGGCTTTGGACGCAGCTTCGGCCTTTTCCTTGGCCGCTTTCAGATCTCTGGTGTAGCGGATACGCCCTAAAATCAACGTTGCGGTGAGGTACGCCACAATTGCCGTCAGCAGGATAAACGGAATCCAAAACATGCTTCGCTGGTAGAACGGCGCCACCGATTCAAAGTCCAACGATTCCACCGTCGGGTTGCTGCTCAACAACAACAGCTTGGCCTGCACTTCAATCTTGTGCGGACCAGCCGGAGCGGACTTCCATTGGGCCAGCCGACCCAATCCCCATTCCGTCCAGGGTTGATCATTGAAACGATACCGTGTCAGAACTTTTTCCGGTGCGAATTCACCCCAATACGGAAGTGCTTCCCAGCGGAAGCGAAGGTTGCCGTTTTCATCGGCCAACTGCTCCAGCCGCACCCGTGGTTGCCGCTTCAGCAGCTCTTCCGTGTGCAGAATGTAAGTACCCCGACCCAGCGACCCCACATACACTTGCGTCTCTTCCACCAACAGCGGCCACAACGCTAAATTATCTGATCCCGAATCCATTTGAAAGGATAGCCAGGCTCCTTCCTCAAAGACAGAAAGACCCTTTTTTGTTGCAGCCCAAAGCCGCCCCTCACGATCCATTTTTACTTCCCAAACAATATTGGAAGGCAGACCCTGACCCGACCCATAGAAATGGACTTTGTCCGCTTCATCAATATAGCCAACCCCATTGCGACGATCCGCGAACCAGATACGAGGCGCCCCTGGACGCACCCCAGGGTCTGAAGCCACACTGAACACGCCACCATCCAGCAGTTCCACTCCGCGTGACCAGTTGGTCCACTTCCCATCTTTCCAGCGACTCAGTCCTGCCGCAGTGGCAAACCAATACGCCCCGCCGCGATCTTCCGTAAAGCTATAAACAGCCTCCGAAGGCAGCCCTGTTTCCGATCCCCAGCGGGTGAACATTCCTTCAGACCAACGATAAGCGCCTGCCTCTTTCGGTTTGCCCTTCAGCGCACCTTCATTGCTCAATAGCCAAACGCCACCTTCGGAATCACGCCGAATGCGATGAATGGGCTGGTCCGTCAGGCCTTCAGCCTTGCCATAATGCCGCCATTGGCCTTTGAAAAAGCGGTAAGCACCGCCGAAGTGCGTCCCACTCGATACCCACACGCCACCCTCGGAATCTTCCGCCAATCCAGTTACTGCGGTGGCTATCTTAATGTCTTCAATGGCGCCGTTCGGATGCCGAACTTCAATTCCTTGCGCCGTACCAATCCACAAATCTCCATTGGAATGACGCAGAAATTCATTGACGATGTTGCGCTCTTCGGAATCCGGTTCTATCCAACGGGTCCATAAACGGGTTCTGGAACGGTAACATGCCAAGCCGTTCGATGTACCTATCCACAAGTCTCCATTGGACCGATACAGTGCGGAAGTCGCCAAGCGAAATGGACCGGGTACAGGAAGCATTTCTCGCCAATTGCCTTGAAAACGGTGAAGAATCTTGCCCGATTCAAAGCCCACCACCGCCTCACCATCCGGGGAAACATCGCCGAAACGAAATTGATCGGCCAACGGTGGAATTCGTCTACCCAGATTTCCATTGGCAAATTCATGCAATCCGCGCATAGCCAAAGGCTCAGCCACCCAAATGTAGCCATCGTCTTTTTTATTGTTTGAAGCAAACCCAATTTCGCGGATTCCACGGTGCGCAAACGATTTTCGCCACACTTTACCCGTCCACTGGTAAATTCCGTCAACCGCATTCAGCCAGACGGTTTGCTTATTCCCTGCCAAAATGGCTGAACTTGCTCCAGGGTTAAATTTTGGATAACTTGCAGGCACCGCCGTCACCAAACCGTCTGCGTAAATCAACAATTCCCGAGCCGTTTGCAACAACAGCGTTTTGGAATCAAGCGGGGCTGCTGAAAGTACGCTTTCCCGCTGATTTTTATCCGCTGAAAGGTCCATTTTTTTGAACCCTGCACGCCCCCCCACATAGAAATAGCCTGCACAATCCAGGGCCACTTTCCCTTCGCCCAGGGCCCATAATCGGCGCACGGATTCACGGCATGGCAAACCGGCAGATGCCCCTACGGCGTGCCAGGAATAGCCGTCAAACCAGGCCACCCCTTCTTCTGTGCCCACCCAGGTGATCTCTTCGGAATCCTCAACAATGGTCAGAACGGAGTTCGATGGCAAGCCCGATGTGGTGTTAAACCGAACCCAGCGCCAATCATCAAAAAACTGGTTGAAATGGTCGTCACGCGCAGATAGGCATAAAGTCAGGACCAGCCATAGCACTGGACGCAGGCCCACTAAGCGTAAGCGGTGACTTTTGCGCATGATAGGCCTACATCGACTGAAGGGTTAATCACTACGCTGGGTGGAATGCTTAAAAGGGTTAGGAGGAGATACTTAGTTTGCGCACAATTGTGATTCTAATAGTTCACTCTTGCATGTTCCAGCAAAATCAAACTAGCTTCTAAGGAGGACTATGCTCTTCCGCCAAAGTTGCTAACCATTTTTTCTTAGCCAACCCTAGATGGTACTTAGCCAGCCATTAAAGCGTCTTCATTTTGCCAGTAAGTGATTGTAAACAGGCGTTAATCTACGATGCTTTGGGAACCCGAAAGACAGCAACGGTGGCATCCCCCATTGGTACCGAATGGTAGATAAACCGGGCAGGGGCTAAGGATATTCAACTTGGAATATAGGAACTGCCCTAGTTCCTGATATCCCGAAAATGGTTGAGAGTAAGTATGTACCCAGATAGCTGGCAAAGGAATTTATCAGTGATCCATCGATACCTTGTTGCGCTTGTAATGTTGGCCCCGCTTTACGGCGGCAGTTTCACCTACACAGCGGTTACCACTGGTCAGCCGACTTACAACCGACCGGAAGCAAACGGAAATTTAGCACCTACTGTCCTCTCTTTTTACGCAACAAACGTCGCTTTTTCGGCCCAGTCTCTTACCGTCAGTCAGGCCGGAACCTACGTGGTAAATAGTGTGGGGCCTTGGGACAACTATACAATCCTGTATAACGCCACATTCAATCCGCTCAATCCACTGAACAATGTGATCATTGCCAATGACGATAATCCCACGGTGGGCTTATCGGGATTCAGTGTCAATCTGGCGATTGGGAACTACGTGTTGGTAACCAGTGGTTGGTTGAACTCCAGTGCGGGCACGGCCACCAATACCATTACTGGACCAGGAAATATTACAGCTACAGCGACTCCAGAAACAGGCACCATGGCCATGCTGGGAATAGGGCTGGTGTTTCTGGGTGCTGCAAAAATCAAGCGTAAGCAGCTTACTTAATTCTTTCGTCCTTCTCAATCTTACCGTCGCGGATGAAGATTACGCGATGGGCGTGCATGGCAATATCATGTTCATGGGTAACTAGAATAATTGTATTGCCTTGCTGAAATAATCGTTCAAACAATCCCATAATTTCAATACCCGTAGTGGAATCCAAAGCACCCGTCGGTTCATCGGCCAGCAAAATGGAAGGGTTGGTAACCAGTGCCCGGGCAATGGCCACACGCTGCCTCTGTCCGCCAGAAAGTTCATTGGGCTTGTGGTACATCCGCTGTTCTAAATCTACTTGACGAAGCGCTTGCGTGGCCCGTTCAATGCGCATTTTGCTGTCAATCCCAGCATAAATCAGCGGTAATTCCACGTTGTGCAAAGCCGTGGCTCTGGCCAGCAAGTTGAACGTTTGAAAAACGAACCCAACTTCCTTGTTGCGAATGTGCGCCAACTGGTCGTCATTCATTTCGCTGACCAGATTCCCGTTAATGTAATAATCACCCTTGCTGGGGCTATCCAGACAACCGATGAGATTCATCAACGTGGATTTGCCGGAACCTGAAGGTCCCATAATGGCTACATATTCGCCACGTTTGATTTCAATATCCACACCAGAAACAGCGTTGATCGTCTGATCCCCCATCTGGTAGGTTTTCCAGAGATCATACGTGCGGATAACGATCTTGTCTTGGCGAAGTTGCTCACCTTTCGCGTTGGTTGCTATTGTTGCCGTTGCCATTGTCTACCTTATGATTCTGCCTTGACTGGACTCTTGTTGTCTACTTTGACTTTCGCTTCGTTCTTCAAGGTGCGAATCACTTTGTAGCTACCGGTGATAATTTCATCGCCATCTTTCAGACCACTCAGTATTTCGATATCGGTTGCCCCGGTAATGCCCGTTTCTACCTTGCGGAAAACAGCTTTTTCGCCAGCGATCACAAACACGCCCTGCACTTCCTGCTTGTTGGCTTTCATCACAGCCGGATCAACAGACGGTGGTGGCGCGTCTTTCTTCGCGTCCGGTTTCACTTCAAGGTCGCCCTTTTGGCGAACAGTGAGTGCTTGAATGGGAATGGAAACCACCTTTTCCTTGGTGGAAGTTATGATCTTAGAGGTACAGCTAAGACCGGGCCGAATTTCAGCAGGCGGATCATCCAAGGCTACAACAACCTTAAAATCCTTGGCTTCCTGGCTGGAAATGGCGCTTTGCGATGCAGCTAGCCCGGTGGAACGCAATATGGCCGTATTGCCGATCTCAAGGACATGCCCTTTATAAGTTTTGCCAGGGATCGCATCAATCGTGATGTCCACCACTTGTTGCAACTTCACGTTCACAATGTCGGTTTCATCTACCTTCACTTCGGCGGTGATGAGCGACATATCGGCAATGGTCATGATCAGGCTGGCTGGCGAATTTTGAATGCCGGAAACCACGGTTTCACCCTCGCGCACCGGAAGATTGGTCACCATGCCATCCAGTGGCGCGGTGGCTATGGTCCGCTGCAGGACATCCACTGCCCGGCGAACTTGTGCTTGGGAAACGGTGACCCGCTTTTGAGCGGCATTCAATTGGGCGCGGAACTGGTCACGCTGCCCGCGAGCTTGGGCAATGCGCGCTTCGGATTCGCGAATGGCAGCGGCAGAGGATTGCAGTTCGGCAGAGCGGAGGTCGTAATCCTGCTGAGCGATCAGCCCTTCCGGCTTCAGCTTGTTGGCGCGATCCATATTAAGCTTGGCTTTCACCGAGTCAGTTTTCATGCGCTCCAAAGTAGCCTCAAGCGTGAGAATATTTTGATCCTGTGATTTAAAAGCAGCTTCGGCAGAGGAGGAATCCGCTTCAGAGACGCTGACAGAGGCGCGCTGGGCAGCCAAATCCGCTTCTGGCTGGACCGATTCCAAGGTAGCCAAAGTCTGGCCCTTTTTGACTCGTTGCCCTTCGGTGACAAGGATCGATGTGATCCGAGACGGGGCCTGGGCATTACTGCCTATGTTGATGTAATTACGAGGTTTAATTTCCCCCGACGCAGTCACCATGGAGGTTAGATCCTGACGAATAGCCTTGCCCGTCTGAACGGTAACAATACCTTTCTGGTTGTATTGAATGCTGGCATAGATAGCGCCTACGATAGCGAGAATGGCAACAATGCCGACAATTATTTTCCACGGTTTCACTTTTAGAGGGAACTCCTGTTGGAGAGTTAGACGGTTAATATCCGGCTAAAGTTCACAATTTTATCGTAGCATGTGGAAGCAAATGCGCGGCTTAGTGGGTTGCTCAGTGTGTTGCTCAGTGTGACAGGCTTCACAGCCCAATGCCATTTAGTTTTCCCGCAATTGTGTTATCAGCGT
>JANMWO010000116.1:0-13504 GCA_031394025.1 Acidobacteriota bacterium
GTGGGGTGGAGTTGCGTAAGGATTTGAGCAAGATTGAAGGTGAAGGACCAGTCGCTGGATTCGTGCTTGAGCTGGCTCTTGTCTGGAACCCGCTCGGCGAATAGCTGCTCTACATTCTGGTGCATCTGCACTACTGCGATAGACTGAAGACATGTCGTTCGTGATCCATGACGCGCAACTGCCCGCTACCTTAACGTCCCAGCCAATGACAGACGATCAGTTCGCCGCATTTTGCGCCGAACATCCTGATCTCTCCTTTGAAATGTCTGCAGAAGGTGAAATCATCATCATGGCTCCTGCCTATTCGTTGACTGGTGCTAGAAATTCGAAGATCTGCCGATATCTGGACGCCTGGAGCGAAAAAGACGGCCAAGGAATCACCTGTGATTCGTCCGCTGGATTCGTTCTGCCCAATGGAGCGCGCCGATCTCCAGACGCATCGTGGACTTTGAAGAGCCGTGTTCAACAACAAGTTCGTGCCGATCACAAAGGGTTCTGGCATGTGTGTCCAGAATTTGTGATCGAGTTGCGTTCGGATACGGATCGGCTGAAGCCCCTGCAGAACAAGATGCGGGAATATATGGCCAATGGGGCGCAATTGGGTTGGCTGATAGACCCTGAAAATCGTTCAGTGGAAATCTATCGGGCGGATGGCGGGGCGGAGTTGCGTAAGGATTTGAGCAAGATTGAAGGCGAAGGACCAGTCGCTGGATTCGTGCTTGAGCTGGCTCTTGTCTGGAACCCGCTCGGCGAATAGCTGCTTGCCAACCAACGATTAACCTGGGGCTTACAGCTCTATGCACAAAATAGAAAAATACGGGCAACCACGGTAAACTGGTAACTAAAAGTTAAATCCAGGAGCACTGATTGAACGATTATCTATTGGCCATCATATTGGGAATTGTAGAGGGGTTAACTGAGTTCCTTCCTGTAAGTTCCACGGCCCATCTGCGTATTGCTGAAGGCTTGATGGGTATTAACTTATCCGATGGCTACTGGAAAATGTTCTCCATCGTCATTCAATTGGGCGCTATTTTGAGTTTGCCGATTTTCTTTCGGGTTCGGCTCAAGGAATTCATTTCCACCTTTCCCAAAGGCCTGCGTGGTGACCGCACCGTTCTTACCCACCCTGCCACGCTGATTATGATCGCCTTTGTGTGCACCGCAGTGCCTTCGTTTTTACTCAAGAAAGTGATTGGCAAGAACCTGGAAAGCATCCCTGGCATGGGGATCGCGCTGTTAGTGGGGGGCGTTGTGATGTGGGTGGTCGATTACGTTTATCGACCTATCCCGGGCAAAAAATCGAAGACCCGACGATTGGATTCCACAAGTTTGGGGCAAGCTTTGTGGATCGGCTGTTGCCAAATATTATCCGCAGTATTTCCGGGGACGTCGCGATCTATGGCCACCATCGCCGCTGGACAAATCAGTGGCATGTCGCGTACGGTTGCGTTGGAGTTTTCTTTCCTGCTGTCAATTCCTACCATGTTCGCAGCCACCGGTTACGAACTGCTGAAGGCATTGTCTCCTGGTAAGGGCGAAGGTGCAGCGGGCAGAATTCACATTGATTCGCATGGAGCAATTTTACTGGCTATAGGCGCGGTGGTTGCCTTTCTGGTGGCCTACGTGGTGGTGGCTTGGTTCATGCAATGGGTGCGCAACAGGGGTTTCGGCTTATTTGCGATTTACCGGATTGCGGTGGGAGCGGCGGTGATTGTCTTTGCCAAACAGATTGCCGGTACGAATTGAATTAAAAAAGTGGATCACCGCTTGTTGGCGATGATCCCCCAAAGTACAGCCTACCATCCCCAATTACACTGGTTTGTAAATGAGCGTGATAGGAGCAGTAGAAGTCTGTTTGTTACTGTCGGTAACGGTAAGTAACAGGTTGTAAGTGCCCGCTCCTTTAACGAATTGAATAATCGCTTTAGGATTAGTCGCTCCGTTTTGAAGAATCGCAGGTTGCAAGCCGCCAGGAGCCACGGAATAGGCATAAGTCAGAGTGCCGTTACCGCTTACAGAAGCCGTAGCATCCAAAGTTACTTGTGTATCAGCCGTGGTCAACATGCTTGGTGTAACAATGGCAACGGTCTGATTCGTGAAAGCCGCCCCAGCCGAAGAGGTGTTGATGGTGCCATTCACGCCGTTCGGGAAAAAACCACCCGACCGGGCGTTTGCCTGGTTGCCATAGACAATATAGAGTACCTGCCCTGGAGTGCGCACTTGAGTTAGAGCATTTGCGTCTAGTGAAAAGTAGTTCTTGCCGGAAGGTGGAGGCAAAATATCCAGGCCGTCAAGCAGCGTGGTGGGTGTGCTTGTTTGGGAGACTAGATAACGGACCACTGCGGCATGCTCGCCTTCAGCCAGTGCAATTCGCGCAGCGGTCCCAAGAATGGCCTTATCGCTGATGAGTGGTGCCGCTCCGCCGTAAGCTGTCACGCCTACATCTTCAAACGCACGGGCGAGTTGTAAGAAGTCGGTAAGACCAGCAAAGCCAACTCCCAACGCATTGAGGTTGATGGCTGGACGGGCAATGGGCATGGCTCCGGCAGCAGTGAGTGCGCCCCGAATCAGGCTGACATGCAGACGCTCATCGGCGGCAATTTCGTTAGCAATCGCCGAATAATTGGTGGATCCCGATGTGAAATTCACTTGTGCGCCACCAGTAGTGGCCCCTGCTGTACCGCTGCCGGTCACGCCGATTCCAATCTGGTCAATGGATTTGCCGGTGGTGGCAACTGTGTAGAACTCAGCTTCCAAATATTCCAGGTTCAAGGCAAAGTTCAGGATATCCACATCGGTGATCATGGAAGCCTGGGCGACAGCTTTATTCGTGCTCAAGGCCCCGACGGCAGCACTTGCTAGCGCAATGCGATTCAAAAAGCGTCGTCGATTGGGTACTTCAGCGGCGACGTCATTAATTAGATTTGTCATATGCTTTTCTTCCTCATTTGAAGTTTTACTACTTACTTTTTTATTTACAGGTGTCCAAAATAAATTGGGGCAGAAGCTGCGGTGTTAGAAGTCTCTGCCCCTGAAGTCAAAATACGCTTCATACAACTGCCGTGACGTGTTTTACGTTTGCGACCGCTGAAGGAAATCTGTATTTGCGACTCCCAAACTCATCGAAACTAAACCACAGCAGAGCGTGGCATGGGCCGGTCGCTCTTGGCGAAATCTGCACTTGCCTCGCTTTGGGACGCAATATCAGCAGCATGAGTGGCGGTCAAGATTTCCTTGGCCCGTGTCACCCAATCTGAATCATCACAGTGGACAGAGACAAGAATTCCCCCACCCTTAATCAATCCCTCAAAACGTTTGGCTTCGTATTCCGGCATACCAAGACCAGCGAGTCCACCGACGACGCCCCCGGTCGCGGCACCAGCGCCTACACCGGCCAGGGCCGCCATAATTGGGCCTGCAGCAATAAAAGGTCCCAGGCCAGGAATAGCCAGCATGCCGATTCCGGCAAGCCATCCCAGTGCGCCGCCAACCAAGGCTCCTGATGCGGCGCCTGTGGCTGCGCCTTCCGGAGCTTTAGTGTTCATTTCATGTTTCATATCTTTGGTGCCCGAATTCGACGGGATTAATGCAGAGATATCCGTCAGACGAAACCCTGCGTCGCGCAATGCTTCAACACCATTCGATGCTGATGCTTCTGTTTTGTAGATGCCGAAGACGGCCATGTTTTTTGCCATTGTATAGATCTCCTTAAATCTCAATTTCGTGTTGTGAAAAGTTGCGAGTTAGCTCTTGGGAGGAGCAACTTCCAATTCGTTGGTTACTTTGTCCTTGCCTGCAATGGACATAGCTTTGCTGGCGATGTTTTCTTTTTCCTCAGATGTTTTGACGGGCCCTTTGAGGGTAACCATGCCATCTTGAGAAATGATCTTCACGTTGTGCGCGTATGTGGATAACGTTTTGTCGCCGTAAACTGACCTACGAATTTTTCGAGTGAGTTCACGATCGGCAGGGTTCATTTTTTGCTGATCGGCAGTGACCGATCCCTTGTTCCGATCCCGTTGATTGGTTTTGGTGTTGTCGGGGGCAGGCTTATCCTGACCGAGCAGGATTGAGAACGTCAACACGCTGAGAAGCATTGTGGATTTCATTACTTTTTCTCCAATTTCAGATTATTGGTCACTGAAAAAACTCCTTGCACGGAGTTGGCCTGGATGTTGGCAATATTGCGATCGCCTTCATTGGCCGCAACTCCTTCCAGGACCACGTTTCCGTTCTTGACAATGATGTGGATGGAAGGGACGGCTTGCAGCGCGTAACGATCTAATGCCGTATGCCTGTAAATCGCCCTATAAACATCGACACGGATCCGGTCATCGTTAGGAGACAGTGGCAGCACTTCAATGTTGTTGACCACTTTGGTTACTCCTTCAATGTCTTTCACTGCGCGTTCTGCATCACTCTTCAAGGTTGGCCTGGTAACTTGGCCAAGCAATGTTACCGTTTCACCAGTTATCTGGTAAGCCAAGTTGTCGAACACCCCGTAATAAGGCAGCATCACCAATTCGTGACGAACCTCTTTCGATAGGTAGTCTTGCTTTGGTTTGGCCGCATAGGATGCGACCGTACTTAAACACAGCATTGTTAAAACTAGTATTCGATTGTTCATATACATCCTCTTTGCAGTTGATTTCGTGCAACAGGCCCTATTTGGCCGTTTTTTTCATCGATTCCCAGAATTCAGTTGCCTGCGCTTCGGCGGCTTCTTTGGCAATGCCGTAGCGTTCCTGAATCTTTCCGCTCAACTGTTCCCGGCGACCCTCAATCACATCCAGGTCGTCATTTGTGAGCTTGCCCCATTTTTCCTGAAGCGTACCTTTCAGTTGCTTCCAGTTACCTTCCATTCGTTCTTGGTTCATTGTGTTTCTCCTTTGTGATTACAAATTACTGCTTCAGTTACTTGCCTGCTGGCATTACGATGTTGGAAACTTTGATAGCGTCGCCCTTCATGGTGCCAGTGAGCTTTACGGTGTGTCCGGCGTGCTCCGATAAAGAAGGAAGATCTTGGTTTTCAATTTTGTAGACCTTGCCTTTACTAACGAAAACGTATTTCCCACCATCTTTAATGCACGCCAATGTGCATTCGCGGTCGGACATTTTTGCGTTTCCGTGCTCTGCGGACATCTTGGTGTGGATGGCTCCGCACATACTGTCGCTTATCTTTCCAGTCCATGACTGGTCAGCAGCTAAGGAAGAACTTGCACTGAGAATTGTAGCTCCTAATGCAAAAAAAACATATCTCATTTTATTTCTCCTATTTCAAAATCACTCTGCAAATATATCTTGCAATTAGATGACCAACCGTGCCAGACTCACTTACTGAACAAACTACATTTCAGGCTGCTTGATGAGCCACTTTCGTTCTGCTTACAACTTTAGCTTTGACCATTCTTCGAGCGCGAAGCAGACGTAGGCGAATGGCAGTTGTCGAAACTTTGTAATGCCCGGCGATTTCACTCATAGAAGCTCCTTGCATGCGTAGTTCGAGCAATGACCGATCATCCATGGATACGAATGCCAAAATACGCTTAAGGTCGAGTGCCGACATATCCGGCTCTGCGCCTCCCGGTAAATCGAATAGATTTTGGAGTTTTGATTGCTGCCGCACCCACTTGCGATAGTCATTGAGCGCTATGGAGTTTACCCAACTGACCACCATTTTTTCGTCACGGAGTTGAGTCAGCATTTCCCAACCTTTAACCCAGGCAGATTGAGCTGATTCCAAGGCGTATTGGGGACGAATTCCGCGCGACAACAGAAACCGCACTGTAATTTCAAACCCATGCTGGTAAGCCATTCCAAAAGCATCTTTCGTCATTGATTGCTGAACTCCTGCCATCCTCCATGGCAATTCAATTGCCAAACAAAACTGACTTAATGGAATTGGTTGTGGACGTGCAACGAACATGAATCAGGAGCCCTTAACTACCATGAAATCAGACACAAAACCGTCTAAAACCGTAACAAAGAGTGCAACAAGTGATGAAAAGCCATTTCTAATGGATGTGCAAATGTTGCGAGCACAGGCACGTGCAAAAATTGAGCAAGGTGCCGTTACACAGGCTTATGACATTAAAGTCGCCCAGGCAATTGACATACTGCAAGCAGTGCTGGCCACTGAGATTGTGTGTGTTTTGCGCTACACGATGAATGCAATTACTGCTTCAGGCATTTCCAGCAATAGTGTGAAAGAGGAGTTTCGGGAACACGCCAAAGAAGAGCAGGAACACGTTATGGCTGTGGCGGAACGAATCAACCAACTTGGCGGCAAGCCGAACTTCAATCCTGAAGGATTAGCGATGCGATCAGCCACGCAATATGTGGAAGGCGAAAACCTGATTGAGATGATCAAAGAGAATTTGATTGCAGAACGAATCGCTTGTGAACACTATAGGGAATTGGTTCATTTCTTTACGGATCGTGACCCTACCACTCGTCGGATGATTGAATGGATTCTTGCTAAGGAAGAAGAGCATGCGAACGATATGCACGATCTGTTGACTGCTCATGAAGGAAAGCCAATGCTTCCTAACAATTAGTTAATCGCAGTCAATGAAATAGCCCCATCATCAATCGGAAAGATGATGGGGCTATTCGTTTGTCTACTCAGTGGTTTCAGGTCGCTTACGTCAAATGGTTGAATATGAACCATAGCGCAATGAGGCTTGTCGGAATGCCGACAACCCAAGCAATCATGTATTTCATAGTATCTCCTTGCCGGCGATTTGCCAATACTTACTTAAGCAATTTGGACGCCATGTTGGTCCAGACCTCTTTTGTCGTTTATCAACTAAGCCGTCTGTGTCTTTGCGCGAACAGTCTCATTTTGCATCAGCGGCATAGACAGTTCACCCAACATAGAATCTGCCTTTTCTTCTTCGTTCAGCGTCTGTTCAAGAAGCGCCACAACGGCATCCTCCCCCAATTGATGTGCTAAATTCCGAAGGGAAGTGTAGCCAGATATCTCGTAATGCTCCACTTTTTGAGCTGCGACAATCAGGGAAAGATCAGCTGTGAAGTTCTCTTTTTCGACCCCTTCCTGAATTGTTTCCTTACCTTCTTCAACTAGTCCCATCATTGCTTTGCAGGGCTTTGGTTGAGCTTTTTCACCCAACAACTCAAAAGCTTTCTTCAGCCGTTCCACACACCACGGGACCAAATGTGTACGTCATCGCCACGGCGAATCATCTGCGCACGAATGCCATCCCACTTGCGCTCAATCATCCAGTCATTGACGTTGCCCAATGACTCTGGTTCGCCTTCCAATGGATGCGACAAATAGAATGGGTATGGCTGGCTCTGCCCAACATCGGACGATTCCTCAGAGAGCAGCGAAATCCAAGCTTCACTGGAAGGCTTCCAGTATCCGGCCAGCCGGTGGGCAATCACTTCCACCTTCAACCCACTTACAGCGGCAATGGCGCGCATCACCAAGCCATCGGAAACTCCTACGCGGAAGGAACCTGTGATCAGCTTATTCCAGACAAATCGCTGTGCCGAGGAAAGCTGTTGCCAACTATCCACAACCATCCGCCGCTGATCTTCTTCGGCCATGCCCCGCAGGGGGATCAAGCGGGATTCAACCCATTCCGTCAAACTGCCCAGGGCATCTTGTTCCGGGGCGTCAGGCAGCAACAAAGCTGCTGTCTCCGCCAGGTCGCCCACGGATTCGTAGCATTCTTCAAAAAGCCAGGCCGGAACTCCAGCAATTTCTGCAGCCCAGCCACGCATCATTTTCGATGGGAACGGAGCGCGCAGTTTACCTCCGCGCAAAAAGTAGATAGCCCAAGCTGCATCCGCGGCTGGTGCGGCTTGCAGATATTTTTCCATGGCAGAGACTTTGATGTTGATCTTGGTCGTGGAATCCATTGCGGAATAGAGTTCGGCAAACTGTTTCATGACGCGTTGGGTTCAGAGTCCAGTGGCTCAGATTGTAAGTCCTCATCATTTTCAAAATGCGTTGCCAGACCTTCGGCGGCGAGTCCCTGTTCCCGAAGCCAACGCACCAGCGGATCAATATAGCCGTGGGTGACCCAGACAGTTTCGGCACCGGTTTCGCGCACCGCTTTTAGAAGCCCGGGCCAATCGGCATGGTCCGACAAGATGAAGCCACGGTCAACGGCTCGACGTCGACGATGACCGCGAACCTGCATCCAACCGGAGGCCATTGCCGTTGAAAAATCACCAAAGCGGCGCAACCAGGTGGACCCATTCATTGCAGGCGGTGAAACCACCAGTGATCCAGCAAATTTACCGGCAGTGGCCGCCAGCGCATAAGTGGTTTTGGGTAAAGCAATGCCTTTACTTCGATAAACATTGTTCAACCGTTCCACGGCACCGTGAGTGTAAATGGGGCCAATGGAAGGGTCCACCCCGGCAAGCAGCCGCTGTGCTTTGCCGAGTGAATAGCCGTAAAGAATGCTGGCCCGATTCTGCTGACTATTTTCCCGCCACCAATCGTTGATCATGCTGAATGTGACGGTGTCTGGAGCCCAGCGATAAATAGGAAGTGCAAAGGTAGCCTCGGTCACAAATCCATTGCAGCGCACTGGCTCAAAAGCGGCACAGGTGGGATCGGGCTCTAATTTATAGTCACCGGACACTACCCAGGAATAACCGTTGGCTTCAATCTTCACCTGGGCCGACCCAAGAATATGCCCGGCAGGATAGAGCGTCACGGAAGTTTCGCCAAAGCGAACCGCTTGGCCATAAGGCACACCTTGGATGGAAGCGTCTTTGCCCAGCCGGACCTTCAAGATCCCTTCACCGGGCTTGGCACACAAATAGAACTAGACCCCCAGCGTGCGTGATCAGCGTGGCCATGCGTGACCACAGCGCGTTCCACAGGCTTCCATGGATCAATGTAGAAGTTTCCACTGGGGCAGTAATGCCCTTCTGGTCGCAATTCGATTACCGGCAATTTAGTACAGATGCTCACGAACGGCGGGTGTTTCATTTTTCAGCGTATTTTGATGGAGTTGAATTCAACTCAGGAAACTATCTAAAACCAAGGCAGGATTTGGTATCCTGAAGGATTGCTGATTAAATCCGTCACCTTGAAGACCCCGGCCAAGCGGATCACGAACGATTTCATTCTTTCGATTATTCAAGAGGCCAACTCATCTTTGCCTCGATCCGAAGTTCAGGAATATTGCCGAAAATTGGAGGCACTGTTTGTTCGTGCCGGATCAATCACTCGCTATGTTCGCGATAGGGAGAATGGCGAAACCGCGCAAGGCCTTATGCAACAGGCTGTTCGGGAGGCCATGCAAAAAGCCGACACCGCCCCGGAAGATATTGACCTGATGATCTTTTGCGGCGTGGGACGTGGATTTTTGGAACCGTCCAATGCCGCCTTTCTCAGTCACAGCCTGGGCCTGAAATGCGAATTTTTCGATGTGGCCGACGCCTGCATGAGCTGGGTGCGATCTCTCCATTTGGCCTACGAACTGCTTGCTGGCGATCGTTATCGCAACATTCTCATCGTCAATGGGGAATTCACTACCTACGAATTTGGCATTCCCGACGTCTTCAAAATCCATTCCCCAGAACAGTTGCGTTACTCCTTTCCGGCCATGACCATTGGCGAGGCGGCCACAGCTACGGTAGTTGCACGATCGAATGATAAGTGGAGCTTTAAGTTTCGTACCGACGCGTCTCACGCTCATCTGTGCACTTTGACGCTGCCGGGGGCGCAGGATTATGCCGGAGTGCATGAACAAGTGGGCCTCAACGGCTTGCTGCGTCTGGTATCTTTCGGCAAGCAATTGACCTACCACGCTCTGCGCGGAATGCTGGATTTCGCTCTGGATAATTACACAGACCTGGAACTGGCTAAGATCGATATCTGCTTTCCGCACGCCGCCAGTGACGCCGTGGTGCAAGCCGCCGCTCGACGATTAAAGCTGGGTAACCGGCTCTATTCCGACTTGTTCTCACGCTACGGAAATCTGATTTCAGCATCTATCCCAGCGGCGATGTCTTTGGCCATTGATGAAGGTCGACTGGTAAGAGGCAATCGCATTGTGATGTGCCCAGCCAGCGCAGGAATTTCCCTTGGCTTAGTGGACGGCGTGTTTTAACACCGCAAGACGGCCCTTTCAGGATTGCTACCGCCTGGTGCCACCTAAGTTATTGGTGGCTTAAAATTCGCCAGTGAATATAGGGGCGGGACTGTTCTTCCGCCTCAACCAAATGGTTAGCCCTGGTTTCTAACCTACGGGCTTGCTGGTGGCGTCCATTCTTTCGGAAGGCTGTTGCCAAGTTTGTCAGCAGCGGAGCTAAGCCAGGGTGCCTGGGTCCAAACAGTTGTTCCCGCACGACCAGCGCTGCTTGGAATGATTCGATGGCTTCAGCGGTAAGATCTTCGCTAAGCAGGAGTTCCCCCAGGGATTCCAAAATCACTGCTCGTTCTGGAAGTGAAGGGTTGCCGGACAAGGCCTTTTCCAGTAGCAATCTGGCTTGGGGGAGATTCCCTTGGCGTAGATATAAGCGGCCCAAGTTCGCGGTAATGGCGGGAAGTGGGCTGATGACCAGTGCCGCCTGGTAAAACTGCAAAGCTGCATTGTTGCGATCTTCATCCTCAGCCAGGCGGCCCAAATTGTTGTAGGTTTGGACTAAGTCAGCTTGGTCATTCCAATTCGCCTCAAGGTGACGATGGGCTTCAGCAAAGCGTCCCACGATTCGTAACAGATTTCCCAAATTGTTGTGGATCACAGCTCTATCGGCAGGTAGAAGGTTGCGGCAGGCAAGTGCCAGGCGAAAATTCTGTTCAGCCGCTTTGTAGTGGGCCAGGGTGGTTTCCAAATCGGCTACATTGTTGAGGGCCATGGCGGTATTTGTGTGGTCAGGGCCCAATTCGCCTAGACGCAGGGTGTAAGTGAGCGTGAAATACTGCTCGGCTTGATTGAAGCGCGCCGTTCGACGGTACAGTGCGGCCAAATTGGAAGCAATGGTGGCTTTTTCAAGAGGACTTGGGGTGGAGAGAGCTTGCAGCCAAAGCTGTTCAGCATGCGCATAATCGCCTTGTTGGTAATATTTAGCGGCCGAGTTGTTGATCTGGGCAGGGGTGATTATAAAACCAACCGGTCGGTTTATAACTAGATACGCCAATAGCATCACGATCCTCATGGTGTTAACTCCGTTTGAATGATTTTTTTGGCTTGCGCTTGGGCGGACCTCAACATGGCAGCATCGCCATATAGTTTGCTGAGCATAATGCCCCCTTCCAACAACGCAAGCACAACCACTGCGATTTCTGCAGCGTCCACCCCTTTGCGGATTTCGCCTCGTTCTATGCCTTTGTTTACGATGGAAGAAAGCGTATGACGCATGGCAGTCATCTTTGTCTGCGCCAGTTCCCGCAGAACAGGATTGGAATCATCGCTTTCAATGGCGGTGTTCAGAATTGGGCAGCCACCGGGCACAATGGGGTTTGAATAATAGTCATCAAACATGTCCACGGCCATCATCAAGCGGTCTAAAGCATTGCGCTTGCCTGCAATTGCTGCACGCCAACGTTTGCTGAGCTGGTCTACGGACCAATCGAAGGTGGCCAGTGCCAGTTCTTCTTTACTTTCAAAGTGGTTATAGAGTCCACCTTTTTTCAAGCCAGTAGCTTTTAAAATATCGGTCAGCGAAGCGCCGGCATAACCTTTAGTATTAAAGACAGGTGCTGCCAGTTCCAAAATTCGTTGCTTTGTTTCAGCACCCTTGGACATGTTTAAGACTGATCGGTCTGTAAATAAGCATAACACCGTTTTCTATAGATTTGAAACTGCGCCCCAGTGGGGCGCGTCGGAGACAGAGTGAAGACAATTATCACTATTTCGTTTTTTGCATTTGTAAGCCTCAACGCCCAACAGCGAATGGACCATTGGGCGGTGGTGTTGGATACTCCCGCAGTTGCGGAAACGGTGACACGGGCGGAATTGCAGCAAGCCCGCGGCCGTGCGGTCAGGGCGCAGGTAGCGGCCTCGCAGACGCGCGTCCGGGAGGCAATTGCCTCACAAAATATTCCGCTGATCGGTTCAGTGGATCTCATCGCCAATGCATTATTTATTGCCGCATCGGACGAGCAGGCCGATGAGTTGCGAACCCTTCCCGGAGTGCGCTACGTGCAGCGGATGCCTCGCCTGAAGCTGGGGATGACGAAAGCTCTTGATCTTGTAAACGCTCAAGCGGCGTGGAACACTTTGGGAGGGTCCCAAAACGCTGGTGCCGGGGTGAAGATTGCCATCCTTGATACGGGACTAGACAACAATCATCCGGCGTTTCAGGATTCTTCATTGCCCACGTTACCCGGCTATCCGAAATGCGCTCCGGCCGATTGCCCTTATGCCAACCGCAAAATCATCGCGGTTCGAAGTTATGTAAGTCAATTAGTGAGTGTATATCCTGATTCGACGCGTCCCGACGATCTTACTCCACGGGACCGCGTCGGCCATGGCACGGCGGCAGCCATGATAGCGGCAGGTGTGCGAGTGGATGCCCCGGCGGGGAGCATGTCTGGCATTGCGCCAAAGGCTTACCTGGGCAATTACAAAATATTCGGATCTCCGGGTGTAAATGGTGATTTCACGTTCGGCGATTTGGTGATCACAGCTTTAAACGCGGCTTTCGATGATGGTATGGACATTGCTACGATTTCCACTGGCAGCCCCGCGTTATACGGCTACAGTGAAACAATTTGCGGTGGCATTTGCGACGTGTTTGCAGACGGCATTCGCACTGCGATTCGGCGAGGAATGACGGTGGTAATCAGCGCTGGGAACGACGGAGATATCGGCAACCAAATTCCCACTCTGGGTACGATTGCCAGCCCCGCTACTGCGCCTGAGGCCATCACTGTGGGTGCATCCACTAATTCGCACCGCTTCCTGGCATCAATAAGGGTGGCCGGCGCGCCGCAATCGGCAGGGAATATTCCGGCAATCTTTTCGGCCGATGGGCCAAAGCTGATTGCACCTTTAACGGCTCCCATCAAAGATGTTGCGAAGCTTCAAGACGATGGCAAAGCCTGCGCTCCGCTGGCGTCAGGATCGCTTGCTGGATCCATTGCATTAATCGAACGCGGCACCTGCACTTATTCCACAAAAGTATTCAATGCCCAAAATGCCGGTGCAGTTGGCGTGGTCCTATTCCAAAGTAGCGGTGACTTCCTCTTCGCAATTGGTGGGCTGACGGGAACAGGAATTCCGTTGGCATTGATTGGCAACACGGCAGGCAAGGCAATCAAGGATTTCCTGGTGACAAGCGCAAATGCCAACGCAGTAATGAATCCTGCTTTGGTGGAAGCCTCTGCCACTGCTGATGAAGTCGCCTATTTTTCTTCACAAGGCCCCACCATTGTCGACCTGTTGATCAAACCGGAATTGGTCGCTGTAGGTGCCAATATTTATACGGCCACGCAGAAGCTAGACCCTAATGGAATTCTGTTTGACCCATCCGGTTACACCACAACGCAAGGCACCAGTTTTGCCGC
>JANMWO010000182.1:0-13855 GCA_031394025.1 Acidobacteriota bacterium
TCACTGGATTATTGGGATTATTCGGGTCCCGGAATCCAGCCTTTTCACTGTCCCGCCGTTGACCCCCAGCAGGAAGTTGAGTAGTTCCTGCAATGGGGAATCCCGGATACGTATTGGTGGGGTTTACCGGAGGTGTAATCACCGGCGTACCGGGAATTGTGTTGGAAGAAGACAAACCCGTGGTAGCTCCAATCGAACCGGGCTGACCGGGCTGACCAGGCTGGCCGGGCTGAGTCGGCTTTTTCACTAGGGAATCCGTCAACTGACCATTGTTGGAATGAATCAATCGCCAATCGTCTTTGCCCGTAAACGGGTCCACATAGCGCCGTCGTAGGAAGCGGATCTGATTGGTATTCTCCAAATCATCAATGGTTTGCGGAGGCTTTTTCAACTTCCGTTGATACAACTGAATGGCCCGCACATACTCATTGCCGCGCACCACCAGCACTTCTTCCTTCACTCGCCGACCCTCAAACACCAATCGCGGCAACTGGGTATAAAGGGTAATCGCAATGGCCGCCGCCATCACCATCACCAGCATAATGGCAAACCCTTCCTCACCCTTGTGGGACAGGCTTCCCAGCCTGTCCATTACCAGAATGGAGTTGGTCTTATCTGCGTTCCTCTGCGAAAATCTGCGGACAAAATTGCGTGGCATTATGACCCCTGCTGCGGCTCTTCCAAAGCCAGCGTCTGTTCATAACTCTGTTGCGTATCTTCCAGCACTGCGGAATTCAACCCAATCCGAATCACCTTGTAGCGCTTGCGGATCAGGTCGCCTTCCCCAGCCACATGAATGTCTTCCCCTTCCAGAAAAAACGCCCGTTTTGAGGCCTGACGGTTACCACCCAGAAATCCAAAAAACTTCAATGGAATCGGCGTCTTCGGAGCTGGAGGGGGAGTGGAATTCACTGTAGCCCGCACGGCAGCTTCAATCGGGTTCAAAGCAGAGGGAATGATCTTCGGCGGAGTCACCGCCTTAGCAATCACCACCGGAGCCTGACCGAAATCGAACAAACTTCTGTTCCCACCAGACAGATTCACTTTCTGCACCTTGGCCAGCAAATCCAACCGCAAAGAAGGATCCACTGTGGCTGGGTCCAAAGCCTCTTTACGACCCTTCAAGGAAGGCTTAAAATCCTGCAAGCTAGACTTCGCCACCACCCGCTTTTTACCCGCGGCAGCAGTAGTCGGAGCCTGTTGCCGAGCAGGCATTGCCGTTGCCGCAGCGCCAGAAGCCGTCGCCTTTCGACTAGCCTGACTCTTCGCATCACCACCGGGATTTTCTGGACTGTTACTCCAATAAAGAAAAGCCGCCAAACAAAGAATCCCACCCAAAATTGCCAGTTGCTTCCGCTCCGCCCCGATTTTCATGGCTTCGCTCCAGTCTTATCTGCGTTCATCTGCGTTAATCTGCGGCCAAAATTGCTTCGCCTCATATCCTTACCACCGGACTGTCTAAAATTCATGGCTTCGCTCCCATCGCCGCCGGAAGTAGCACTGCCCGCTCTTCCCCGGTATCGCGAATAAAGGTATTCAACTTGATCGATACACTCAGCAGCCCGGTTTGCACCTGTGGCGATGCGGTTAACTGTTCAATAATCAACAGGCGCTGATAATGGTCAATCTGGTTGACGAACTTCAACAGGTCGGGATAAGTGCCTTCATAGTTCCCGGTGATGGTCAACATGCTGAACGTGTCTGACCCTTCAATGGGCTCCTCGTTCATGGATTGTTCTTTAGCCCGGATGCCCGATACGCGCGCCATGGTGGCCAGCTCACTGACCACGGTGGAGTACGTTGTTCTGCGGTCCATAAAGTAATCGCCCAGGAAGCTATCGCCATCGGCCTTCCCTTTTTCCACCTTCGTGCTGATCATCCGCGAACGTTCAAACCCTTGCTTCTTTGATCGCACTTCCGTTTGAAGCGCCCGCCGACGCTCTTCTAATTCGTCCGAACTCCCGCCCACCGGGTAAAAAACAAAGTATGCCGTCACCAGATTGGCCACCAGCAATGTAGCCATAATCACGCGGACCCAAAAGCTACCGCCGCGGCCCGCAATGCTATTTTTAATTTCGGCCCAATTAAAGTTTTTGAGCATAATTCACACTAATCCTATACCGCAACAATGGTTCACTTTGGCTGGGTGGCAAGGAACTGTGTACTTGCGTTCCGCCGAATAAGGGCGATGCTTCCAGCCGTCGAATCAGGTCAATAATCGGTTCCACAGACGCGCACCCAACCACCATATCCAGTTGAATTTCGTTCTTATTATCCACTTGAGGACGAACCGAAACCAGCCGCACAGTAGACGGCATCACATGTTCCAAATCATTAAAAATCCGCGTCCAACTGATCCCTTTTCGGGCAATCAGATTATTCAAAAACAGGTTCCGCTCCAGCGTTTCTGTGTTGCCCGCCGTGCGCAATACGCCGTTGACACCCACCTGCTCTTTATCCACCGCCGCCACTTGCTTTTCCAGCTTTTCAATGGCGTGCCGCTCTTCCGTTTTAGCCTGATGTTCGTTCCAAACCATGAGGCCAAGTGCGGCAAAACTGGCCAGCATTAATCCACTGACCAACGCCGAAGCCACCAGCACCGCGCGTTCCCGGCGGAATGGTTCCGATGCCAGATTGATTCCAATTCGCATCGCCCTAAGCCGCTCCCTTTGAGGTTAAAAACCCCTGAATTCCCGCATTCGCTTCGCCTGCCATGCCCATTGGGCTGCGCAAAGGCTCCACTGGCAAACCGGTGGCTTGCGCCAGAAAATCGTCAAACCCTTCCCCGCGTTCAAAGCCGCAGAGCACCAACCGTTCCGGCTTCAACTTCCATTCATCTTCCATAAAAGCCATGGTTGGAAACAGCACGTCGGCAACTTCCTGGGGAGTAACTTCCATTAATTCTACGGTGCGCACCATTTTCAAAGTTCGACCCCGAAAAACGGCCGCCGTCAACACCCCTCCCGATTGCTTCAGCAACAACGAAATGCCCTCCGTAGGCATTAAATCGCAAGCAGCCAAAGTGGACGTAGTGATCAGGCCGGGCCAGAATCCTGACGCCCGAAACGGTGCTTCGTAGCGGGCCAAAATTTCCTGCGCAATCACCGCCACCACTACTTCAATTTTGCCGCCGTCTACTCTGGTTTGGGGGAAAAAGCTGACCGAAGCATTATCCACATCAAACGGGACGCTTTTCTTCAACCGGAACTTCACCAACGCCATTTGCTCTTCCGGCTTCTTCGGCAGATCATCGAAATCAATCACGCTTACCCGTCCACAATAATCGGGCAAAATCAGCACCGCTCCAGGACGTTTGCGTGATGGCGGCGGAGCCAAATCCGCTACCGCCTGGAAGAATGCTTCAGGTCGCAACATGTTGTCATGCGCCGGGGAAATAGCCAGCACATCGCGATCCATTTCCTTGGCTCCAGAATCGAAAACCTGTTTGCCCTTAGCCCTGCGCGCCCAGGCGATTTGGCCCGACCCGATTTCGAAAACGAACTCCGGCGGAGGATCGTCGAATATTCTTGTGATAGTTCCGATGACGTCGCCCATCTTAAGTCTCTATGAAAGTCACTTTGTTGATTTCGCGCAAGGTGGTAATTCCCAGACGCACTTTGTCTACCGCAGCTTCCCGTAAAAAGGTCATCCCTTCTTCCCGCGCCGCCCGCTTGATTTCCGAACCTGGCCGTTTTTCCAAAATCAGATCGCGAATCCGTTCGCTCAAATCGAGCAATTCATGAATCGCCGTACGGCCACGGAATCCCGTGCCGCCACATTCAAAACAGCCGGTGCCTTCGTAAAAGATGACGTCTTTCCACTCTTCTAAATTGAAGCCACTATCCAACAGTTCCTGTTCCGGATATGTCGTTGGTGCCTTGCAGTGATCGCAAATCACACGCACCAGCCGCTGTGCCAGAATGCAGTTCATCGCCGCGACAAAGTTGTAAGGTTCCACGCCCATGTTCAGGAAGCGACCCAGCACGTCCAACACATTGTTGGCGTGCACTGTGGTGAACACTAAGTGACCGGTCAAGGCAGCATTAATCGCAATCTGCGCCGTTTCCTGATCGCGGATTTCACCCACCATGATCTTGTCTGGATCGTGTCGCAAAATGGACCGCAAGCCGCGGGCAAAGGTCAGACCCTTCTTTTCATTCACCGGAATCTGGGTGATGCCCTTTAACTGATATTCCACCGGATCTTCAATGGTGATGATCTTGTCTTCATCGTTCTTGATTTCCGAAAGCGCTGCGTAAAGGGTGGTCGTTTTGCCGGAACCTGTAGGTCCGGTGACCAGCACCATGCCATAGGGCTCCTTAATATAGCGTCGAAATTTGACAATGTCGCTTTCGGCAAAGCCCACAACTTCCAAAGTAAGCTTTGAAAACTTCTCGCTCATCGACTCTTTATCCAACACACGAAGCACCGCATCTTCGCCATGAATGGTCGGCATAATGGATACGCGGAAGTCGATTAGACGGCCCTTGTAGCGCACGCGGAAACGACCATCTTGCGGTACGCGCCGCTCAGCAATATCCAACTCGCTCATCACCTTAATACGACTGATAATGGTGGAGTGCCAATCCTTGGCAATGGGCGGCATGGCATAATGCAACACACCGTCAATCCGATACTTAATGGCCACTTCCTGATCACGCGTTTCAATATGAATATCACTGGCCCGCCGTTCCAGTGCATTGAACAAAGTGGTGTCCACCAGCTTGATAACTGGAGCAATGTCGTCCCCATTGGCCGACACTTTCTCAATAGAAAGCGTCTCGTCCGGGTTATCTTCCTCACCCACTACGTCCAGCGCGAAGCCTTCGGTAACCTCTTCCAACACCCGGTTCGATTGCTCAGTTTTCTTTAGTAAATCAGAAATCTGGGTGAGCGTGGCCACCTTGATGCGGACTCTGCGCCGCAGCAACATGGTCAGTTCGTCAATCAGGTTCAGATTGCGCGGATCGGCCACGGCCACTTCCAGCACGCCGTCCACTTCCCCCACCGGCACAAAGTTATAGCGGAACATCATGTCCACTGGAACCAGGCGCAGCAGATCGTGATCCAACTTGCCTTCTTTCAGGTCGATGAATTCCGAATGATAGCGGCGCGCCAAGTGCTGCGCCTCTGCCGTTTCCGACAATGGGTCAACCAGTCGTATGCGATCCGTCGCCATATTAGCCCCCCATGTGATCGGCCAACGAGAAGATCGGCAAATACAGCGCGACCAACACGAAAGCCACAAAAATGCCCATGAAAATCATGATTGCAGGCTCAATCAGCGACAGTACAGCTTGCATGCGCACCTGCACGTCGTCTTCATAAAATTCCGCGACTGAACCGAGCATGGCGGGCAACGCACCAGTCGATTCCCCAACTTCTATCATGTCCACCGAAAGCTCCGGGAAAATCCCGGTTTCCTTAATGGAACTGTACAGCGTTTGCCCTTCTCTGACTGATTTACGTACCTTTTCGAGCGACTTGCGAATCAGGGAAGCGCCTACCGATTCCCCTGCTGTTTCAAGAGCCTGCACCAGTGGGATGCCGCCAATCAGCAATGTGGAAAGCACCCTGGCAAACTGTGCCACCTGATACTTAATCCAGATTTCCCCAAACACCGGAGTATTCAATTTAATGCGATCCAAGATAGGTTGGGCGGCTTCCGTTCGAGCCCAGAAAAAGAAGCTGACGGCCCCTACGGCCATGGCCCCAAGACCGAATAACAGGTAATCCTTTGCCGTGGTTCCCACCGCGATCAGCAACATGGTAATGGCCGGCAACTGCGCGTTCATGCTGTTGTAGAGTTCGGCAAAGTTGGGCACTACGTAAGCGATGAGGAAGATCACCAGCAGGATCACTAGAATGATCAGCAGGCACGGGTAGATCAGGGAAAGGAGCACCTTCTTCTTTACTGCTAAATTCAGTTTCTGATAGGTGATGTAGCGGTCCAGCACTTCCACCAGGGCGCCACTCTTTTCACCAGCCATGATCGAGGTGACGTAAATGGCCGGAAACACTCCCGGCCGGGCAAAGGCGTCCGATAGCAGTGCCCCGTTCTTAACTTCGTCGCGCACGGACTTCACAAAGGGGCTCAGCTTTTCGTCGGTCAAGCGATCAGCCAGAAGATCCAGCGCTTTCAAAATGGGCAAACCGGCGCGAATCAAGGTGACAAACTGCTGGTTGAAGATCAAAAACTTCTCTAAATTGATCCTTTTCTTGCCGCCAGAAGGGCCAATATTGATGGAACTGAGCGACTGAGTACGGCTTTTCGGCTTGATGGAGTACACCAAAAAGCCTTTTTCGTTGTACTTATCGCGCAGGTCATTTTCCGAAGCAGCTTCGGCCACCTGTTGGTGGATCTTGCCCCGGGCGTCGGCATATTTGAGGATAAACTCGGCCATTTAGCGAATGGCCTCCACCAGTTGAGCGCCTGGAGGCAGTTTCATTTCATATATATCGGCGGTTTGGGGCTTATTGCGTAGTTCGTTCTTGAATCGGAAATCCATGATGGAAGAATCCTGGCCGGTGACGGTTAATTTGCGGATGGCAAACTGGTCGTCGACCACAAAAATCACTTCCCGATAGGGCGATTTTTCCAGGTTCTTGGGTTGCGCTTTGACGTTCAGCCCGTCGGGGGTTTTGGAGTACTCAAACTGGTCGAAATCACGGTTAAAGTCCAATTTTCCCAGCAGAAAAGCCAGAGGAACGCGCAGATCGTCAGCATCTTTCAGCTTGGTTTTCTCCACTTGAGCGGTGGAGGGCGAATAAAAATAGAAGAACTTGGAATCGCTAAGGAAGAATTTTCCATCCGGTTTGGCATAATTCCAGCGCATGCGCCCAGGTTTGCGTAGGTATAGGCGACCGGTTTCGGTACGCTTTGGCTGTAGGCTGATGCCCCCACGGTAGGTTTGCTCGAAGTCTAACTCTAGTGTTGTGATGGAGTTGTAGCGTTTTTCGATGCCCGCAAGGGTAGGGCGCAGCTCTTCGGAGAAGGCTGGGAGCAACAGGCAAATCGAAGAAATAAGGAATCGCCACACATCAAGTTAGACGCGGCACAGGGTCAATTCGTTGAAGTGTAAACCCCCGCTAGACAACACATCTACGCTGCGACCACGCTGGTATACTCGCGACGCAGCCCAACGTGTTACGCGAACTCGTAGACTGGCGTCTGAATAACTCTGGCCGGAGGCTCATGTTGCCAAACGGTTTGCTGCAAACGCTCAACAACATCAGGACTCAGGGTCACCTCGCCACAGCGGGAGTAGACATCCGCTGGAACTTTGTCCACCAAAATTAAACCATCTGGCAATGACAGACTGTATCGGATTAGCTTGGGACGACGCTCACCGATTGCACAAACGTCACAGTTCATTGTTGGCTCCTCTCAAAACGGCGTGGGGATTGACGAATAATTACTTCGGGTGAGGGATAAGGTCAAGGATTTGGTAAGTGTCGTCTTCAATCTCGAAGTAGAAACGCCAGTCTCCTGTGATGCGTCCTTGCCACTTGTTGTCCGATTCGTCGTACTTCTTTGCATGCAAACTGGGGTGGCGCATGTCACGGACAAGAAAGTTCATCTGCTTGATGAATGCCTTCTGCACCGGCAAAGGAGCGTTAGCAAGCGCAACTATGGCACGCTGGCGAATCAAAATATTCATCTGGTTCTTTGGAGCGCTAGCTTGGGCTTGGCGTCCCGCTGAGCTTTCAGGGCCTTCAAGTAAGCTGCAATTTCCTCGCCATCCTTGAAAGGACCGTGCAAGGCAGTTTTTTCGGCAGCCTTGAGGCGCGCATCAATAACGCGTCGTTGCTGCGGCGTGTATTCCGCATCAGCGTTCGGAAACTTTGCTCGGTCAATCACCAGTTGCGGAGTGATAATAATTTGTTTTCCGTTGGCTTTGACTTCTACTATGTCGCCATCAGCCAAACCTACGGCTGTGCGAACACTACGTGGGATAGTCATTTGCCCTTTTTGTTGGACTTTCACTAGAGACATAAGATTTCGTTTATTCCAGAATCCGGAAAATCCGGCTATCTTAGTGAAGCATAGCAGGTATCCTCCAAGCATCCCTCCTCGTCGGCTGTCCTCGTGCTACCCCTTCTTCCCTCCCGCAGCCACCAGCATTGAGTTCATACATCCGAGTAAGTAAGCCAACGCCGGGTTCGCCCGGAACTCGCCAGGGGTCCTGCCCGCTGCCACGCGTCCTTCTGTTGCTGGGTTACTGCCTAAATTCGGAACATGATCGGGGATCATGATTCCGTCGAACTTAATTTCCACCAAAGCCCGCATGATCTTGCTCATGTCGTAGTAGCCATCATCAATCATCGTCTCAGTGAAATGCGGCAGAGGGGCACTGACGTTGCGGAAGTGGATCTTGAACAGCTTCTTCCTTTCCCCGAAATAGCGGATAACCTCGGGGGGTTCGGCGCCAGTCATCTTACCGCCTTCCAGCCATGATCCACAGCACAGGCACACGCCGATGTTCGGACTATTGGCGATCTCAATGGCCCTCTTGTATCCTTCAAAATTGGAGAAGATGCAACGCGGAACGCCTGCCAGCATGGGTTGCGGCGGGTCGTCTGGATGGATGCCGATTCGTACTCCGGCCTCTTCAGCCACGGGAACCACCTTCTTGATGAAGTACGTATAGTTTTCCCAGATCTCTTCCTTCGTGAAAACCCGGCCATGGGAGAGGGGATTGCTGAAGGTCTTGCCAGCCCACGTTCCCTTCGCATCGGGACTGGACAGATCCAATGTAGAACCGGAATAGCCGCGGGGCAGCACCTCACGACCGCTGCGCCAAATGCCATTCCCCATATGCGCGTAGGTGCTGTAGGGGATGCCCGCCTTGCCCAGGTAGCGAATGTAGTTCAGGTATTCTTCAATCTTTTTATCGCGCCCAGGAAGGTTCAGCGTCACTTCCTCCATGTTATGGAGACTACCGCTGGGCCCAACGCCGCTGCCGATGTTATAGACCTTGAACCCGCCTGCCTCCCATTCCTCGCGAATCTTGATGAAGCCTTCGGCGGTGGCATTGGCCGGCGATGCACCCAGGCTTACCCAGGTGACGCCAAGTTGCTTGAGGTAGAGCAAATTCTCAGCGGTTGGTTGTCCGCCACTGACGCCGATTTTGATTCCTGGCGGAACCTTGGGCATCTTAGCGGATGCCGGGATAGCGCTTGCCAATAAGGCGGCTGCGCCTGCGGCTAGCCTGGCAAATTCGCGCCGGTCAGTGTTGAGTATTTCTGGGTTTAGATCTGTCTCTTCAAATTTGTTCATATTAAAACTCCGCTCGGATAGACATTTGGACGTTGGCTTGGGCGGTTCCGAAGTTGGAGAAATCGCCCACAACCCCCGTAAACCGGGCCCACGCGCCAGTGTTGTTCAAGTTGTAGGACGTATTGGGTGCCGCAAGATTAGGGCGCTTCCAGGGTAGATTGTGGCCATCTAATCGGAAACTAAGTTTCAGGCGCTCACCGACAGGATTCCAACTCTTGGTCGCAAAACATTGCATCCACAAAAGTGCCGGTGCCTGCAAAACCCTTGAACCCAGAGAGCCAATTGTATAGGCAGCCGGATAAGCGAATGCGCTGATATTAAAGTATGGGGTCTGGGCTGCTGTTGGGAAACGGTTCCCCATGTCCCAGTTGGGAACAGCGGCTTGATCAATTGGCACCAGTGCGTTGACGCGCGACGCTGTCAGGTATCTGTCTGGGCTACCGGAATGGGTGACTGAAATCGGCACTCCGGAAAGTGCATTTTCGCTCATATTCACCTTCCAGCCACCGGCTATGGCGTTCAGTATTCCGCCTCGATTCAGGAAGCGTTGGCCTTTGCCCACGGGTATTTCATAAACCACAAACGCTCCAAATTGTTTTTGCTGGTCGTAGGCTGTGCGGGCCTTGCCTTGGCGGTTGTAGTAGGTAAGGGAATCATCATTGCTTAGAGACTTGGAAAGGTTGAAGCTGGTATTGAAAATGAGCCCTTTCCCGTAGCGTTTCTCCAGCGAAATATTTCCGCTGTGCCAGGTGTTGTGATTGAAATTAGAAAGCAGATTGACGGTGCCGAACTGCGGATAGATTTGATAATTCTGCTGTGCCAGGAATACTTTATCCTGCAACGTTCTGTCTCCGCCCAAAGCGATGGATAACGGAATGCCGTTGATGTTCCAGCTCCGTTGCAAACCCACACCTGCGGACCCTTGATATTGCACGTTCACCAGCCACGTGTTGCCGGGTTGATATTGAAAACCTGAGGACCAGTTCATGACATAGGCATTATGCAATTTGGGATCTCGCCAAGTGGCGTTGCGGCTGCCGAAGCTGGCCCCAGTGTAGGGAACTGTGCCGTCGGAATTGACAACATATTTTATTGGCCCAGGACCGTTCTGCAGTTGGAAAAGGTGACGAGGGTCGCCAGTGGGTTGCAAGATGTTGAAGTTGCCGGCATATTCGTCAAAGCCGCCCTGACCAGCGCTATCTACGGTCATAATGCCAAACGAAGCACGGTACACAAGCTTTGGTTTGAAGTTCCAGGCCAAGCCTAGACGCGGTTGAAAATTGTTCAAATCGCGTTTGCCAATCGCTCCCGTTGGATGCGTAATTGCTCCCAGCTTCCCGCTGACTGGGTCTATCAGAGTGGGGTCAAACTGCGACTGCTGGTTCCACTTGGTGCTGTAAGGGGAAAAGTAGGTCCAGCGCAAGCCAATGTTTAGGGAAAGATTAGGCAGCGCTTTCCAGTCATCCTGAAAGTAAAGTTCGTGGTTCCATTGGCGCGGCATAAAGATGGCCAACTGTTTGGTGTAGGTGGCGCTGGTCACCGTTCCCATTAAGAAGGCGGCGAAATCGTTACCGGTGTTTTCTGCAAAGGGAAGGGATGTGCCTCCGGTGAAGTTGTACTGGCCAGAAGGAAGCGAAGTTGCTTTGTCGCTATAAGCTGTCCGAATCATTTCATAGCCCATCTTCAAACTATGCTTGCCTGCAATGCGCGTCAGGTTATCTTGAAAAATCTTGTCTTCACCCACTTGGCGTGTATAGCCCATTGCGGCAATGCCATAGCCAATGTTGAAGTAGGGGAACGTTTCGGGGTCAACACCGGGTATGGGCACGGCAGTCTTTGCCGATTCAGGCCTCTCTGGATTAGAGGAAGCACGCCGGTTATAGCCGATGCGAAGTTCATTAAAGGTCACGCGTGAAATGATGGATGTGTAGCTGATGACGCCATTAATATCATCCGTGGGATTGATCTCTCTGGATGCGTTGAATTCCGGCTTGGCAAAATTATCGCCATTCTGGCCGCGGTGATGACCTTGCGAGTATCGAAAGAAGATCTTCTGGTTGGAAGAAAACTGGTGGTCAATCTTTTCGTCCCAACGGTCGCGATGCAGGCAGCGGCAACTATTGGCCATCTGCAAATTTCCCGATGGTCCTGTTCTGGCTGGAGAGCCTACCTGATTGGGCGCGTTCCAAATTCCCAATGCAAGGAATTTCAGCGCCACGGGGTCCATCAAGCTTTTAGGAACAATGTTGTTTGGTAGCGGATCGCGTGTGTAAGTGGTGCCGGTTTGCCGAGTTGAAAAAGGATTATAAAGCGGCAACCCACCGCCTGTTGCGTCTTTGAATGAAAAATCTCCGCTGAGCATTTCCGGTGTTGGCACGGTGCCAACGGTCAGGTTGATTGTATGTTCATGATTGATGGCATAGTCAGATAGCCAGAACGTTTTATTACGGCCATCGTAAATTTTAGGAATCACCACGGGACCACTGGCAACAAGGTCGAACGTTTGGTAGTACCACGGTGCCTGCGGTGGCAACGGCTTCTGGGTGATGTAGTTCCGATGAACCCAACTGCCGTTCAGGTAGCGATCTTCAAAGGATGCATGCAGTGAATTTGTTCCAGACTTATACACCATCTTCATGGATCCACCAGCCGAATGTCCGTACTCGGCTGAAACGCCGGTGGTGAGCACTTTGACTTCTTCCATGGCGTCAGTGCTGCCTTGAATCACACCGTCCACTTGGTTCACAACGCCGGTATAGGGGGACTTGGCGCTGATTCCGTCCAGCGAAAAACCAATGTCATTCTGGGCCTGTCCTTGAATGTGGAAACCCGCTTGGCCCACCACGCCAACTATTCCAGGCATGTACTGCAACAGGTAGACCGTGCGCTTCATCACTCCTGGAGTCTCCGTCAAAACATCGGCAGGGATGACGTAAGCGCTTACAACATTTTCAGTATTCAGCAAGGATGCCGAAGCGCGCACGGTAACGCTATCGGTGATGGAGCCAAGATCCAGTGTGATGTCAATGCGCGGCACTTCGGCAGAGCGGAGTGTGATTCCTTCACGGACGAACTCTTTGAAGCCAGCGGAACTGACCTTCACGCGGTAATCACCGGGGGCCAGATACGGAACGTAATAAGCGCCCTCGACGGAAGTGGTGGTTGCGGTGGTGAAGGATGTTGCTGTGTTGATAACCGTCACCTTGGCCCCACCGACCGACGCTCCAGACGCATCTTTCACGGTGCCTACCAATGTGGCGCCACCGCCAGTTTGGGCGATCAGCGAGCCAACGGCTATCATCAGCGTCACGATTGCACGAAGAGTGGCGTCAATTACCGGGCGGCATTTAGATGCCATGAATAAGAATCGTACAGTTTCAGCTAATGTCATCAACAGGTCCTTTTTGGCAAGGCGTTCTACGGTCTGAGGTCTGGCAGTATATAACACGTTCGGGTAGAAAGATATCGTATTCGATTCGTAAGTTATCGATGTTATCAGCATTTTTCCTTAATGTGTGAAACTTGAGGGCTATCACAAAACGGCTGAACAACGGACCCAACAGCAACTGCTGGTGTAAGCGTTGCGGGAATCGGACAGCTTTCTGGCTCTGGCGCAATTGCAGCGTCAGCAACTGTTGAATGTTGTGCAGTTGTATCGTGCGCTTGGGGGCGGGTGGCAGTAACTTTAGTCCACCTTCAACGAACTCGATTCGCTTTGTGCTAACCTCCGATGATGTTGAAAAACTCTGCACCATTCGTCCTCATTGCATTTGCTTTCCTCGCCAGTTCTTGCGCGTCGCTTCCCGTATCGGATACGCGCACAGCGGACGAAGCCGCGATCCGCGTGTTGGACGAGCAGTGGTCTGCCATAGCGGCGAAGAACGATCTGGAGGGCACCCTGGCATTTTATTCAGACGACGCCGTGCTGCTTCCGCCCAACTCACCAATGGCCGCAGATAAGAAGTCGATTCGCGAGTCTTGGGCAGGCCTGCTTGGTCCAAATACATCTTTGACTTGGAAGGCATCGAAGATTGAGGTGGCGAAATCTGGTGATATCGGGTATCTATATGGCACGTATCAACTGTCGATCAAAGACCCCAAGGGCGGTCCGACAATGAATGATACAGGCAAGATCCTGGAGGTCTGGAAGAAACAGTCTGACGGTAAGTGGAAGTGTATTGTGGACACTTACAATTCAGACATCCCCGTTCCTGTGGTTCCAGCAATGAAGAAGTAGTGCCGAGTCACTTAGTGAATCCAACACAACAAATGAATCAGTTTAAAGAGGCCGCAGCCCAAGCGGCAGCCGACCAACTGCGGGATGGAATGATTGTTGGCTTGGGATCTGGCACAACGGCTGCGCTGGCTGTGGCGGCAATCGGAAAGCGGGTTAAAGATGGTCTCAGAATCATAGGAATCCCGACCTCGGAAAAGACAGCCGCGCAAGCCCGCCTGTTGGGTATTCCCCTTTCAACGCTCGAAGAGAATCCTGCCATAGACGTGACGATTGATGGTGCGGATGAGATTGAAACTTCAACGCTCAATCTAAGCAAAGGCGGTGGAGGAAACTTGTTG
>JANMWO010000206.1:0-17319 GCA_031394025.1 Acidobacteriota bacterium
CGCCAACAGATCGGAAGTGTAGCCCAGTGCGGGGTTGGCGGTGATGCCGGAAAAGGAATCGGACCCGCCACAGTTCAGTCCCAACTGAATTTTGGTAGCGGGGACCAGAACGCGTTTTTCAGAGGACATTTGTTCCATCAAACCTTCAATGGCTTTAATGGCGTTGGCCATGGCGTTGCGCGTTCCGCCTTCGCCTTGTAGGGTCATGCCGATCATCCGACTGGTACGCGCGGAATTCGCGCCCAGGTAGTGGTCAATCTGGTTCACTTCGCAGCCCAATCCCAAAATCACCGCTGCGCCCACGTTGGGATGATTCATCACTCCACGCAAGGTGCGTTGCAACTGTTCTGTATCGGGTCCAATGGTGTGACCGCAACCTTCGCCGTGCGGAAAGGCCGCCACGCCATCCACGTTCGGCGGTAAGGTAAGTCCGGAAAAATGCGCCGCGATCATCTCTGCCGTATGGGCTGCGCAGTTCGATGCCGCTACGACAGCCACATAATTTCGAGTTCCAACGCGGCCATCTTCCCGTTGAAATCCCATGAATGTTGGGATGGAGGAGGGCAGGGCAGGCAGGGGCTTTTCCACTAGCGGATATTCGTAGTCGAAATTCAATTCTTCAAAGGCCACGTTATGAGTGTGGACGTGATCCCCAAGTTGAATCGCGCTTTTAGCAAAGCCAATCAATTGTCCGTATCGGACAATTTGTTCACCCTGGCCGATGGGGCGGATGCATACCTTGTGTCCTGCGGGAATGGCAGTTCTAGCGGTGACAAGGTGACCGTCAATTTTAAGTTCGGTTCCGGCAGACAAGGGAACGCGGGCCACGGCAATGTTGTCCTTGGCATTCAAGTGGATCGCGGAATTTTCCGCGGTAGGAAGTTTGGCTATGTCTACAAGGGTCATGCAGCTATTATTCTATTCCGTCTGGTAGGGAGATGCTAATTTGGTTTGGGTTGGTTGGCAGTTGTGGTGTTATCTGGAAAGGCCGGTGGCGATCACAAATGCCCAGCGTTGATGAATCCTCAGAGGGAGGGAGTCTCCCATGGTACGGTGTCAAGTCGCGCTTTGACTGTAACTACAAAACGAGTTATCTTTGAGGTTGAAATACGAATGGGACAAAGCGAAGAACCAAAGGAACTTCGTCAAGCACGGCCTAAAGTTCGAGGATGCCGAACTGGTGTTTTCCGGGCCGTCCGTCACGTTCGAGGACGACCGTTTCGACTACGGCGAACAACGGCTCGCCACTTTAGGTCTTCTCGCCGGACGAGTGGTTGTGATCGCTCACTCTCCCCGCGACGAGGGAACACGCATCATCTCTATGAGGAAAGGAAACCGACGTGAACAAGAAATCTATCAAAAGCGACTTGACGCGGATTGACAGTATGAAGGACGCCGAGATTGACTACTCTGACATTCCTGCCCTCGACAAATCGTTTCTGAAAAAGTCCGCGACCGCTTGGCCGCCCGTTAAAAAGCAGTTGATGATCCAGGTGGACGCCGATGTGTTGAAGTGGATCAGGGGTCACGGCAAAGGTTATCAGACGCGGATCAATCGTATCTTGCGCGTTGTCATGGAGAGCCAACCATCCCGTATTCCTTAAAGGGTGGTTTGTGCAACGACCGCTCAAACCAAAGGTGTACTTTATGCCACCCAAGGGAATGTATCGAAAGCTTATGTTTTCCTAAAGTTCGACGAGTTGCCAGCTTGATGACTAGTCACAAAAAGGAGTACCAGCACACCGATGCTTGAAAGCTGGCTCCGCAGAATTCGTTATTAGCTTGAAAGACCACTATTAGGGAGGGCTTTTCATCAACTCCAGGTTTTGCCCAAGACCTTCGAAGCACCCCAATGTTCCACAAAGGGTAGGTTTGGAATACGACAAAGGCAGCGTATTATGTTCCGGAAAGGCTCAACTCCAAACGCCTCCGCCCGAGTTTTCCCACTCAATCACCCATATTAACTCGTCATCTGTGACAGGGTCGCTTTGGCACCTGACCGGGAGCCAGGATCCAAACGTGCCACCCAAAAGCGGAACATGGCCGACGCCGAAACCGTCCGGGTCGTCGATGCTCCCGAGAGATAGGGCGCCAATCTGGACAGATTGAGGCCTAATTACAAATTTTTCTTTGTAGAGCCTAACATGAAACACATCGCCGTTCACCGCGAGTATTTTCGCAACCGAGAAACGGTCCTCGTACTTGACCGAACACACATCGCCAGCGGCGAAGTTCTGCACACTTCGGGTGTAGTACCAGAACGCCGCTCGCCGAAGCAATCCCATTAAAATTCTTCAAGGGCGAAAGCTTCCAGTGCCCGGCGCGCCAGATCGCCGTGCGCTTCGGTCATGTGGCTGGCGATGTCATCGGGGATGTGGACGGTGACTTCCATAAAACCACGCTACTCCGGCAGTAGGCCGGGAGTCAAGCAACCAAAACCATGAGTGCTACTGCGATGGCGAATACCGAACCAGTTTCACATTGTTGCCTAAAATTGCCGATAACTCGGACACAAGAGGCCCGCGTTTTCTTGTTGCGCATGCAGGCGGTGAAGAATTCATTGTGGATGCACATCGGAACCAACGCAGCCTTCATTGTTTTGCTTGTTTATGCTTGGCCAGAAGGATTTCAAGCAGCCCAACTGGACGCCGGAAATTCGTTTGTTCCAGTTCACGGACTGTTTCGGCAAAATCGATCAATCCGCGTTCGGCGGCGATATCAAGCACACCCAGCGTGCCCGTTACCAGAAGGCCTTTACGTTCCGCCGCGAGGACACCTTTGCGATCATCCATCAGCACCAAGTTAGCGTGGAGAGCGCATGCCAACTGAATCGCGGCTCTTTCACCACCATCAATGTTCGCAAGGAACTTATCGCCAATATCGTATGGAGCTCGCGTACCTCCAACCAAGCCGGGGGAGTGGAAATCCAATGCCGACCGGATGAGGCGCTCGTTCCGAAGTTAATTCAATTGCCACGACGCTGGCCAAAACGATTCTTTCAAATAACATGGGAAGGAGATCAATACGCCCGATGAGGATGAGGTAATTGACCGGGCTGGTGTCGGCGATGACTAACTGCACTAGCGTTAGAAACCCAGGATCTTCAGCGATTGCCGTTCCCGCTCAAAGTCTTCCAAGGTGTACTCATCGAAGACGCAATGCGCCTTTAAGAAGCCGTCAATCTCGTAGCTGGTCTCAAAACCGAACAGGCGCCGCAGATCCGGTTTGTGAATTCTACCGTTACGGTATTCATCCGCCGCGAAGGATTCCAGCGCGCGGCGAGCCAAATCTCCGCCGCCATCAAGGAGGCGAACTGCGAGATCATCGGGAATTTGCACGGTAACTTCCACAAGACCAAGCTACTCCGGTCGTATGCAGAGAGTCAAGCAACGGAAAATACCATTAATGCGCCGACGATGACAAATACCAAACTAGTTTCACATTGTTGCCGAAAATTGCTGTCAGCTTGTCCATAATCGGTTTGCGTGTTCTTGTTGTGCATGTTGGCGGTGAAGAATTCATTGTGGATGCACGCCCACAAACCAACTACCCGGCATTCTCCATGACAGTCCGCAAGATGCCGTTGATTCGCGTCGAGTAACCCTTCCCATATTTCATCAGCCAGTCGTAAACTTCCTGGTCGATGCGCGCAGCTACCAACACTTTTCTAGAACGGCGGAATTGCAACAATTGCTGGTCGTTCAAAGAAGGGATATCCGAATAGTCAATGCCGGAATCATTTCCGACAGCCTGCCGCTTGGTAATGCGAGATAGAACGGCTTTCTGCTTCTTATTCGGCACCTTGCTCGAAATAGATTCGGCGCTCACGCTGATTGGCTTCGCGGGCTGAGATGATGCGGATGATTTCGTCTTCGTCATTTTCACTATCCATTCGGTACACGTGAACAACCAATAGGACCGGCGCCACCTGCAGTTCCGATGGCATGCCACCTCTGTTCGCCAACCATTACGCGATCCTTTCGGAAAATAGCGTGCGGATCGTTGAACACAAGTGCCGCACTCTCAAACGCTAGGCCGTCATGTTTTTGCTGGTTTATCCTGTTCTTATCGCCGTCCCACTCAAACCGCATCGCTATACATAATGTATAACACTTCCGTGAACTGATCCAAGACACGACTGGTCAAGTTGATTGCCCTATCGAAGCAGCACCGTCTCAGCCGCCTGCTCATTCACATGCACTACAAACTTCCTGGCTAACGGATGAATCCACAGTCCGGTTCCATCCAACGGCACTGGAATCTGCGATATAGAATTGACCACCACGTACTTGCCATTCTTTTCCAATCCCTTAATCATTTTTCCGATGTGGATATGCAGATGGCATTGCGTCCGAACCTTGGCACCATTCACCGCGACGCCCCAATCATTGCCCCAAATCTCTTTCGATTTTGCAATGGCCGCGGTCCATAGGGCCGTGCGCTGGGCTGCAGTAATATCTTTCAGTTCCATCATGCCGCCCGTATAGACTCGAGGCAGCAATAGTGTCCGATTGAGTTTGCGTGGATTCGTGTCCTTCAAGAAAAAATAGGGGACCGTGGTTGGTTGCTTTTCCGCTTCAATCGTCAAGCCACATTGCCGCGCGGTCATGGGCTGCCCAACCGTCAGTTCGCAAGGACAAGTGCCAGCGGGCTGCGCATGACAAAACATTGGAAGCAGAAAATAATAGAGAAGACATGGTTGGCGCATCGAAGTCATTTTATACTTGTCATTGTGCCAGTTCGCTTGCCGGTTTTGGCTTTTGCCTTCCTGGCCATCACTTTTCTATACACGTGGAGTCTTAACAGCACGGGAATCATCACCCCCGATGAGCCCCGTTATGCCGCCATCGCCAAGCATATGGCCGATTCCGGCGATTTCATTTCCCCCATTCTGTGGGGCGAGCCTTGGTTTGAAAAGCCTGCGTTGCTGTACTGGCTGTCCGCAGTGGGATTCAAGCTGGGCCTGCCCGGTGAATTTGCACCCAGGCTCCCCATAGCGATATGCAGCGTTTTGTTTCTGGTGTTTTATTACAAAGCCTTGAGCAAAATTTTAGAGTCACGTGAAACCGCTCTGACCGCTGTCACCATGCTTTCCACCACCGTATACTGGTTCGCATTCAGCCAAGTTGCGGTGACTGATTTACCTTTGGCCGCTACGTTCACTGGGACGCTGTTGGCCGTATTGGCGGGTTGGCGACGCTGCGCTGCTGTGCTCTTCGGACTGGCATTGTTGGCCAAGGGAGCAGTGGCTGCAGCCTTATTGCTTCCGCTGGTTTGGTTGAAGCGGCACGAATGGCGACGTTGGATTGGGCCCGGTGTGGGAGCCATCGCCGTGGCCTCATTCTGGTACGTCCCGATGACCTTGAAGTTCGGCTGGACATTCTGGCAAGTGTTCTTTGTGGAACATCACCTGGGCCGATTCGCCAATCCGGCACTGCAACATGTCCAGCCATTCTGGTTCTATTTGCCCATCGTCTTAGCAGCAATGGTTCCCTGGACGCCGATGATTCTGGGTTACCGTATTTTTCAGGAAAGCAACACCAAGGCCTTTGTCTGGACTGCTGTTTGGTGCGTTTTCTTCTTCAGTTGTTTCATGAATAAACTGCCTGGCTACATCCTTCCTGCCGTGCCATCGCTGTGTGTGGTTGCTGCTGTCCGCTACCAGAAATCGCAAAGAAAAGCGTTGTTGCTCTGCCTATCTTTAATGTGCCTGATGGTGGTTCTTCTGGCTGCGCAGTTGGTTCCAGTTGCGGTGAATTCCGGCATTAAAAGACAAGCACTTGCTTCGCTAACGTTTCCTTGGGGTGTAATCCCGCTGGCAATCCTTTGCTTTAGACCAAGCTTGCGAGCAGTTGCTGCGGCCAGTTTCCTCTGTTTCGCCTGGTTTCAAGCAACCAAACTGGCAGATGTGAATGCACTTGGTTCAGCTCGGCCACGATGGGAGAAGATGAAAGCACAACCGGAATCGCAATGCATTGGCGATGTGCCGCGAAGTATTCGCTATGGTTTGAACTATTACGCAAACCGTACTCTTCCCGATTGCAATGCGGGCGAGAAACCGAACGACTGACGGGTGCGTCTGAATCAAGACATGCGAATATTGGCCTTTTTCTGTATTTTTGGGCTTTCCGCGCAGGAACTCACCATAAAAACTTCTGTTCCGTTGATTCTGGTTCCCACTAGCGTGACGGATCGGCACGGTAAGGTGATTGACGGGCTCACCGAAAAGGACTTTGAAGTTTTCGACAACGGCAAACTGGTGAAGCATAGCCTGGAAATCTCTCAGTTACCCATTGCGCTGGTTGTGGCAGTTCAGACCAGTTCCATTGCTGGCCCCGCTTTAGCAAAAGTGCAAAAAATTGGGGCCATGTTTGAGCCGCTGGTTGTTGGGGACCGTGGCGTTGTGGCTCTTCTAACCTATTCCGACAAAGTGACCTTGACGCAGGAATTCACTTCTGACGGGAAATTGTTTTCCGCCAAGATGCGCCGCGTGGAACCTGACGGCGGCGGTGCTAAGTTGAACGATGCCGTTTTGGAAGCGGTCAAGCTGTTGGAAGGCAGGCAAAAGTATCGTCGAGTGCTGGTTGTCATTGGGGAGAGTAAAGATCGTGGAAGTTCGGCAAAGCTGGAACAAGCCGTGACCAAAGCGCAAGCCGCTAATGTGACCATTTATCCAGTAACCTATTCCGCCTACGCCACCCCTTTTACATCGAAGGGCGATGAACGGTTTGAATCTGGCCGTCGCGTGTATGACAGTGGTTCGGGTCTGAATCTGCTGGCAATATTTTCTGAAATTGGCCGCATGGGCGATAAGAATTCTGCTGAGGCTTTTGCAAAGTATACCGGTGGGGAGCGGCTATCGTTCACCAAATTGGCTGGTCTGGAAAAGGTGATCACCAAAGTAGGGGACGACCTGCATACCCAATATTTGCTGAGCTTTTCTCCTGCGGAAAATAGCGGACCGGTGTATCACGGAATCAGCTTGAAGGTGAAGGCAAGTGATGCCGTGGTTCGTGCCCGCCCCGGCTATTGGGCTGAGTAAACCCTTACGCGCGGAGGAAGATCCGTCTTCGGTAAAGCGCCCAGGCAATGCCGTACATCAGCAAAACATAGAGCAGTGCATAGAGTAATGAGGCGTCAATCGGTGCCAGGAATCGGCCAAAAAAAGAGTAGATGGCATTCTTCCATCCGAATATACTTGCCGCTGTATCCAGAAATTCCGAAGCCATGTAGACTGCGATTGCGTTCATCCCGATGATCACAAAAGGCGCGAAAATCTTACGATTCCCTCTTAGATCCGCGATCCACAGAAAACCTGCGAACAGCAGAAAATCAATCCCTGCCATCACCATTACAAAGGAACAGCTCCAAAGCTTCTTGTTGATGGGCATCCCAATATCCACCAGGTATCCCAATGCGAAAAGTGCGCCCCCGCAAAGTACAAGGTACTTTATCTTCTCCGTTAAGCTGCTTTTCCACGACAAAATATGACCGGCCATTACCCCCAGCAACATACTGGCAATCGCTGGGAGCGTGCTGACGATCCCTTCCGGATCCCAGGTTTTTGTGTTGGCATAATTGTGTGCGCCCAAAATGATTTTGTCTATGTAGTGGGCAAAATTCCGTTGCATATCCAAATGTCCTGATGCGTAACCGGGTACCGGTCCGAAGAACATTAAGGCGGTGTAAATACCGAATAGCCCAACGATGGCGGCAACTTGCCCACGCCATGTGGAATATAGGTAGATTGCGACGGTGATCAGATAACAGATTGCAATCCGCTGCAGCACGCCAAGGATTCGGAAAGTGGCCGGGTCAAAGTGGGGGACGGCATACACCAACAATCCCAAAAAGAAAATGATGGCCGCTCGCTTTGCCGCCTGGATCAGTAGTTGGCCACGGGAGTTGCCTGCTTCCAATTTCTTGCCCAGTGCCAAAGTAAGCGCCACGCCGACGATCCAGACAAAGGATGGGAATACCACGTCGGTGGGGGTCCAGCCATCCCAATCGGCGTGCTTGAGTGGGGCGTAGGAAAAGTCGCCGTTGCCGGGGTTGTTCACCAGCACCATGAAAGCCATGGTGGCACCACGAAAAGCGTCAAGGGCGGTTAGGCGGTTATGATTCGAAACAAGAAGGGTAGCCATGGCGAGGAAATTACATTCTATGCCGTTGGCTACCCATATTGGAAATTAATAATGTGCTATGAACTGGTCAGGTCTTCAAATAATTCCAAGGCTGATACTTCGCTAACTTCCGGTCCCGAGCCTGGGGCTCTTTCCGGTTTTTCATTCTTGCGTTGTGCTCGCATTGATTCTTTATCTTTCTGCTTATCTTGCCGGGCCAGTTCTTTTTGTCGCTTTTTAAGCGAGGTGCCGGATCGTCCCGCCATAGTGCCTCCCAACGGAATGGATATAGGGATACACGTGCAACAGGCCCACCGGCTAGGGGGCTTGTTGCACGGTTATAGCTACAAATAAAGTAGGTAAAAAACTACCAACGGGGTTCGCGTCGTGAACGGTTGCCAAAACCACCACCGCCGCCGCCGCCGCCAGCTCCACCACGGCCACCGCCGCCGCCGCCGCCAAATCCGCGACCACCACCACCACCGCCGCCTGCAGTCTTAGGACGCGCTTCGTTAACGTTCAAAGCACGACCGCCGAGGTTGGCACCGTTCAATGCGGCGATAGCCCGTTCGGCTTCGTCAGCATTGGTCATTTCAACAAACGCAAAACCACGAGACCGGCCGGTGTCGCGATCAGTCATAATGCTCACGCGCTCAACAGCTCCGTGGGCTTCAAAAAGGGAACGCAAAGAGTCTTCGGTGGCGCCGAAATCGAGGTTACCTACAAAAATGTTTTTCAAAATATCTCCTAAAACTACTAACTAACTTGCCACTCGGATCAGACAGGTAGAGGAAACAGGCGTTCGCTTGAAACTTCTCCAGCCGGAAAGAACGGTACATCCTATAATATCCCGAAATGTGGAGCGTTCGTTGAAGGAAGGATAAAATTTCCAAATTTGTTGCATTCGCAACCAGTTGCTACTTGCGCGAGAAATCGTAAATTAGGGGGCTGGTCTTCCCTTCGGTGTACTCCACCAAAGCATATTCCCCGGCTTCTGCAGATTCAGTAGGCCAAACTTTATATAACCCTTCTCCCACTTGCCTGCGGAACGTTTCTACAATATCCATAGTAGTTAGAATCTCTTTCACCACTGGGACAATATCCAGACTTTGTACCACCCGGCCCACTTTTTTGGTGTTCGGTTTTAGCCGTACCAGTTCCATTCGTTCTTCCTTGGCCAGACGGAAATAAAAGTTGGGGCGATCTTCAGAAATTGCAAAATTGCTGCTGGTTCCGTCAATTTCCACCGTCGCTTTGCCAGCGAACACAGGAATAGGGGAGAGTGCCGCAAGCAAGGACCGCCGCTTATTGGTCACCATTTTCGATTCGGCAAGTTTCAATGGAACAATTTTACCAGTGGGGTCAACATAGTAAACTCCGGGTTCCGCAGGGAGACTACGAATTTCACGACGGGCATCGGACTCGGCCTTTTTTTCATCCAAATCGGCCTTGGTATTTTCGGCATCCGCTTGCTGGGCCGCTTTCACAATTCCTTCGGTCTTTTCCAGGTCGATTAAATCTTTAGGAATTTCTTCCCATTCGCCCCGTTCGGCAGAAAGATACTTTACCCGATCTCCCACAACCTGATACTCTTTGACTTTTTGAAATGACCCGTCTTTCAGATACAACTGGATGGTGGCAGCAGAAAGGCAGACGGCAGTTGCGATGAGAATGATCCAAAACTTCATTTCACTTTTATTCTATGCCCAAATGGCATTCTATGGCCAAATGGAACGCGTACGGCATAGTTGTAGCACGAACTAAGGTTTCAAGCCTAGGTGTTTTGGTGTAGCCCATTGATAGAATCTCGACATAGGAATCTGAAAAGAAGCTTAATGCCGACGATCAAAGCATACACTCTGGGCGACGCAGTGTTGGCCGTCCGGTCAGGTCAGCGGGAAACTGCGCGGGCCATTCTGGACGTTATTTTGCAGTATGAACCGGCCAATCAACAGGCTCTGCTTTGGCGCGCTGGGGTGGCCGCAAATGCTGAAGATTCGGTTCGGTTTCTGCAAACTTTACTGCGCATTGATCCCAACCATCAGCAGGCGAAAGAATCATTAAACGCATTACGGGCTCGGATTTCGAAGAAACGCCCCCCTGTTGAGGCCGTATCGGAAAAAGTGTGGAAGCGCAACTGCGAAGTTTGTGAAGCGGAAATTCTTGCAAATCAAGGGAAATGTCCGCGCTGCGGCTGCATTGATTCACTTACCAATCTTAAGGAAATCGTTGATAACAGTGTGAAAGACGAGTCTCTAGTTCTCGAAGTGCTTCGGTATTGGGAGGACAAGCTGAGGAAAGGTGGCACGGCGGAAATCCATTACCGGCTGGGCATTCTTGGCATGAACACTCTGCGCAATTCCGAAGCACTGTACCATTTTGAAGAAGCTTCGCGGTTGGGCAACAATTTTCCTTCTGTGGAACGGGCTATCCAAACTTTGCGGGGGCAAAAACTGATTCTGGCAGTTGATGACAGCCGTACTGTTTTGAACACGTTACGCCCGATGATTGTCCGCAATGGCATGCGTTTCCTAGAGGCAGTGGATGGCGAGGACGGGTTAAACAGCTTCCGCCGTAATCTGCCCGACCTGGTTGTCCTCGATTTTCAAATGCCGGGCATGGACGGCCTTGAAACTTGTCGTCAAATCCGTAAAGAACGGTTAAAGAACAATGCTCCCATCATCATGCTGTCAGGCAAGCTGCTGGATAAATTGCGGGCAAAAATGGCTGGTGCCAATGACTATTTGGGCAAGCCATTTGAAGAAGCAACGCTGGTTCGGATGATCCAGAAATTACTCCCTGAATAGCTATCCCTTTCGTTCGTTCCGCTAAACCTCACTATTTTTGTGTTCCAAAGCTTGTTGAGGAATAGTGTGGCCGCGCTTGCTTGATCGTGTTATGCTAAATACATCTGAGCGTTGGAGGCTCATATGTTATGGACTTCAGCAAGCTGACCGAAAAAGTTCAAGAAGGACTCCGCTCCGCACAATCCCTGGCTCTTCAACATTCACACCAACAAGTGGATGTTGAGCACCTTTTACTGGCTCTAATCGGTCAGGAAGGGGGTGTTACAACGTCTTTAATCCGCCGTTCTGGTGCCAATTTGGACGTTTTAAGCGCTAAATTGCGCCTTGAAATCGACAAATTGCCGAAGGTTTCCACCTCTTCTCCCACTGGAATGGACCAGGTGTATGTCACCAGCCGTCTGACCAAAGTTCTGGCCGATGCTGAAGCTGACGCCAAACGGATGAAGGATGAATTTGTTAGCGTCGAACATTTACTGGGTGCGATCGCTTCTGATTCCGGTGCGGCTGGCCGCCTGCTTAAAGAATCGGGGATCACCAAAAAGTCACTCGACAAAGCGATTAAGGAAGTGCGCGGTGCGCAGCGGGTCACTTCACAAAATCCTGAAACTACTTACGAAGCTTTGGAAAAATACGGTCGCGATCTGACCACCATGGCTGCCGATAGTAAGCTGGACCCGGTGATTGGTCGCGATGAAGAAATCCGTCGCGTGATTCAAGTGCTCAGCCGTCGTACCAAAAATAATCCTGTTTTAATTGGTGAGCCTGGGGTGGGTAAGACGGCAATTGCCGAAGGCTTGGCCCAGCGCATTGTGCGTGGAGACGTGCCCGAAGGTTTGAAAAACAAGCGGGTGGTTTCACTGGATATGGGAGCGCTCATTGCGGGTGCCAAATTTCGTGGTGAGTTCGAAGAACGGTTGAAGGCCGTCTTGAAAGAAGTGCAATCGTCTGAAGGCGAAATTATTCTTTTTATTGACGAACTGCACACCGTGGTTGGGGCAGGGAAGGCCGAAGGTGCTATGGATGCCGGCAATCTTCTCAAACCGATGCTGGCGCGTGGGGAATTGCATTGCATTGGTGCCACAACCCTGGACGAATATCGCAAGTACATTGAAAAAGATCCGGCGTTGGAACGGCGCTTTCAGCCGGTGATGGTGGATCAGCCAAGTGTGGAAGATACCATTTCCATCTTGCGCGGATTGCGCGAACGCTATGAAGTGCATCATGGGGTAAGGATTAAAGATTCCGCCTTGGTTGCCGCAGCGGTCCTTTCCAATCGCTATATTTCTGATCGTTTCCTGCCGGATAAGGCCATTGATCTGGTGGACGAATCGGCGGCGAAACTGCGGACGGAAATTGATTCGCTTCCTTCGGAACTGGATGAAATTCTGCGTCGGAAAATGCAGTTGGAAATTGAACGTGAGGCGTTGAAGAAGGAATCGGATTCGGCATCGCGAGATCGGTTGTTGAAGCTGGAAAAAGAGCTGGCCGATTTGACGAGTTCTGCCACCGGCATGCAGGCACAGTGGAAGACCGAAAAAGAAGCCGTCGACAGTCTGCGGAAATTGCGTGAAAAAATTGAACAGACGCGAGCCCTGTTTGCCCAAGCAGAGCGCAACGGCGAACTGAGTAGAGCCAGTGAATTGAAGTATGGAGTGCTAGTGGAACTGGAGCGGAAATTGGCAACTGAGGAGGCTGCCATTACTGCCTCTGGTGGTTCCCGCATGATTAAAGAGGAAGTGGATGAAGAGGACATTGCCAAAGTTGTCAGCCGTTGGACTGGGGTGCCTTTGTCCAAAATGCTGGAAGGCGAAATGGCCAAGCTGCTGCATTTGGATACGGAACTTCATAAGCGTGTAATCGGCCAATCGGAAGCAGTGGATGCGGTGGCAGAAGCAGTGTTGCGGGCTCGTTCCGGCTTGAAAGATCCGAACCGACCCATTGGAAGTTTTATCTTTCTGGGACCCACCGGGGTGGGCAAAACCGAACTGGCAAGGGCTTTGGCGGAGTATCTGTTTGACGATGAACGTTCGATGATCCGCATTGATATGTCGGAATATCAGGAAAAGCATTCCGTGTCCCGCCTGGTTGGTGCCCCTCCTGGTTACGTCGGTTACGATGAAGGCGGTCAGTTAACAGAAGCGGTTCGGCGCAAACCGTATTCGGTGATTCTATTCGATGAAATTGAAAAGGCTCATCACGACGTTTTCAATATTCTGTTGCAAGTGTTGGACGATGGCCGGTTGACGGATGGTCAGGGTCGCACGGTGGATTTCAAGAACACCATTATCGTAATGACATCGAACGTGGGCAGTCAGCGAATTTTGGATTACACAGGCGCTTTTGATGGTGCGGGCTATGAGCGAATGAAAAAAGCTGTGATGGAAGAAATGCGGGCCGGGTTCCGTCCGGAATTTCTGAACCGCATTGACGAAATCATTGTGTTCCATGCTTTGAACGAGGAGCATTTGAAGCAGATCGTACTGGTGCAGTTGGGCGGTTTACGCAAGCGGCTGGAGGAGCGCAAAATCACGGTTGAAATCAGTGACGCATCGCTGGCACATCTAGTGCATACCGGTTATGACCCAACCTATGGAGCAAGGCCGTTGAAACGGGCCATTCAGCGGGAAATTGAGACTCCACTGGCGAAGCTTATTATTGGCGGCAAAGTGCGCGATGGAGAAAAAATCTTGATTGATTTGGATGAAGCTAAAGGCGAGTTAACTTTTCGGTCTGAAGCGGTACCGGCTTAAGCTGTTTGCAACCGCAGACTGTTCTAGAGCATCTGATGAAGTAGCGAGACAAGAGGAGAAACAAGTGAACGTAATCGAAAAACTTATTACATTGCCAGTACTTCCGCTGAAGAATGCCGTGCTATTCCCTGGCCTGGCCATGCCGCTCTCCATTGGCCGCAAGCAAACCGTCGCCGCGATTGAAGCGGCGCTGGCTGTGGAAGGTAAAGAAGTTCTGGTGTTCTCTCAAAAGGATGCCTCTGAGGATGCTCCTTCCCAAGACACGTTATTTGGAATTGGCACGCGGGCGGTGGTTCGTCGCATGTCGATGAACGCCGATGGGTCCATGGAAGTATTGGTTATGGGCGTGGAACGCGTAGCCATGGTGAAGTTGGAAGAAAGCGCTGGTGGCTTTTTAGAAGCCAGGGTAAGGCTGTTTTCTGTACCGCAAGAAATGGGTACCGAAGTAGAGGCCCTGGAACGCGCTCTGTTGGAACTTGGGCAAAAAGCAATCTCGTTGTCGCAACCAGATTTTGCTCCGGATTTAAACCGGATGATGGCCAGTTCTGAAGATCCTTTGCGGATGACCTTTCTGATGGCTTCGATGATGAACTTGCCGTTGCCCAAGGAACAGGCATTGCTTGAAGCGATGACTCGTGCCGATGCCATGCGTCTGCTGCACGGCTACTTATCGCATGAAGTAGAAGTGCTGGAACTGCGCAGCAAGATTCAGAATGAAGCCCGTTCGGAGATGTCGAAAGAGCAGAAAGATTACATGCTGCGCCAGCAGTTGCGGGCTATTCAAAACGAACTTGGCGAGAAGGATCCAGAAAAAGCGGAAGTAGAACTTCTGCGTGAGCGGTTGCAAAAATTGGAACTGCCTGAGGAAGCAAAGAAAGAGGCGGAACGGGAACTGGCTCGGTTGGAGAGACTGCCCACGTCGTCACCTGATCATCATGTGACGCGAACTTGGGTTGAGTTTGTATTGGATCTGCCTTGGAACACGGCCACGCCCGATAAATTGGACATTGCTGAAGCGCGGAAAATTCTGGATGAAGATCACTACGAAATTCGTGAAGTGAAAGAGCGCATTTTGGAGCAGCTCAGTGTCCTGAAAACGAATCCAAATGCCAAGGCTCCTATCCTGTGTTTCGTTGGCCCCCCAGGGGTGGGCAAAACTTCGCTGGGACAATCCATTGCCCGAACGTTGGGACGTAAATTCGAGCGCATGAGCTTGGGTGGACTGCATGACGAAGCGGAACTGCGCGGTCATCGTCGGACGTATATCGGGGCCATGGCTGGTCGTTTATTGCAGGCAATCCGCCGCGCAGGGTCTAATAATCCGGTGATTTTGCTGGACGAAGTGGATAAGGTGGGCCGCGACTATCGTGGTGATCCTTCGCATGCCTTGCTGGAAGTATTAGATCCAGAACAGAACAAGACGTTCCGTGATAATTATCTGGACCTGGCTTTCGATTTATCGAAGGTGATGTTCATTACAACGGCGAATGGATTGGATACGATTCCTCGTCCACTGCTGGACCGCATGGAGATCTTACGCTTGTCCGGATACAGCGAAGAAGAGAAGGTGGAAATTGCCAAGCGTTATCTGATTCCCCGTCAACTGGGCGAGACTGGACTTACTGTAGAGCAGCTTCAGTTCACAGAGGAAGCGATGAAGCGGATCATCTCCGGCTATACTCGCGAAGCTGGCCTGCGCCGGTTTGAGCGGGCCATTGGCAAAGTAGCGCGCAAGGTGACTCTGAAGTTTGTTGAGGGTCGCACGGAACCATTCCTGGTGAAGCCAGAAGATCTTTACGACCTTTTGGGGCCCGAGCAGGTGTCACAGGAAAAGATGCGCAAGAATCTTCCTCCTGGTGTGGCTACGGGTTTAGCTTGGACGGAGACGGGCGGTGAGGTGCTGTATGTGGAAGCCTTGCTACTGCCCGATGGGAAGGGGTTGACGCTTACCGGCCAGTTGGGTGACGTGATGAAAGAATCTGTGAGTGCTGCGCAAAGCTATATATGGGCGCATTCAGAGAGCTTGGGGATTAACCCTTCGATGTTCAAGAATTGTGGACTTCACGTGCACGTACCAGCCGGAGCAGTTCCCAAAGACGGACCGTCTGCTGGTGTGACCATGGCTACAGCACTGGCCAGCGCCTATACAATGCAGGCGGCTCGTAACGATACAGCGATGACTGGTGAGATCACGCTTTCAGGGTTGGTCTTGCCCATTGGTGGATTGAAGGAAAAAGTTTTGGCGGCTAGAAGAATGGGTATCAAGAGAATAATTTGCCCAAGAGCCAATGAAAGCGACACAAGAGAAATTGCAGAGCATATTCGCAAAGAGATGACGTTTATACTTGTGGATCGGGTGGAGGAAGTGTTGGCTGAAATGCTTCCCGGTTTGGCGGAGCGGTTCGCAATGGTTGCGTAGTTGGTGGGTCGGATGGAGGGGACAGGCTGCGGCAGCCTGTCCCTGGAGTTTGGACATTTTGAGAGGCCGAGTACGGTGAGTGGGGCTTTGCTTCAGTCGCTTGATCTTGACGGACGTTGCAGACATCGGCGCTGTGTGCTCGAATCCGCGATCAGCCGTGACGGGACCTATTTATTGATGGTCACTACGCGGAGGGAAATCCGGTACAGACGGAGATTTCTCAGACACTTTGTAATGGCAAATATCTGAGAAATGTTCGTCTGTCCAGGATTGCCCCCTCCGGATTTCCCTTCGAGGATCAAGCGCTAGTCGGCGCCAGGGCCCGAAACATGAACCACGTGGCCGGGTGTGACTGTCGTAATAGCGTTCCGTAGTTGAGGAAAGAGCGGTCGATAGAAGTCGATCTTGTTACGAGCTACATGAACAATTACGATTCCGAACGGCAGTGATTTGAGCTTGTGCTGGTGCTCGAATCTGCGATCGGCCGTGACGAATACATCGCAATCCAACTTCTTTACCAGCACATTGTCTTTCAGATATTGCCAGCCCAGATCAAACAGTGTCTGCACGTGATGGCCAACGAACGCTTCTATCAGGCGTGGATCGATGGAGGCGTCTATGACGACGCGCATGCCAACTGGTCCATGGCGATGTCACGGCTCAGTTCGAGGAATGAGAAAACGTGTTGCCGGGGAATCGTGGGATAAACTTCAAGAAAATCGTCGATGGTTTCGCCGGTCTCTAGAAAGTCGATGAGTGTTTGCAGGGGCACTCGAGTATTTGCAAAGCAGGGGGTGCCGTGCAGGACCTCTTTATCGACGGTTATAACGCCTGCCAGCGCGTTTCTTTGTTCTGCAATGGTCACTCACTCTATGATAATGGATCCGCTGTCAAATTGGGCAGACCCAGACGAGTGCGTCCAATGCCATATAGTTTGTGGGGAATCGGAATAAAGACTTCGCTCGCAAGCGAGCTGGCAGGCGGAATCGCCTACCCCACATTACACACATTTCACTTGACCTGAGTTGTGTTGGTGGTGCGGGCATTCGGCCTGCATATTTCTCTCACATTCAAGTGTTTGGGGAACCTCTGAACTTGGAAAAACTAAATGACATTGGGCAACTACGCCTGTCTTCACCGTGTGGGAAATCTGCTACAGACGGAGATTTCTCAGATTCGATAACTCACGATAAACGGTGTAGTGTAGGGAAGACTGTACC
>JANMWO010000210.1:0-1922 GCA_031394025.1 Acidobacteriota bacterium
TTGAGGATGTCGCAAGCACCTGTCTCACCTTCGCCAATCACCGTTGTGCCATGGTGCAAAACAGTTGGCTCGAGCCGCGCAAAGTCCGGGAAATGACAAACGTTGGAACCCAACGCATGGTCGTTTACGACGATGTGGAAGTTCAGGAAAAGATCAAGATCTACGACACCCGCGTCAACACTCCTCCTCACTATGATTCGTTCGCGGAGTTCCAGTATTCCTATCACTACGGCGACATTTATACCCCTCATGTGAAGCAGGAGGAACCGCTGAAGGTGGAATGCCAGCATTTTGTTGATTGTATCCAAAACGGTGAGACTCCCATTACCTGCGGGAAGAAGGGCTTGGAACTGGTGCAAATTCTGGAGGCGTCCTCGCAGTCATTGCGCGAAGGAGGCGGTTCGGTCACTCTGCAGCACAGGGGCAAATCCGCCCTGGCCGATTCCGACGCCAAACACAAAAGCAACGGCTCCACCAACGGTCATGCGAAGCCGAAAGCTTCGGTAAAACCCCGGATATGAGCCGGATTGTTCTTGGCCAACGGTTTATGGATCTTGATGGGGCGACAGGGGGGGCTTTGGGATGGGCGACCTGAGCTTCAATTGCAGATTGTCGCTGGGATGAAAGTCCCTTTACTTGCGCCGCGAGGATCATAAGACTGACTTCGATGTCGAACACGAACAACAATCTCGAGAATCCACCCGATTTGCCCTCGACTGCGCTCGATATCGGCGACATCTACTTTGTCTTATTCAGGCACAAGTGGAAAATTGCCTTTTTCGCATTGGTTGGGATAATTGCCGCCCTAGTGCTCTACAACGTAACGCCCCCCATGTATTATTCGGAGGCGAAATTATTGGTTCGATACGTCTTGGAAACGAAATCGTCGGAAGTGGCCCGCAGTGACCAACAAATACAATCCGCCAATTCGGGCGAGGGCAGTATTATCAATTCTGAGATAGAGATTCTTTCCAGTTTTGATCTTTATCTGCAAGTCGCGGCGGCAATCGGACCAGATAAGATTCTTGGCATTGTCAGCGGCAGCGGGACTAACCTCACGGCGTTGGCAGCGCAGGTCATCGTCAAAAGGTTGGCCGTGGAAAAAATCGATAAAAGCAATGTCATCAAGATCAAGTTTACCCATCCCGATCCAGCAATAGTTCAGCCGCTCGTCCAGCAACTCATCAAGTTCTATTTTCTTCGCCACGGGGAAATTCATCGTCCCATTGAGGATGGCGACGAGGCCCTGGTGAAGCAGGCCGATCAATTGCGGTTTCGACTGATTGAAACAGACGAAGAACTTCGGAAACTCAAGACCAAGGCTGGTGTTATCTCAGTGGAGGACGCGAAAAAGGCCTACACGGAACAAATCTCCAAGATTCAGCAGGAGATTTTCAACACCGAAGCCGAAATCGCCGAACAAAAGGTGGTCGCCTTGGAGTCTGGCGTGCGAACCCCGGGCACCAATCAATCCGTCGCGGCGGAACCCGGCGTCTCGATTGAAAAATTGAACGAGTACAGGGTAACCTTGGCCCGTCTCGAAATGTTACGAAACAAGGAGTTCGATCTGGGCAGTCAGTATACAGAGGCTAATCCACTGGTAAAAGCTGTGCGCCAACAGCTGGTGGAAAGTGAAGCGCAGAAGAAGAAACTGGAACTGGAAACGCCGAAGCTCGAAAACTATTCTCTCCCTCCTGCGGCGACAGCCTCGCCGCTCGCTGGTTTTTCTGGTGGCCTTCCTGAAGTGCGCAATCGCGTGAATCAATTGGGTGCCAAACTGACCACCTTCAAAGGCCAGCTCGAAAAAGTCCGGAAGGATATTGAGTCCCTCGATGCATTGGAGACTCAGATTTCCCAGTTGCAAATAAAAAAGGAATTGGAAACCAAGAATTACCGCTATCTGGCGGCCGGGGTCGAGCAGG
>JANMWO010000248.1:0-2462 GCA_031394025.1 Acidobacteriota bacterium
AATTACCGGGAGGTGCTGCTGACGCTGCCTGAGAAGCAATCAGACCAAGTAAAGGCGCTTGATGAGTTTGTTGCAAAGATGTCTGAAAAATATGGATCAGGCAACAGGCCGCGCTGGACTTCCGAGGAAAAGGAAAAACACAATGCGCTGATGGAGGCGCGTGCCAAATCGCCGAATGGACTGGACAGGCCATACAAATCCAGCCACTGGGACCAACCCAACGTCCTGGCCCACATCCGCGTCAATGACCGCACCGATGCAGATGGTGCAAAAATCCTATTTATCGAAGAGTTGCAAAGTGATTTTGCACAGCAGGCCCGCAAGGATGGCATCAAAGGAAGTGCTGAATCGCAACGCAGATTTGCCGCTCTCAAAGCAGAGTTTGACGGGGCCACTCCGCAGCGGCAAGGAGAAATTTCTGACGAGATGAATGCCATCAGCGATGCCAATCACGACGGCGTTCCCAACGCGCCGTTTATCGGACGCACCGACGACTGGGTAAGCCTGGCCCTGAAGCGCGTCATAAAACTCGCAGTAGACGGCGGCTATGACAAGGTTTCGTTTATCAATGGGGATCAAAGCGCGGAGCGCTACAGCTTGAGCAGCCAAGTGAACAGCATTGAGGTCATCCCAAGAACCAATGCAGCAACAGGTGAAAAAACACGAGCGGTCTGGCTGGATGTCAAAGACAGCGGAAAAATCAAATTTGCCGTTGACAAAGCTGGGTTGATTGAAAACAGCAGTGTTGGCTGGGATGGCAAGCCACTGGAAGAGGTTATCGGAAAGGAAATGGCGAAGCGCGTGATGGAAACTGAGCGCGGCGTTTTGTCCGGCCTGGACCTGAAGGTGGGAGGCGAAGGCATGAAGAAATTTTATAATGCCATCGTCCCATCAGTCACCAAAGACGTGCTGCGCAAGCTGGGTGGCGGGCAGATGGAGAGCGTGAGCATTCCACAAGGCACGCAAAGCGCAATGACTGGTGAATGGAGTGGCGGTGAACTTGCACAGCCCGGCTTCACCCTCACCGACGCCCTGAAAGAACGCGCAGCCGATGGCCTGCCGCTGTTCGCCAAGCAAGCCACTGGTGGCATGCCCCTGCCCCAAGCCCAGGCCATTACAGCCCCCCTGGCCAAGAAGTGGAACCTTGACTACGAGGTGGTCCAATCTCCCGCCGACCTCCCCGTTGCAGCCCCCGGCGATGCCCCCGGCGATGCCCGTGGCCTGTACATGAACGGAAAAATCTGGGTGGTGTCTGGCAACAACGCCACACCAGCCCAGGCGCTGGAGACGCTGGCCCACGAAGCCGTTGCCCACCACGGCCTGCGCAAGATGCTGGGCCGCGACGACTGGAAGAAGCTGATGGCGAATATCAGCCTGGCGATCAAGGCCGGCAACAAGCCCTTGAACGCCATCAGCCAGCGCGTGCGCCGCGAGTATGTTGACGAGGCCGGAAAGTTCAACCTGAACGCGAACCAGGAGGCTGACGAGGTGGCCGCCAAGGTGGTGACAGATGCCGTTGATCCGGTCACTGGCGAATTCAAACCCGGCTTTGGCTTTGTAAAGAGTGTTTACGCCAAGATTGCCCAGTTCCTGCGCGACCTTGGCATCACTGTCAAGTTCACCAACGCAGAACTTCAAGGCATGCTGGTGCTTGCACAGCGCAACCTTGAGGCGGGCGCGCGCACCGAGGGCGGCGGGGAGGCGATGGTAGCGGCCAGCCGTGGTACAAATGAGGCTGTGACGAACCCCAAGGATGTCGTCGGCAAATCTCAGGCCAACTCCGCCGATGACGCAACCAAGGGAGCCATAGACGAATCAACCGGCTTGCCACTGAATGCAGACGGCACGGTCACTGTTTATCACCACACATCCAAAAGCAAAGCCGAAGCCATCCGCCAAACTGGCACGCTCAAAGCGCAGGCCGAGCCCGATGTGTATGTCACCACGCGCCGTGAAACAGATACTGGGTATGGAGATACAGCAGTCGCTATCCGCGTCAAACCTGAGCAATTGACCATTGACGACGAGTTTCCCAATGGCCGCAAAGATTTCCGCTTGAATGTCGGAAAGCCAGGCGGTTCAATCAAAGTGAAAGTTTCTGATGGCAACCAAGGCGGGCGCTCTGCCGATGACTTAACAACGGGCGCTGCTAGCCAAATCATTGAAGCCATGGCAAAAGACGAGCATGCCAACTATGCGCTGCGCGTCATCCCCGGCGAATTTGAAGGCGCAATCAATGTCGGCGATATCTTGCCAGTTAGCAAGCAATGGGCCGATGGAAGCGAGACAGACCAACCGCTGAAAGGAACCTCTGCAACACGCATCCGCGCTGCCGATGAAAAATCCGCGATGGAAGCGCTACGCAACCTCGGGGCGACTGGAAAGAATGGCCCGAATGGCTTCTACTTCGGTAATCGCATCGTGCTGGTCAAAGGAGAGTCCATCGGTTCCGGTGAAGACGT
>JANMWO010000256.1:0-7128 GCA_031394025.1 Acidobacteriota bacterium
AAGCCTTTCATTCGGCCCTAGTGTTTTCCGCGAACGGCAGCCGAGTATGTAGGTCGCCTGTGTTTCCGCAAAGGGTAAGTTTCGGGATTCCGCCGCCCTTGTAATTCGTGACAGAAACGCCTATATCCACTACGATAAAAGTTGAAGGAGCACCAAATATGACAGCATCGCTTGACTGGTCACAATGCCCAGCCGTGGAAAGCATCCCCGGCAAGGTGAGCGGCGCTTGGGTGTTTAAGGGAACACGCATGCCTGTGCAGACGGTTTTTCTCAACCTTGAAGCCGGTATGTCCCCGCAGGAGATCACGGAAGAGTTCGACGTATCCCTTGAAGAAATCCAAGCTGTGCTCCACTTCGCAACGCAGAGTCTTGAAAAAGAGCCGGTGTTTGCAGCACCGTGAAAATTCTCTTCGACCACGGTACTCCTCGATCCATTGCTCGGAGCTTTGCCGGGCATGAAGTCACCCGCGCTGCGCAAATGGGTTGGCATGAATTGGAAAATGGCGTCCTCATCCAAAATGCTGAAGAGGCCGGGTTCGATCTTTTCTTGAGTACGGATCAAAACATCCGTTATCAGCAAAATCTCAAGCACCGCAAGATTGCCATCGTAGTTCTAACAGACCAGCAATGGCCAAATGTGCGTCTTCACCTTGAAAAGATCTCCGCAGCGGTCAACGCTGCAACGCCCGGCAGTTTTGCCGAGGTGGAAATACCGTTGCCGTCAAAAAAGCCTTTCGCGCGGGCCTAAACACCGCTCGTCGTTTGTATTCCGTTGCAAGAGAGATCATGGCTGATACGCAAGGAAAGGGCTTGGTACCCAACGCCCGCCGCCGGCCTCCCCTTCTGCCAGCAGTCGGTCGATCACCACGTCTGTAAGTTAAGCTGGGACGAAGCCATGAACCTGACGATAAACATTCCGGACCACCAGAAGCCTGTGCTTATAGCAAAGGCTCTTGAGCAAGGCGTTTCGGCTGAACAATACGCCCAGCAAGTGCTGCAGCACGATCTTGCAGCCGCGCCTATCAAGCCGCACCAACCGCTTTCCGAAGTGTTCCAGGAAATCTGGGCTGACATGCCCGAAGACGCCCGCGCAAACTTACCGCGTGACGGCGCAAGCCAAGTCGATCATTACGTCTACGGTTTGCCCAAGAGAGACCTGTGAAGGCTATTTTTGCAGATACGTTTTATTGGGTCGCTCTCACGAACGCAGACGATATGAGCCATCGTGATGCCGTTGCCTTCGATAAATCTCTTGCGACCGTGACAATTCTTACGACCGATGAAGTGTTGACCGAGTTCATGACGTTTTTCTCCGGAGACCCCCGACAACGGTGCGTGCGGCAACAACAGTACGACGGCTCATGGTTCATCCGTCGATCCGGGTTATTCCACAGAGCCGGGATTCGTTTCTTAGCGGCATCGATCTTTACCAGTCACGTCCCGACAAAGGCTACAGCCTAGTGGATTGTATATCGATGGAGACGATGCGCCGGGAAGGGGTGGCGGACGTATTGACCAACGACCGGTAAGTGTCGGGACGAAAAGCGCGAAACCCGTGCTGCGTGATTTGCGGGGCAATCGGCTGAGACCGGCTCGACCGCAGGAACCTGCAAACCTATGCGCGGCCTGCAACTGGGGAAAGGAGCCTGTGGTCTCCGCCTTGCATTCGCGACAAAAAGCGTGACACGTTGCGCGGCATCGGCTACGGTGAAACAGTTACGATGAAAAGAAAGGAGAACCCAAATGCCAGCAGCACTTGATTGGTCACAATGCCCCGCCGTGGAAAGCATCCCCGGCAAGGTAAGCGGTGCCTGGCTGTTTAAGGGCACCCGGACGCCGGTTTCGATTGTCTTTGAGAATTTGCAAGACGGTATGACGATTGACGAATTGATGGAACAATATCCGCTCACCCGCGAACAGATCAACGCGGCGCTTGCATTCGCGGCAAGCAGTCTGGAAACATCCCCGGCCATGGCGCATTCGTGAAATGCGGGTTCTTTTCGACAACAGCACACCACGTGGCATCGCCCGAAGTCTGCACGGTCACGAGGTGGCTGAAGCCCGCGTCCATGGATGGGACAGGCTCGAGAACGGAGAATTACTCTATGCGGCAGAGCAAGCTGGTTACGATGTCTTGGTCACGCCAGACCAGAACATCCGCTATCAGCAAAATCTTGCCGGTCGCAAAATCGCCCTTGTAGTGTTGGGGAAGGGCCGTTGGACGTTGGTTAAGCCGCATGTGCCTCAAATCGTAGAGGCGGTAAACGCCGCCACCCCGGGCAGCTACGCCGAAGTTGAAATGCAGCTTCCCCAAAAGAAGCCTTTCACGCGAACTTAAGTTCCGTATTCCACAAAGGGTAAGTTTTGAAACGTCGCGAGGAGCCTTTGTAAAACCGGGCTCTTGATGTGTTTCATATGTCTGTTTCAGAAGTGGAAGGTGATTTTGGCGTCAAGCCGCCCGGCTTCAACTCGAAATCCCGAAAGACTGAAACAGTAGCCTCGACGAGAGTTTGGAGAAGTCCGATGGCAGCGGCGGCGTCCTGAGGTTGGCCTTTGACCCGCGCATGAGCATATTTGTTTCTCAATTCGCCAAGATCCAAGGCCGCCTTTTTACATGCATCGTCAATCAGTCCCGCAGCTTTTAGAAACCGCACAAGAGCACTAGCATCGACGCGCTCAAGCTGATCAAAGGCTTCGGAGGCGGGGCGAAGAACCTTGCCGTCTGCTCCCTGAACATGAACGGAAGCGCGAAGTAAGTCCTTCGTGAGCCGCTCCCCAACAATTCCGCACAGCGCGACGCATGAGTAGAAGTACCCAGCGACGAACAATTCGCGGGACTCGATCAACAGGGCGAGATAATTATCGTCCGGCCCGCTGTAAGAGGAGAAAGGGTAGTTGCCACTTTCGTTCGACGGCCTCAGGTAACCCTTGCTCAAATGTCTGGCGAAGCATATTTGCAACATCTGCTGTTGTCTGATCGTTCTTGGGAAGGTTCGGAGTGGCGTCCACATACACTTTAATTTCGCTCATAGTTTCAATGTTAAATCCCCTCTTCGCTTTCCTTTCCTATGTAGTGTATGATAACGTACTTTATCATATGTTAAATGGTGTAACGATCCTGAACCTTTGGAGCGGTCCCTCTAGATTTTTTCACTTATATGAGTCCTAGAGTCTTTTGAAAATCCTTCCATCTGCCGATATCTCTTAAGAGATAGGTCTTCATGGAAAGGAATACGCGATGAGTCCCGGGTTGCTTAAAAGTCAGAAACTGGCCGTTTTGTTGTTGTTGTCCGCCACCGGAAATGGGCTTTATGCCCAAGCCAGCAGGCTTTCACTCAGTACCAACACTCTTCAGTTTGCCGTTGCCGATGCCCAAGCGGAATCGCCATCTCAAACTGTATTGGTTCATGCGACGGAAGGTCCTTTGACTTACCAAACAGAGGTCGGCTATGTCAGTACAGATACCGGCTGGCTGTCCGTTTCTCCAGGAGCGGAAACTCCCTCAAAGTTTGTGGTGAATGTCTCCGCCCAAACCTTACCCACTGGGTTGTATATGGGATTTGTGAAACTCACTAGCGGTTCCAATGAATCCGCCTTTGTCACAGTTACACTCAATGTTGGAAGTCATACAGCGAATACGAAGTTCTTTATTCTGCCGTCTACAGTTACACCTAGCGCAACTACCCCTGTGATTACAGTTACTCCCAGTGGCGACCTTGTCTTTCCAACTACGATTAATGGACCCATTGTCTCGCGAACCATCACCGTTTCTTCCAGCGTCCCAGGAGGTTTCTACATCATCTCTTCGGGGATTGGTGGCTGGTTGAATATACCCTATGCCCCTGATGACTTTCAGACGCCGGCCCAACTTACTTTTACTGCTTCTCCTGCTGGATTCCAGAATCCCACCAGTTTAGGCGGGACACTGGCTTTTGTTGGCTTTGGGGGACTTTCCGGGGTAAACAAGACACTTACAGCCACCATGAATCTTACTGCTGGTACAGGCGGTGGCAGTGGGTTGACTACGACTCCCACCGGGTTGCAACCGTTTACACAACTTGTGGGCGGACCGGCACCGGCTGCGCAAGCCCTCACGGTTTCAAGCGGAACACAAACAGCATTTACAGCAACAGCCACCTCCACTCCCAGCGGTTGGTTAACTGTAACTCCTATAAGTGGAACCACCAATGGAACAGTAAACGTATCCGTAAGTGCCGCCGGGTTAGTGGCGGGAGTCTATTCGGGCTCCATTGCTGTTACAGGTGGGACCACCACCATTACCTTACCAGTTACTTTCACAGTCCAAAACAGCACCACTACAACAGTAACCGCGACACCTTCTTCTGTCATTCTTTCCCAAACAGTTGGTGCGGTAACTCCAGTTACCCAAACAGTAAACTTGAGCAGCACCACCCCGGCGACTTTCACCGCCACATCCAGTGTTAGTTGGTTAACTGTGACATCGGCGACGAATACACCGAACTCAGCGACCCTCACGGTCTTAGCCAATGCTTCCAGCCTGGCTATTGGCACCTATCAGGGGACCATTACGGTGAATGGTGGAACGGTCCCGCTTACCATAGCCGTCACATTCAATGTAGTTACCGTGGCCCCCACGCTTACTTCCACGCCGCAATCTTTATCGTTAGCTCAAATTCTTGGGGAAACGCCCCCTGGTGGCCAGATCGTTGTCGATAGCTTGCTTCCCACCAGCTTTATCGCAACATCTAACGCAACTTGGTTAACCGTAACCCCGTCCAACGCCACCACCCCGGCCACCCTAACTATCTTTGTAAACCAAAGCCTGCTGGCAGCGGGAACTTATCAAGCGGCCATCACCGTTGCTGGTGGAACCACGCCGATTAGCGTTCCGGTTACTTTGACTATTTCCGGAGCCGTGATTTCCGCCACACCAACAGCCTTATCGTTTTCTCAAACCATTGGTGCACCTATTGCCGATTCCCAGACGCTGCGCATCAACAGTTCCAGTTCCACTAACTTTTCCATTAGCTCGAATACTAACTGGTTGAAAGCTACCCCCGTCAGTAGCGTTGCTCCAGGTTCTGTAACCGTTTCCATTAACCCTGTGGGCTTAGCTGCTGGTCCTTATCAGGGCACGCTCACAGTAAGTACGTCCTTCATCACATTTGATGTACCGGTCACTTTAACCGTATCGCCATCGGCATCCACCATCACCTTACAGCCGGAAGTACTTACATTCTCTGGAGCCTCAGGTGGGGCGGCCCCCATAGCGCAAACAGTGAATTTAACCAGTCCTGGCTCACAGTTTCCCTTTACCGTTGCGGGCAGCACGATTGATGGCGGAAAGTGGTTAACCGTTGCCCCCATCAGTGGAACCACTCCGGCCGCACTGACCGTTAGCGTCAACACGTCGGGGATGCAAGCGGGGCAGTACACGGGCGCAGTTACCATTACTCCGGCTGACTCTGCTGTTAGTACACGGGTCATCAGCGTTACTTTGACACTTACAGGGTCAGGAACCACTGCGGTGATTGTGCGTTCCCTGGTGAATGCGGCCAGCCTGCAGCCGGGTCCACTGGCACCTGGGGAAATCATCACTATTTTTGGTTCGGGTCTTGGTTCAGCGCTGGGAATTAATACCAGTGTAAGTAGTGCCGGGGCGGTGGGCTCTGTGATTGGGGATACGCGCATTCTGTTTGATGGTGTCCCGGCACCGTTACTCTATGTCCGGGCTGATCAGATTAACGCGATTGTTCCCTATGGATTGCACGGCCGCTTTGCGACGTCCGTTCAAATTGAAGTTGCTGGTGCCCGTTCCGAACAGTTTCAACTGCGTGTGGAAACGGCATCACCGGCAGTTTTCACCATGTCCGGATCCGGGAAAGGGCAAGGGGCGGTTGTGAATCAGGATGGTACGGTGAACAGTCCTCTGTATCCTGCGCCGCGGGATTCCATCATCGCCATTTATGGAACTGGCGAAGGGCAAACCAGGCCCGCCGGACAGGATGGCCGCATTATTACCACGGATGTTCGCCCACCACTGGCGGCAGTATCGGTAAAGATCGCCGGAATTCCCGCAGATGTTAAGTATGCAGGTTCAGCACCAGGTCTGGTTTCCGGAGTTTTCCAACTGAATGTTTCGGTGCCTTCCAATACTCCTATTGGTGGTCAAATCCCTATAGAAATCACCATTGGCGGCATATTGAGCCAATTGGGCGCCACTGTGGCAGTTAAATAAAGCAGGCGATTCAAAAGGCTTGGAGGATGCGGCGTTGTTCATCAACAGGTACTTTGCCCTGCCAGTATCCGCGAACGTGGCCATATGAGTCCAGATAATAGACGACTGGAAGCGAAGGTATCTGTTCGCTGTCCACCATACACAATTCTGGCATTGAGAGTGCTGAAAGAATGAAAAATACACCGATAAAAGCAACTGCGGTAAGGTTCTGGTCGCCCTGGGTTCCGATAAACGACAGCCACTGGTCTTGTGAAAAATTGTAGGCAAAGACTGAGTCGGTCGACCTCCTGTGCTTCACGGATGTCGCGCCAATAATAGCAGCTTGTTTTTATTCCTACGTGTACCACTGGGTTTCTTCGGACAACGGCAATAGTTGGGGCGGTCCATATCAAGTCAGTCTCACGTCGGGTACCAATGATGGCGAATTCACCATCGGGTGTCGAGGGCCAATCTTCACCTACTCCAACGGCACATACGGTTTCCAAGTGCGGCGGTATGATTGGTATTCTTTCTGCAACTGAGCCTATTGGCGTAGCTCGCCTGGTGGTTGGATGATTGCCGCCCAATGAATACCCCGTTGCTCTTGCCATACGACGCGTCCGCCTAACTTATCTGCAAATTCAGTTGGAGGTAATAGGGTTGGGCGCGTCTCAAATTGTCTTTGTCCCTCCTTCCAGAAAGCAAGATACCGAAGTACATTTCGAGGCCGGAGGAACGATTCGGAAGGCTCGTATTGGGTTGCGAACAGGAACACTGGGCAGTTGGGGCAATTGGCGAGCTTCTCTCGGACCAGGGCCAATGATAGTGATTGAACGGGCGTAATCGTCACTGGTTTTGAAATGTAACCTAGGTCCGGCTTGGCGAACTCATCCGTAGCGGGCCAAGTTGTGATCAGTGGACCAGCTAGG
>JANMWO010000291.1:0-2176 GCA_031394025.1 Acidobacteriota bacterium
GCGATCAGGGGCAGTGCGTCGTAAAGGCTGCTGTGGGGGTTGTTTACGCGGTTTTCCTGTGCCAGTGGGGGATGCGTGTTTGGGGCATCCGTTAGCTTCGTTTCAACGGGTTCATTTTCTACTTCTGATTCTGAGACTGGCGGTGGGTGGTAGCCGTCGGGTTCGGGTGTGACGGGCGGAAACAACTGGCGCAAGGAGAGTAACTGCTGAGTAAGCTTTTCGTATTGACGCACCAATCTACGACCTTGACGGGCGATTTGGGACAGGCCGTTGCCATGGCTATGCAGTGCGGTGACGGCGAGGGCGTAGAGGCCTCCCGCAGAAACTGTCTCGAATTCCACTTCGAGCGCGGGACGCATGCGTTGGATTTGGATACGAATGAGGCTGGATTCGGCGGGGGCTTGTCGGCGGAGCGACCAAAGGGTGGTGGCCATTTCCATGACGAAGATATCTTCGATGGCGTTGGTGGGCTTCCAGGCATCAAGGTGGTTGTCAAGGATAATTTGGAAATCGGCAGGCTCTTCGCCGGGAAGGATGAGACTTTGAGCGTAAGCTCCGTGGGTTCGGGAGTTAGCGGCTGAGCGCGATTTGCCTTCGGGGGTTTTGGGACCGGTGGATTTGAGGGCGTTGAGGCGGGAGGTGAGTTTGCGTTTATCGTTTTTATTGGTTTCGTTATGCATTGCGGCGATAGGATAGCAGGCGTGGCGATGGGGGTTATTGGTAAGTGGTTTAGAATCAAAGTTTAATAGCCTGTGACGGGATAGATTGTTTGATGGCAACCAGGCCAAATGAATTGGTGAGAGACGCTTTTCGGGCGATTTAGGTGAGTGCTGCGACTTCGGTATTCGTTTCGACCAGATAGCCACTGCAAGAACATGGAAAATTCGTGATAGAAACGCCCTATGTCGCTATGGTGAAACCAGCTAGGATAAAAGTGAAGGAGTAGTGAAAAATGGCAGCATCGCTTGATTGGTCACAATGTTCTGCGGTGGAAAGTATACCTGGCAAGGTGAGCGGCGCTTGGGTTTTGAAGGGTACGCGGATGCCGGTTTCCGCCATCTTTGAAAATTTGGAAGCGGGCGCTAACATCGACGACATCATGGAATGGTTCGACGGACTGGACCGCGAACAGGTGAAGTCTGTTATAGAATTCGCCGTTCGCAGTCTGGAAAAAGAACCTGCCTACGGGCCGTAACAATGCGGATCCTATTCGATCAAGCGACGCCTGTACCGATTAAGACATACCTTGAACTTCATAGCATTTCCACAGCGGCTCAGCAAGGCTGGGACAGGCTCAGGAACGGAGATTTACTGACCGTGGCGGAACGCGCTGGGTTCGACTTGTTGCTGACAACCGACAAGAATATGCGCTATCAGCAGAACCTTACGGGCCGTACTATTGCCATTGTTGTGCTTGGCAACCAGCAATGGCCGGAACTTCGCGCTTATATTCAACTTGTGGTTGAAGCTGTCAATGCGGCCACTCCCGGTAGTTATGTAGAAATTGAAATCCCTTTCAAGTAACGGCTGGCGTGTTCCGTTTTGTGCGAAGGATTATTCTCAATAGGGACGACTAATTCTGGAACACAAGATTTCCGCTGCAAACACTGGCAAAAAGAACGAACTGCGCGAAGTAATCCAGCAGGGTTGCTTGCTGGGCGGGACACTGGCGGGGTTTCTTTGAGTGATTATCTGGAAGAGATAGCCGCCAGGGAAGCGAGCAGCTTTGCTGTACGGACCGGTTCCTCCCGAGAAGAGAAAGTTAAAGCGTTCCTTGAATGGGCAGACAGCTTTCCAGATTCTCCGCCTCTTTCCGATGAAGCCATCAGCCGCGCGAGTGCGTACGCGGATCGCTGGTAAGGGACGCGGTCCATCTATTGGCAATCGATCAGGCAGGCACGAAATCTTTGGCAACTGAAGGAAAGACATAGAAGTTTGATCTCCCTAAAACATTTCTTACTGAAATGTTTGTTCATGTGCCCAACTCTTTGGTCATTGTCCCTAACTACGTCTGTCCCTAACTACGTCCCTAACTACCTAACTACCAGCCCACGATGCCGATGCTGTTGCCTTAGAAACCTTTGTTCATCATCCGCGCCGTCGCGCATCTTCCTCAAGTAGCCGCTCCACTATAGCTTTTGGGTACCGGCAAGATGTTCGTTTTAAACGTTTGATC
>JANMWO010000304.1:0-17704 GCA_031394025.1 Acidobacteriota bacterium
TGGGACGATGCATTCGATCCTGCCTGGCTCAGAATATTCAGGTGGTGGTGGTAGATAACGCATCGACGGACGATTCGGTGGATCAAGCCAAGGCGGCTGGTGCTTCTTTGGTGATCGCCAATCTGGAGAATTTCGGGTTTGGGCATGCGGCAAATCAGGGGTTCCAGGTGGTGGGGGATGTAAATTGTATACTTTTGCTCAACCCTGATGTCGAAATTGCCTCATCGATAGACCCACTTGTAGCCGCCTGTGTGGAACATGGTGCGGCTTGTGGAATGCTGCAAGATGTTCAAGGGAAACCACAAACTGGCTTTCAGCTCCGTCGATTCCCCACTTCAACAGTGTTGGTCTTTGAAGTGCTGGGCTTTAATAGACTCCTAAGTAATAACTGGATAAACCGCAATTACAGGTATTTGGGGGAAAACCCCGTTATTGTTGAGCAGCCAGCCGGTGCATTTCTAATGGTCCGTGGCGACGTTTGGCAAGCTGTGGGCGGGTTCGATGAAGGCTATTATCCGGTTTGGTTTGAAGATGTCGATTTTTGTAAGCGGCTTTATAACCATGGGGTTAGAATCCGGTACGTTAGTAGCAGTACGGCTAGGCACGTGGGTGGACATTCAGTTGGAAAAATGCCATATTCTAACCGTGTGACGGCTTGGTATGGTAGTCTTCTTAGATACAGTTGCAAGCATTTGTCTGGTGTTGAACGTCGCTCAGTTGCGATGGCTGTATTACTAAGTGCTGGACCACGGTGTGTTGCGGGGATAATCGGGCAACGCAATTTCGTCCCAGTCACTGTTTGGTGGGGAGTTTGTAGTAAAGCACTATTGACCCTTTTTGGGCGATGCGCATAAAGCTGTTAAAACAGAGGGATCGTAACTTTTGCCTACAAACGATATGGTTTCGGTAACGCTGGTCACTTACAACAGCGGCCGGTTCATTAAGCGTTGCCTGGAATCGGTGCTGGATCAGGTTTACCCCGACCTTGAGGTTATCGTCATTGATAACGCTTCCACCGACGGCACAATTGACATTCTAGAGCAATTCGAAGATCATGTTCGCATCATCTATAATGATGAAAATATTGGCTTTGCAGGCGCTCAAAACCAGGCCATTGGGCTGAGTCGTGGGGAATGGGTGCTTACCTTGAACCCCGATGTTTTGATGATGCCCGGGTTTATTCAAGGCATGGTAGATGCCGGCCAACTGCATCCACGGGTTGGATCAGTTTGTGGCAAACTGCTGGCCATCCGCGCAAATTTTGAGCTTCCCGACAAACCACTGATCGATTCCACGGGCATGTTTTTCACGCCGATGCTGCGGCATTTAGATCGTGGCAGCCAGGAAGTGGACGGTGGCGAATTCAACAACTTTGAATACGTGTTCGGCGCAACCGCTGCTGCGGCTTTGTATCGCAGGGAAATGATTGACGACATTTCCATTGGAGGCGAGTTTTTCGACTCTGATTTCTTTGTATATCGTGAAGATGCTGATGTCGCTTGGCGCGCCCAATTGCTGGGCTGGCGCTGCTTGTATACGCCGCACCCAAAGGGATATCACGTGCGCAACGTTCTACCCGGAATTCGCAGAGCGTTGCCGCCAGAAATCAATATGCATTCGGTGAAGAATCGCTTCCTGATGCGCATTAAGAATATGACTGGCGACCTGTATCGTCGTAACTGGTTTCAGATCACAGTACGAGATATGGTCGTAGTTGCTGCCTGCTGTACAGTGGAACTGAGTTCGCTGAAGGCTTTTTGGAAGATTGGCGAAAACTGGAATCGAGTATGGGCCAAGCGCAGATGGATCATGTCCCGCCAACGGGTGACGGATGAATACATGGCCAGTTGGTTTCACAATTTACCAGTATCGAAACCAGCTCCAAAGGCTGCCAATCGTGTGATGGCAAGGATGAAAGCGGCTCGGGGATAGTCTTTTATAGACTATAGAGCAACTTCGTCACGATCTTCGTTTCGAATGCGGATTGCAGTGCCCACTTCGTAGACGAAAATCTTTCCGTCACCAATCTTACCTGTACGGGCTGCACCTATAATCGCGTTGGTGACTTCATCTAATCGTTGGTCGGCAATGATCATTTCCAATTTCACTTTGGCGATTAAGTCAACCTGATATTCCCTGCCACGATACACTTCCTTGTGACCTTTTTGGCGACCGTGGCCGCGCACCTCGGTAATGGTCATACCGTCAATCCCAATTGTTTTGAGCGCGTTCTTCACTTCTTCAAGCTTGAACGGCTGGATAATAGCCTCGATTTTCTTCATGGCGAGTTCCTTTATAAGCTACACGATTTTGGGGGAAATAGGAAGCACAGAACAGGCAGCAAGAAATCAGGCGCGGAACGGATCGACCACTTTCAGTGTTCCAAATCGCCGATCATGCTGCATATCTTCGCTGTAGAGGATGCCACAATTGGATTCTATGGCGGCGGCAAGGATGAAGGAATCGTACCACGCCATCTGATACTGTGAATGGAGGCGCATGGCGGAACCGATCAAAGACTCTGAAGAATGCACCGAAAGCAGCGGCCGCAGCACGGCGCGGAAATAATCCTCAGCCTCCCCAGTAGACATGGTCTTGTGGAATTTGCGGAAGGCTACGTTAAAAAATTCCTGCACTACCTGATAGCTAATCAATCCGATGCCAGAGGTAAGCGCCTCACGGATCAAATCTCTGGCAATATCGCCTTTTTCGCTATCTTCAAAGCTGTAGACGATGATGTTTGTATCTAAAAAATAACGAACGCTGCTCATCGCTGTTGGGTACTCGCAGATTGTGCGCTGGACAAAGGCCGGTCAGACCGTTCGTTCATCTCATCGCGCGTAAAAGTACGGCCCGCCTTGACGTGACTCAAACGGCTCATTAAAGCATCGTATTCGCCAACATCCACTGCTTTTGAAGTGTACTCCTGCAACCATTGCTGAAACGCCGCGTTCAGTGTTGTGTGGCGCGAACGAGCCACCATTCTGCCACGTTCGATCAGGTTTTCGTCGACGTTGAGGGTGAGGTTCATGATGATTATAGTGTGCACTGAGATGGTGTTGGATGTCAAGGGGAAAATGGAGGGATGGGTTGATACAATAGAGGGAGTATCTGATGGTGAGCAATACAGCGGGTCTGATGGATTTCGTCCTCAATAACCGTCGAATCCAGTTACCACAGTGCGGTCCACAAACCACATTGCTGGAATGGTTGCGGAGCAACGGGCTAACTGGCTCAAAAGAAGGCTGTGCCGAAGGTGAGTGTGGCGCGTGTACCGTGCTCCTTGTGCGACCTCACGGCTCGGGAAGTAAGTATGTTCCGGTGAACAGTTGCCTGCTCTTTCTCCCGACTCTGACAGGACAGGAAGTGCTTACAATAGAAGCACTTAACGATAAGAAGCAATTGGCTGAAGCACAATTCGCAATGGCCGAAGCTGGGGCATCGCAATGCGGCTATTGCACTCCGGGCTTTGTGATGAGCCTATTCGCTGAGCAATATAGACTAGGCCGAACGGGACCTTGCGATCCGCACGCGATGGGCGGCAATTTGTGCCGATGCACCGGATACCGTCCGATTCGCGATGCTGCACTTTCCCTGGGACCCGCCCCTGACGATTCCTTTCGTAGTCGATTGGAATTGCCCGCGCCCAGCATGATTCCGGTCAGCTACACATCGATTGAGGGCAAATTGGAACGACCTGGAGATTTGGCCCAGTGCTCCACTTTTCTAGAAAAGTATCCTGATGCAAAAATACTGGCCGGTGCCACCGATTTGGCTGTGGAATCGAACCTGGCCTACAAGCGTTGGCCGGTTCTGATGAGCATTGATGCGGTGGCTGAGTTGCAGGTTTTTCAGGATGCTGCGGACCATGTCGAAATTGGGGCTGGGCTGCCGCTTTCGGAAATCGAACTACTTTGGAAACAGGCGCCGTTAGTGGCTCGCAAATGGTTCCCCTTGTTCGCATCCATCCTAATTCGTAACCGGGCAACATTGGGAGGCAATTTGGGAACGGCGTCCCCCATTGGGGATGCGGCACCTTTGTTACTGGCATTGGATGCGGAATTGAAGCTAGGCGGACCGAACGGCATACGACGTGTGAAGCTGCAAGACTTTTTTCTGGGATACCGTAAAACTCAGTTAGAGCCTGGGGAACTGATCGTTTCCATTGTCATCCCCAAGCCATTTCCAAACCTGGCACGGTTCTACAAAGTGGCTAAACGACGAATGGACGACATCAGCACAGTGGCCGCCTGTTTTGCTCTGAATTTTGACGCGGATGGCCGCATTACCCGGGCAAGGTTGGCCTATGGCGGAATGGCCGCAGTTCCGATTCGAGTTACGGAAGCCGAACAAAGTCTATTAGGGAAACGTTGGGATGAACTGGCCGTGCGGCAAGCGCAAGTAATCATTGCGAGTAAGTTAAAACCGCTCAGCGATCATCGGGGTAGCGCAGCTTACCGGTTGGCTATGGCGCAAACGTTACTCAAAAAATTCTGGTGCGAACGATGAAGTCCGCAGGCCAACCCATGGCGCATGAAAGCGCTGGGGGACATGTTACAGGCTCGGCTCTTTACACAGATGACTTACTAAGTCGTTTCCCAGGCGTGCTGCATGCCTGGCCAGTGATGTCGCCCTTCGCTTATGCGGCAGTGCTGACAATCGATGCGACACCGGCGCTGGCCGTCGCAGGAGTTGTGGCCACACTCACGGCAAGCGATGTTCCCGGTGAAGGCGATACGGGGCCCAACCGTCATGATGAGCCGTTGTTCCCCACGGAAGTTTTGTTTCATAGTCAACCGGTGATGTGGGTGTTGGCAGAATCATTGGAAGCGGCGCGATTGGGAGCGGCGGCGGTGCTTGTCCGTTACGAAGAACGGACTCCACTGGTTAGCATTGAATCTGCAATTCAGGCTGACAGTTTCCATTCCCCACCGTTGCACTTGTCCCGAGGCGATACGGCGTCGGCATTGGCGCAGAGTGCTCATCGTCTGAATGGGGAAATACACATTGGCGGGCAAGAACATTTCTATTTGGAGACGCAGGCAGCAATAGCCTGGCTGGATGAATCGGGGGGAGTGGCATTGCACAGTTCTACCCAACATCCCAGTGAAACGCAGGAAATTGTGGCCCGTGTGTTGGGGGTGGCCAAACATCAGGTGACGGTGGAATGCCTGCGAATGGGCGGGGCGTTTGGCGGCAAAGAAGTGCAAGCCAATACCTGGGCGGCAGTGGCTGCTTTGGGAGCGCAGAAAACGGGACGTCCGGTAAGTGTGCGATTGCCGCGACGGCTGGACATCATGCTTACTGGCAAGCGACATCCTTTTCTGACGAAGTTCGAGGTAGGATTTGCCGCAGACGGGAAGTTGGAAGCGCTACGTCTTGCATTGTACGCTGACGCCGGTTGGAGCCTTGATCTTTCGGAGCCCATTGTTTGGCGAGCCATGTTTCACGCCGATAACTGTTATTTTCTGCCTGCGGTGGATATAACCGGCTATGTGGTGAAGACGCATAAGACATCGCAAACAGCGTTTCGTGGTTTCGGCGGACCGCAAGGAATGTTAGTGATTGAAGACATTCTGGATCGGATTGCCCGCACTCTACAATTACCGCCGGAATTAGTCCGCCAGCGTAACTTCTACGTTGAAGGTCAGACCACGCATTATGGGCAGACCATAAAAGATGCCAGCCGCATTGAGCGCATCTGGAATGAATTGAAAAGCACCAGCAATTTCGTTACACGACAGCAACAAGTGGCGGAATTCAATGCGCAAAACGAACATCACAAACGTGGCATAGCTATCACCCCGGTGAAGTTTGGCATTTCCTTTACGGCAACTTTATTCAACCAAGCTGGAGCAACCATCTTGATCTATCGCGATGGCAGTGTTCAGGTAAACCATGGCGGCACTGAGATGGGGCAAGGGCTGCAAACGAAGATCCTGCAAATTGCCGCCGATGGGTTGGGCGTGGAGTTGGGTGCAATTCGCATTATGCCCACCAGCACTGGAAAAGTTCCCAACACATCGGCCACGGCGGCTTCATCTGGTACCGATCTAAATGGGGCGGCGGTACTTGACGCTTGTGCAAAGTTGCGTGCCGTGCTGGCACCGGTGGCTGCATCCATGCTGCATTGTTTGCCGGATGAGGTTCGTTTCGAACAGGGCATTGTGCTTGCAGGGCAACAGAAAGCGACCTTCGCAGAAGTAGTGGAAGCGGCTTACCGTCAACGGCTACCTTTGTTCGCCAGTGGCTTTTATAAGACGCCGGAAATTCACTACGATCCTAAAACCGGCCAGGGGCAGCCTTTTTACTATTACGCCTATGGGGCTGCGGTTTCAGAAGTAGAAGTGGATGGCTTTACGGGCGACATGCGGACCTTGCAGGTAGACATTTTAGAGGACGTAGGGAATTCAATTTCGCCGATTGTGGATCGGGGGCAAATTGAAGGCGGCTTCATTCAAGGTGCCGGTTGGCTGACCCTGGAAGAATTGGTGTGGGATGCGAAGGGTCGTCTGGCGACCAATGGGGCTTCCACTTATAAGTTGCCATCGTGGATGGAACTGCCGGAAGTTTTTAATGTCGGGATGTTGGAACGGGCTGCAGAACCGGGCGTGGTGCTGGGCAGTAAGGCGGTCGGCGAACCACCCTTGATGCTGGCGCTTTCTGTGCGGGAAGCGATCCGTGGTGCTATTGCGGCGTTTGGAGATGGCGGCATTGTGGAACTGGATTCGCCAGCCACACCGGAACGAATCTACTTCGCCTGTGCCAACGCAAAGAGGCCAAGCTAAAGCATGCCTAGCCAACTTTACCGGGCAACCATTTTCCACACGCCTGGCAATCCATTTCGCGAAGTGAATGCGCTGGAAGTATTTGCCGATGGCGGCCTTCTCGTCGAAGCCGGTCGCGTAGCAGCTTTGGGCGAATTCAGCGACATCACTCGGCGTTTTCCCAAGGCCGCAGTTCGCGATTGGCGGGGCAGTTTTCTGCTGCCAGGCTTCATTGATACGCACGTCCATTTCCCGCAGGTGCGAGTGCTGGGGGCGTTGGGCGAACCACTGCTGCAATGGTTAAAAAATAGTGCATTGCCAGAAGAAGCTCGAATGGCGAACACGGCCTATGCGCGAATGATCGCTTTGGAATTCCTGACCGCTCTAGTGCGCCACGGGACCACTGGAGCAATGGTTTTTGGCGCGCATTTTGCTTCAGCGATGGAGACCTTTTTTGACGAAGCGGCCCGGTCTGGCTTGCGCATCGCCAGCGGCTTAGTGCTTTCTGACCAATGTTTGCTGCCGGAATTACATGTGTCCCCTCAGCAAGCTTATAAATTAAGTAGCGCGTTGATCAAACGGTACCATGGCCAAGGGGACTTACTTTACGTCGTGACGCCGCGCTTTGCTCTATCGACATCTGAGGCGATGTTGGAAGTTTGCCAGACGCTGATGCAGGAAAATCCTAGCGTTCTTTTTCAATCGCACTTGAATGAGAATGGCGATGAGATTCGCGAAGTAGCGCGGCTCTTCCCATGGGCTGGCGATTACCTTGCTGTTTATGAACGGTTTGGATTGGTGGGAGTGCGTTCCGTGCTGGCCCACAACGTTCACCCAACAGACAGTGAATTGCACAGACTGGCGCGGAGCGGATCAACGGTGGCCCATTGCCCTGCGAGCAATGCTGCCTTGGGAAGTGGATTGTTCGGCATGACGCGCCATGTGACTCACGGCGTCCGATTCGCGTTGGGAACGGACGTGGGTGCAGGCACTGGGTTCGGCATGTTGAAAGAAGGATTGCAGGCATACTTAATGCAGCGGCTGTCGCCAAATGGATTTGGGTTAACCCCGGCGCACATGCTGTACTTGGCAACTCGAGCAGGAGCAGAAGCTTTGGGGATGCACGATGCAGGAGATCTCAGCATTGGCCGTTCCGCAGATTTCGTCCATATAAAACCTCGTGATGGGACAGTGCTGGCAGCAGTAACCCGTCATGCGGAAAGTGCCGACCACGCCTTGGCAGCACTGTTCACGCTGGCCAGTGCGGAAAATATTGCCGGAACATTTGTAAGAGGCCGCGCGGTTTATGAGGAAGCAGCATGACGTTGAGTGAACTCAACGTCATGGAACAAGCACCGTTCGTGGAAGCTCTAGGCTGGGTCTTTGAGCACTCGCCGTGGGTTGTGGAACGGGTATGGATTTCGAAACCGTTTTCGAATAGCAAGGAATTGCACGGGGCCATGGTTGCGGTGGTGGATGGTGCTTCCAACATGGAGCAGTTAGCGCTTATACGCGCCCACCCAGACCTGGGGACAAAAGCGAAAATGAGCAATGCTTCAGTGGGGGAGCAAACTGGTGTGGGGCTGGATCAACTGAGTGCCGGTGAGTTTGAAGCATTGCATGGTTTGACTTCAGCGTATCGGGAAAAGTTTGGATTCCCATTTATTTATGCAGTGAAGGGTGCTTCAAAGCAACAGATCCTGCGTGCTCTGGAAGTGCGATTGTTGAATGAGAAAGAAGTAGAGCGGACCATGGCATTGCAGCAGATTGCGCAAATTGCCTGGTTCCGATTGTCCGGGGAGATTTTATGAACACATTTGCCAGCGGCGTGAAACATAGTTATTACGGTAAGGGTGATGTTGTTGTGTACCGTTTGAATCGCGATGGAAAAACCCCGGCGGGACAAAATCCGGTGTTTGGTGCAAATGTCCTGATGCTGATTTATGGAGACGCATTTCTTCCCACTTACATAACGGGAGACAATACGGGCCTGATTGCCACTGATTCGATGAAGAACTTTATTCAACGGGAGACGATGAATTTCAATGGTTACGACTTGGAATCTTTCGGTAGATTCCTGGCTGAGAAGTTTATGCGTAAGTATCCGCAGGCGGCAGGAATTCAAATATCCATCGACGAAGTTCCTTATGACGGAATTGTTGATGGCAGTATTGCGTTCACGCCGAAAGGTCCGGAACGAGCGAGCTCGCAGATTGAGATTGGACGCAACGGAGCTGACCTTAAGCTGATTGAACTTACTTCTGGAATTCAAGGCTTCCGCTTGCTGCGCTTGGGTGGCAGCGCGTTTCATGGCTTTGTTCGCGATGAATACACCACATTGCCGGACATCACTAATCGGCCATTGCATATGTGGCTGGACTTGGAGTGGACCTACGGAACGCCTGCGGCTGGATACAGCGAAGGTGCAATCACAGCGATGGTGCGTCGTATGGTGCATGAGGTGTTCCATGGGTTTGAATCGGGCAGTATTCAGCAGGTGATTCATCAATTGGGAACGAAGATGCTGGCTGATATTCCTGCAATAGAACAGATTCATTTGGAGGCGAACAACCGCACCTGGGATACGGTAGCTGAGCAAGGTGATGTGTTAGGAGTGTTCACCGATCCGCGACCGCCTTACGGATGCTTGGGACTTACAATGAAACGCTAGCTGCTGTTCATAATAAATTTATGGGCCAACTTTCCACACACGTTCTGGATCTATCCACGGGTCGCCCGGCGGCGGACTTGCGCATTGATCTTCATTACGAAGGTCAACTAGTGAAGACGGTTATCACCAATGCGGACGGTCGCACGGATGCACCGCTAGTTACTGGAGATGATTTTAAGAAAGGGATTTATGAGTTGATTTTTCATGTTGCGGAATACTTCAAGGCACAAGCTATTGCAACACCGGAGCCACCCTTTTTAGGTGAGGTGGTGATCCGATTTGGGGTGGCCGATATCACCAGCAAGTATCATGTTCCGCTGCTGGTTTCGCCATACGGCTACAGCACCTATCGGGGATCGTAAACATGACGGCAATGGAAAAATGTCGCTACTTGGCCGGATTCAGTGAGGAGCCTGGCGTGATTACGCGAACGTTCTTATCGGCACCTATGCATGGTGTTCATCGGACGTTAAGGGAATGGATGGAGCCGTTGGGGATGCGGGTTTGGGTGGATGATGCGGGTAATTTGCACGGTCATTATCCGGGGATTGACGAAGATGCGCCGCGCCTGTTGATCGGCTCTCATGTGGATACAGTGCCCATTGCCGGTGCGTTTGATGGTGTGTTGGGTGTGGTCCTGGGTATTCAGTTGATAGAGGCGTTGATTGGCCACAAGATGACTTTCGGCATAGAAGTGGTGGCATTTTCTGAAGAAGAAGGTGTTCGCTTTGGAGTACCGTTTCTTGGTAGTCGCGCCCTGGTGGGAACGCTAACTGCAGAGCTTCTCGCCACAGAGGATAAGCAGGGGATCACAGTGGCGCAGGCAATTCGCGATTTCGGTTTGCAGCCGGAAAATATTTGTCGGGCAGTAGTGCATTCGGATAAAGTGCTGGGGTACCTGGAGTTTCACATTGAACAGGGACCGATCCTTGAAAGCAGGAATTTGGGACTAGGGTTAGTCACCGCGATTGTTGGTCAAAGCCGTTATGAAGTAACCTTTCGGGGACAAGCAAACCATGCTGGAACAACACCAATGAACCTGCGTCGCGATGCGTTGGCGGCAGCGGCGGAATGGATCGTCAAAGTAGAGGAAGTCGCCAAAGGGCAACTCGATTTGGTGGCAACCATTGGACGTCTGGAAGTGCTGCCAGGGGCGGGCAACGTGATTGCAGGCGAGGTGCGAGCCAGCTTGGACGTCCGCCATCCAGATGACTCTATGCGCTTGCATATGGCAGAAGTATTTTTGGAAGCGGCACAAGGCATTGGCAAGAATCGTAACATTGGCGTGGATTTTGTAACGTTAGTGGATGCTCACTCGGTGGCCTGCGATACTGATTTGAGAAATGCCCTGAAGCGCGCTCTGACAACGTCTGGCTATGAAGTTCATGCTATGACAAGCGGCGCTGGGCACGACGCCATGGTGATGGAACAGAGTGTTTCTGTGGCAATGCTGTTCTTGCGATCACCCGGTGGGATCAGCCATCATCCTAACGAAACAGTGCTGGAAGAAGACGTGCATGCGGCAGTGCAAGTGGGACTGGCCTTTTTGGAACAGTTGGAGATGAGTCATGGCTGATGTTGTGATTCGTGGTGGATTGGTTGTGAGCGCCACTGGCGCACGCATTACGGATGTGGCAGTGGAAGACGGTCGATTCTGCGCCGTGGGTCCGGAACTGCCTGGGGCAGAGCTTGAGATTAATGCTCATGGCCTTGCCGTACTCCCTGGATTGATCGACGTGCATTTGCATTTCAACGAACCAGGGCGAACTCATTGGGAAGGTATATCGACGGGTAGCAGTGCGCTTGCCGCAGGCGGCGGTACTTTGTTTTTCGACATGCCATTGAATTCGACGCCCTGCACTTTAGACGGTGCTAGCTTTGAGCTGAAGCATCAGGCCATGGATAAATCTTCGGTTACGGATTTTGCTTTGTGGGGCGGGTTGACGCCGAATAATCTGGAATCACTGGACGAACTGGCGGAGTGCGGCGTGATCGGCTTCAAAGCCTTTATGTGTGATTCTGGTCTGCCTGAATTTGCGCGGGCTGATGATCTGACTTTGCATCAAGGCATGCGTGTGGCAGCACGCTGGGGCCTGCCTGTAGCGGTTCATGCGGAAAGCGAAGAGATGACCAAAGCGTTGACAGCGCGCATCCGTTCCAGCGGTGGAAAAGGGGTGCGAGACTATCTTGAATCCCGACCCGTTCTGGCGGAACTGGAAGCAATCGAGCGGGCTGCGTTAATCGCCAAAGAGACCGGGGCGCGCCTGCATATTGTCCATGTAAGTTCCGGACGTGGGGTGGCACTGGCTGTGCAACTGCGGGCATCGGGCGTCGATCTGACAATTGAAACGTGTCCGCACTATCTGTTTTTTACGGAACAGGATTTGGAAGAAATTGGTGCAGCGGCAAAGTGTTCACCACCATTGCGATCCGCAGAAGAGCGCGAAGCTTTGTGGGATGCCGTGTTAGGCGATGGGGTGGATATCATTGCGTCAGACCATTCCCCTGCTCCACCAAAACTGAAGACCGATGCCGATTTCTTTAAGCTGTGGGGCGGCATCGCTGGCGTGCAATCCACGTTAGGGGTGCTGCTGGAAGGCAGTCATCGACGCAGGCTTTCGCTATCGAGGATCACTCAATTGACGGCAGCGGCACCGGCACGGCGATTTCACATTTTGAATAAAGGTGCCATTGAAATTGGCTTGGATGCAGATTGTACACTGGTGGAACTGGATACACCGTATACGGTTTCAGCGGATGAACTGTTGTATCGTCACAAATCAAGCCCCTACCTGGGCAAGCAGTTGCGCGGCATTGTGCGAAGAACACTTTTGAGGGGCAGAACAATTTATAGGGACGGCCTGATTCAGGCAAGCCGAATGGGACAATTGGTTCGTCCAGCGGGAGGAGAATAATTTGTGCAAAGACTAGGACACACGCGCAGTGCTTGGCAAGGGGATCATGCGCTGTTGACTCCCGATACGTTTGTGAGAGCATCGCTGCCGGGCATGAAGAAGGCAACGGCGATTGTGCACGCTGCCCCGGCCATGGGTGCGGCGTTCAGCGAATATACCGTTGAATTTGAAGCTGGTGGAATGTTGGGGCCAGCCATGGCAAACCAGTTCCTTTATGTGATCGACGGGGTCGTTGAAATAACGATTGGCACTAAGAAACATTCTCTGGTGCGCGGCGGTTATGCATTTCTCCCTTTGGGTGAAAAGCACAGCGTGAAATCGGCAGGCATCAGCCGTGTGGTTGTGATTGAAAAAGCGTACGAATCGTTGCGTGGCGTGGCCCATCCGAAGGCTTTTGTAGGACAGGAAAGCTTAGTAACTGGGCAAGCGCTTCTGGGCGATGAAGCATTACAAGTTCGCTGTTTAGTACCCGCTGATTTTGCATTCGACTTTGCCGTAAACACCATGACCTTCAACCCTGGGGCCACTTTGCCCATGGTGGAGATCCACGTAATGGAACATGGCCTATTGATGTTGGAGGGCTGCGGAATCTACCGATTGGGTGAATGTTGGTATCCAGTAACCGCTGGAGATTTCATCTGGATGGGGCCTTACTGCCCGCAATGGTTCGGGGCTTTGGGCAAGACGCCTGCGAAGTATCTGATTTACAAAGATTGGAATCGACATCCGTTATGCAAGTGAATCGAAATCGGATTATGGATCAGTTGGATCGGCTGGCAAGCTTATCTGACGTTCCAGCACCAGCCGTTACTCGAGTTGTATTTTCCCCTGTGGATCTTGCAGCGCGGGCCTATATTAAAGGGCTGTGCGATGGGTTCACTGTGCGGGAAGATGCGGTGGGCAATACGTTCATCCGCTGGGTAGGTGCGGAACCGGAGCTTGCTGCAGTTGGGACAGGATCCCATATCGACGCCATTCCACACTCCGGTCGTTACGACGGAACGGTGGGAGTTCTTGGTGGCTTGGAAGCGATGCAGGCTCTGCGCGAAAGTGGATTTCAGCCACGACGTTCCATTGAGTTACTCATGTTCACTTCTGAAGAGCCGACGCGTTTCGGCATTGGCTGCTTAGGAAGCCGTTTGCTATGCGGCAGTCTCAGCGCCAGTGCTGGGGATCGGCTGAAAGACAGCACAGGCGCAACGTTGAATGAAGTCAGAACAGCCGCAGGCTTCACCGGATCGTTGGAACAAGTGCAGTTGCAGCCTGGTTACTATCACGCCTTTGCCGAGCTGCACATTGAACAAGGGCCGCTGCTGGAGCAACGCGGCGTACCGCTAGGCGTGGTTACAGCGATCGCCGCACCGGCCAGCTTGCGGATCACGATTGATGGTGAAGGTGGACATGCAGGCGCAGTGCTGATGCCGGGTCGTCGTGATGCCTTTCTGGGTGCGGCGGAGATTGCGTTGGCGCTGGAACGGGCGGCCAAGTCCAGTGGAGCGGTGGATACGGTGGCTACCACTGGCATTTGCAATATTTTCCCAGGGGCAGTGAACAGCATTCCCAGTCGAGTGGAAATGACTGTGGATGCCCGCGACATTGACCTTACGCGTCGCGATGTTATGTTAGCCGCACTGAGCACTGCTTGTGACAAGGTAGCGGCGGCACGAGGTCTGCAAATTCAGATTGAGGTTGTGAATGCCGACGCCCCTGCGCATTGCGATCCGCTAGTGGTGGATGTGCTTGCGGAAAGCTGCGGCACCTGGAAATTTGATCGCATGGTGAGCCGCGCCTATCACGATTCGTTATTCCTATCGCGAATCGCGCCTACTGCTATGTTGTTCATCCCCTGCCGCGGTGGCGTCAGTCACAGGCCCGATGAATATGCCTCGCCCGAAGATATTGCACGGGGGATAGATGTATTGGCTCGCGCACTGGCCAAGCTTGCAGAAGTTGTGTGAAGGTCGCTGGAAGGGGACACGCTGGGCTGGCCACTCGCTGATGGCAATTGTGCAGTTTGGGGAGAAATCGCTTGCTTGGGCCAGACCAGCATGTCCCCCATTTGGCTCCGTTTGACTTGGCGTATCCAGCCAATCGACTTTCATGTTTTTAATTTTGCACTGCGATAGTTAGTTCGTTACTCACTGGACCTTGAATGACAACTAACGAAATATCATTTCGAGTGCCGGATTCATTGGGCACAACGGCATTGATTTGCCACAGTCCTCGAAAGCCGGGGGCCAAGCCGCTGAACTGGATTGGCGATAGACGTCCGTCAATGTAGACACCCGGCGTATCGACAGTTCTTGCCAGAGGACTTGCCAGGCTGGCCGCACCATCGGCAACCGGGTTGGAAACTGCACCCTGTCCAGTTCCGAAGATGCTGATCACCTGACCGCGACGGACTGGATTCGTTGCGGAAAGGAGTTTGCCATTTTGATCGATTGCGGCAAACAAGCCCGGCGCACTGGGAAGAAGAGTAACTGAAGTACGTGCGATGCGTTGTCCGTTGAGCCGCACTTCCACTACTTGTTGACTACTAACTAATCGCCAGGCACTTGCACATTGATCTGATTGGCAGAGACAAACAATAAAGGCACGGGCTTATCGGCAATCAAAACCTGCACGTTGTTTAACGTGGTAGACAATGGGAAGCTGGCAGCGGCCTGGGTAGTTACTCCAGTGAAGGTCCCGAAAACTGAGGCAAGCGATCCAGGGGCAACAGGCGCGCCTGCAGTGCTGGAAGCAGCGTTCACCACAGCCGAATCCGCAGCCACTTCCAACACCCAAATTTCAGGTGTCGCAGGCAGTTTCTCCTTACTAATTTCCATATTGGGTGGCTTGAATTTCAAGCCTGCAAAGGGTGCGGCCATCTCTGGAAACGCGGCTGTTTGTGCGGCTCCGCCCAACCCGGTGCGGAAGTGCATTAAGATAGCGACCTTGGGTTTTAATTGTTGAATAATGCGTGCAGCACCTTCGCCGGAAATTGTGGGTCCACCACCGCCGGGCATAAAGACCACGTCTAAGTCTGTAAGATCGGCCAATTGGGCGGACGTGAGTGTGTCCTGTCCGAAATCGCCGAAGTGTGCAAAACGCAAGCCACCCTGATTCCACCGGATGATGGAATTTTGTCCACGGGCGGCACCGTTTGTATTGTCATGAAAGCCGGGGATGATCACAAACGTTGTTCCAGCGGCGCTCACTTCCTGACGGGCAGTGGCCGGACGGCCATCCACCAAAGTGAAGTTCCCTTTGACGCCTGCAGAAAAGTTATGGTCGGAATGATTGTGAGTGATGGTAACGGCGTCGGCGTTGAGCGTCGGGATGATGTAGCCAAGGTTGGCCGCAGGTGGGTCAGTAATTACCACTGGCCCATTGTTTGAAGTTTGAATGACGTAACATGCTTGGCCGACCCAAGTGATGCGCACCCCTTGAGCGAAAGCAGTGGCTGAAATGACGATCAACAGAATCCAAATTTCATTGAAAACCCCTTGGATGGATTATAGTTCGTTCAACTGGGAGTTATCTACAAAAGTTTGGCTTTCAATAAATCATTTACAGCACCAGGGGCAGCCTGTCCGCGAGATGCTTTCATTACCGCACCCACCAAAAATCCAATGACTGTTGTCTTGCCACTTTTGTACTGTTCCACTTGTTTGGGATTAGCTGCCAACACTTCGTCAATGATTTTTCCCAAAGCGCCTGTATCGCTGATTTGACGCAGCCCTTCACGATCCATGATCACTTGCGCCGAATCCCCGGTGGCGAACATCTTCGGGAAGATGTCTTTGGCCAGCTTTCCTGACAAATCTCCCTTGCCGATAAGGGTCACCAATTCACCCAGGTTTTCAGGAGTCAGTGGCGATTCGTGAATTTCTTTGGCTTCGGCTTTGAGCATGGCAGCCAAGTCGCCCATCACCCAATTGGCAACACCCTTCGGATCAGTGGATGCTTTGGCTGCGCGTTCGTAGTAATCGGCAATTTCACGGGTTTGTGTGAGTACTCCGGAATCGTATTCATTCAGCCCAAACTCAGTTTCAAAACGCTTGCGACGCAAGGTGGGCAGCTCTGGCATTTCTGATTTAACGCGGTTCAACCATGTGTCACTAATTTCCAGCGGCACCAAATCGGGCTCAGGGAAATAGCGGTAATCATGAGCCATTTCCTTGCTGCGCATGCTGACGGTTTCCAACGTTTCGGAATTGAACAGTCTGGTTTCCTGCTGCACGGTTCCACCGGCTTCAATGACCCCTATCTGGCGCTGAATCTCAAAATCAACAGCCATCTTCAGGAAGCGAAATGAATTGACGTTCTTCACTTCCACCTTGGTGCCGAACTGCGGTGCGCCCCACAAGCGGACGGAAACATTTGCGTCGCAACGCAGGTGACCCTTTTCCATGTCGCAAGTAGAAACTTCGGTGAACTGCATGGCCTGCTTTATTTCTGTGAGATAAGCATAGGCTTCATCGGAAGAGCGCATGTCGGGCTCGCTTACAATTTCAATCAGCGGAGTGCCGGAACGGTTGAGGTCCACGTAAGTATAGCGGTCTGAATCGCGATGCCCGTCGTGCATACTCTTACCGGCATCATCTTCCATGTGGGCGCGGGTGACGCCAATGCGCTTCACACCAGAGTCTAAAACAATGTCCACAAAACCATGCTCGGCCACGGGCTTATCGTATTGCGAAATTTGGTAGCCCTTAGGCAGATCGGGATAAAAGTAGTTCTTGCGGGAAAAGATAGACTTGGGGCGCACGGCACAATTCAGGGCCAGGCCAGCGCGAATGGCAAGTTCCACTGCTTGACGATTGAGCACCGGCAGCGCACCGGGCAGACCTAGGCAAACAGGACAGACATTGGTATTGGGAGCAGCTCCAAAGCCGGTGGCACAGCCGCAGAAAATCTTAGTGCGAGTGGCCAACTGGACGTGCACTTCCAAGCCGATGACGGCCTCGTACTTCGCCATCGCTTCGGTAGATGGCGTTTCGAGGAGAGTTGAGGACATATTCCATTTTCGTTTGGCATGGCCGGTTGACGCAAGTGGAACGAAGGTGCCGACGACGCTTTCAAAAGTTATTTCAAGCGAACAATGTTATTCTGTAAAATCGAAAGCGCCTTGAGAGCAGAGCCTTTTGTAGTAAATGGGAGGAACGATTGGTACGAAAAAGTACGGTGCTTCTTTCCAATCTGATGTCGATGTTTTGTCATGCGCCATGGCCCAATGGTTTTGCGGAGGGATCGCGTTCCTACACAAATTTGCCGCACGCCCTGGACAGGTGGCTGGATGTCCTTCCAGATTTTCGGAACCGCATTCAAAATGCCCACGTGATGGATTTCGGCTGCGGGGAAGGCTT
>JANMWO010000350.1:0-6297 GCA_031394025.1 Acidobacteriota bacterium
CATTGCTAATTGCCCGTGTAGTTGGCTCAGCCCACGATTTATTGCGTTCCAAAGAAGCGCTTGGTCAAGGTCGAAGTAAGCATGGACAAGCCGATTTCGTAGAGCGATGAGCGAGGTCCACGGCACATCTGGATATTTGGATTGAAACTCTTTGGCAAGTTGAACCATAGCCTCGCCAATGATCACCAGCCGGTGAAAGACGAAACTCTGTTCTAAAGGTTGGGCCATGAAACGATCGCGGTTCGTCTGGGACAGGAACTGCTCCAGTTCACGCAGTGCCCGCAAGGCGTCCATCAGGTAGGAGGACTCATGCCGCATACAATATACGGAGATCGCGCAGCACATTCTTGCGAACCCAAGGCTTAAGCGAAACTTTCGTTCCAAGGTCCACTTTGCGCCCAAACAAGTCAGTCAATTCCTGCTCCAAATCAAAGAATTCCAAGCCGATTCTGGCGTTAGGATCGAACTCAACCAAAATATCTATGTCAGAATCTGGACCCATCTCATCGCGCGCGGCGGAGCCGAACAAACCCAATTCCAGAATGTGATAGCGTTGACAGATTTCGCGGATCTGATTTGCGGAAACTTCGATTCCTGGAGCGAGCGTCATACTTCTATTATGCCTAATGAGCTACCTTACCCAATAATCCCCTTCCGCACAGCATATAAAATCAACTCTGGCACTGAATGTAATCCTAATTTCCCCATCAAATTGGTACGATGCGTTTCTACTGTATACGAACTTAGATTGAGCAATGCTGCCGACTCTTTATTTGACTTCCCCTCGGCGGCTAACTGCAACACTTCCCGCTCACGGGGTGTCAGTAAGTCATAACTATCTTCAATGCCCCGTTGTCGTAAGTTGTGAACGTAATCTTCCAATAACATTTTACTCACCGCTGGACTGAAAAAAGACTTACCTGTAACCACCATGCGAATCGCTTGAATCAGATCTGCCTCAGCGGAATCCTTTAACAGATAGCCACGAGCCCCGGCTTTCAAGGCCCGCATCACATAGCTTTCATCGGAGTGCATGCTCAGCACCACAACGGCGATTTTCGGAAGTGCCGTGGTGATCTGGCGAGTTGCTTCAATGCCATTTAGATTCGGCATTGCTACGTCCATCACAATTGCATCGGGCTGTAACTCGCCAGCAAGCTGAATCGCCTTGCGGCCATCTTCGGCTTCGCCCACCACTTCGAAATCTGGTTGGCGTTCCAGTAGCAGTTTCAATCCCACGCGGATGACTGTATGATCATCCACCAGCAGGATGCGAATCTTGCTCAAAGTGGTAACTCCACCGTGATAGTGGTTCCTTGACCCACTATCGAATCCACTCGAAGAATGCCTTTCAAGTGCCGCACTCGTTCCTCCATTCCAACCAGGCCCATACCGCGAGTCGTGCTGGTATCAAAGCCTTTGCCGTTGTCCTCAATCTTCACACGAAGCCGTTCTGGCTGCTCTTCCACACGAATCTTCACGCTGGTGGCAGAGGAATGTTTGGCAGCATTGTTCAACGCCTCCTGCACTAAACGGTAGATGCAAGTCTTGTGCTCGTCGGGTAATGTGTCGGGCAAATCCTCCGCATCCACGGTGACGTTCATCCCGGTTCGTCGGCTCATTTCTCGCGCCTGCCAATGCAATGCCGGGACCAGGCCGAAGTCATCTAGCATAGAGGGGCGCAACAGCAGCGACATGTTGCGCACCGCGTTGACACTGCTTTCTCCCAATGTTCTTGCCGAGTGCAAGCGCTCCGCCAGTGCCTGCTGCTCCGCTGGAACCTCTGCGGCGACGTTGCCTAGCTCCACCAACAAAGCGGAAAGGGTCTGGCCTACTTCGTCATGCAGTTCGCGCGAAATGTTCCGACGTTCTTCTTCCTGCGCATCTACCAGCCGCTTGGACAAGGCTTCCAGATTTTCTTGTGCCACTTGGATTTCCTGATAGCGACGCGCCAAATTCTGTTCCAGACTTAGAATGCTACGGCTGGTCCAAAGTCCCAGGAATAATGCCAATCCCAGAGTGGCACCGAGTAGCCAAAACATCCGACGTGTGAAATCGGCAAACAGTTGTTCCGATTGCACCCGACCCGCTTCCAGTTGTTGACCATTGAGCGCCCCCACCGTATCGGCGACACTCAACAGCCGTGCCCGCTGTGGTAACAAGCGACGCGCCAGAAACTCATAACCATATTGGCGACGTTCCAGCGGCGTCCAATCAAACACTGGCAGCAACCCGTCCCAATATTCTGAAATGCTGATGCGCAGCGCCCGTTCGGCTTCCGGTACGGCTCCATGGAGATATTGCAATGCTACGTCGATTTCCGCTTTCGTCTTTAGAAGATTTTGCAAATGATCGGCGGCATTTTGCGGATCAGGGTCAACCAGGTAATCGCGCGCATACACGGCGGAAAGCACAATAGACCAGCGAATCCGCTCTAAGGCAATGTTGCGTTGTAGAAAGCCGCCATAGATGGTGACGTCGTTTTCCTGAACCTGTCGGATGGCCGCAATGGCATAGATGCCAGCAAGTGCCATCAATAGCGCCATGCCTCCGAAGCCCGCCAGCAGCAGCCATCGTGATCCGCTGGGCCGCTCAGTACGTTCACTGACTCGCGTTGCGCTTTTATCCAAATTTGTCATTCCCTGAGCCAGTGTAGCGGATCTTCTGCCAACCACCATACCGGCAAGGCAGTAGACGAATCTACAGCCACGCCGGTATAGGAATGGTTGCCAGTAAAGTTTATTCTGTGATTGTTATGACTCTCACAAAGACAAAATCAATGGTTCTTGCCCTCGCTGTGGGCGTTACTGCGGCCATTGCCGCAACAGCGGTTCAACAACATTCCACTGTGGCCACTGTTGCAAGTGGCCCCGCGCCAACGGCTGGATACCGTGATGTGGTGAAGCGCGTAACTCCAGCCGTGGTTGACGTTGCCGTCACCAAGGTAGTGAAAGCATCGAACGAAAGTGGCCCGGAAATGGACCCTTTCTTTCGCCGATTCTTTGGACCGGATGGTCCGCAGCAACAGCAGCCCAATCGACGTTCGCAAGGGTCTGGCTCCGGCGTGATCATCAATAAAGACGGCTATGTGCTGACCAATAACCACGTCGTGGAAGGGGCCACGGATATTCGAGTTCGCTTGCGCGACCAGCGCGAATTCAAGGCAACAGTGTTGGGTACCGATCCAAAAACAGACATCGCCGTAATCAAGATTGAAGCCAGCGGCTTGCCGTATTTAAAGTTCGCCGATTCCTCAACGCTTGAAGTTGGTGATACTGTGCTGGCCGTAGGTAACCCCTTCGGCATTGGTCAAACCGTGACCCAGGGAATCGTCAGTGCAACGGGTCGTTCTGGCCTGGGGATTGAAGATTACGAAGATTTTATTCAAACAGATGCCGCCGTTAATAAAGGAAATTCTGGTGGTGCGTTGGTCAACAGCAACGGCGACCTGGTGGGCATCAACACCGCTATTATGTCGGGTTCTGGCGGCAATAACGGAGTGGCCTTCGCCATTCCCAGCAACATGGCGTTAGGTGTAATGGATCAGTTGTTAAAGAACGGAAGTGTGAAGCGGGCGCAACTGGGCGTAGTGGTCCAAGCTGTGACTCCCGCATTGGCCAAGACCTTCGGATTGAAAGACACAAAGGGCGCGCTGATTGGCGACGTCACACCAAATAGTCCAGCGGAAGAAGCTGGCATAAAAGCAGGCGATGTAATCACCAGCATGAACGGCAAGCCGGTGGACGATAATAACCAACTGCGCAATCGCATTGCGATGACCGAGCCTGGATCAAAAGTTGAACTGGAACTGATCCGTGACGGCCAGGCGAAATCGATCGCGGTCAAATTGGGTGAGCTAACGGCGAAGAACAGTCGTCTAAATCAGGAATCGGAAAGTAATGAGCAAGCCGCAGGCGGGATTGATGTTGAGGAATTGACCCCGGATGCAGCCCTACGTTTGGATGTGTCTCCACAAACCAAGGGCGTAGTGATTCGCAACCTTGATCCGGATAGCTTTGCGGCGCACTCCGGATTACGCAAAGGCGATGTGATTGTCCAAGTGAATCGTAAGCCGGTTGTGTCGGCGAATGCGTTCCGCAAGGAAATGAAGAGTGCGGGCAGTGAAGCGGTGTTGTTAGTCAACCGTGGCGGCCATAGCTTCTTTGTCACATTGCAATAAACCAGTCTTTCCCACTCGAATCCGGAAGCGTCACCCATTGTGTTTAGGGGTGGAGGCTTCCGGATATTTTTGTCTTTAAAAATGTCAGACAATGAATGCTGATGAGCACCAAACCAACTAAACCAATTAAACACCCGCTTACCTTAGCTGTCGATATCGGAGGCACTGGAATTAAGCTGGACTCGCTGAATGACGATGGCCGCCCCAATGCGGAATTTCAACGCAAAGCAACGCCCCGTCCAGCAACGCCTGAAAGCATTCTTTCTGTGATAGAGGAGCTTGCAAAAAAGGAACGACCGTTTGATCGTATTGCGGTGGGTTTTCCTGGGGTAGTGAAGAAGGGGGTTGTGCTTACCGCGCCGAACCTGCATAAATCCTGGAAGAACTTTCCGTTGGAAGATGCGTTGGTGAAAAAGTTCGGTAAGCCCGCGCGCGTTGCGAACGACGCAGCAGTGCAAGGTTATGGGGCAGTGGATGGGATTGGGCTGGAATTGGTAATCACCCTTGGCACCGGGTTGGGATCATCGTTGTTTCAACACGGCAAACTTGCTGCCAGCTTAGAGATGGCTCATCACCCTTTCCGCAAAGGGAAAACCTATGAAGACTTATTGGGTAAGAAAGCGTTGGATAAGTACGGGGTAAAAGATTGGAACAAGGCTCTGCGCGAGGCCATTGAAAACTGGTTCAACCTGTTTCACTACGATCAACTTTATATAGGCGGTGGCAACACAAAGCACATTAAGGGCGAGCTTCCCGAGAACTCAAAAATTACTCCCAATACCAATGGCATCTACGGTGGCGTGAAGTTATGGGAGGACTCCTATTGAAATTGACCGCCCTGTTATTCAGCGCGATTTGTTGCCTGCCCAGCCCGGCGGCAAAGCTGGAACTGCAATCCAATACAAAGATCTGGGATAAGGGGAATCACAACGCATTCACTGACCTGATCCGCTACAAAGGTCGATTCTATTGCACTTTTCGTGAATCTGAAGCCCATGTGGGTGGTGATGGGAAGCTCCGCGTATTGGAATCGAAGGACGGAGCCAAGTGGGAATCGGCGGCGCTGATTGAAGAAACTGGGGTCGACCTTCGCGACCCGAAACTCTCTATAACCGGGGATGGCCGTTTGATGATGGTTGCGGGCGGGTCAATCTACGAAGGCACCAGAGTCTTAAAGGGCAAGCAACCACGCGTGCTGTTTTCGAAAGACGGTAAGCAGTGGACTCCGCCACAAAAAGTCTTGACCGATGGGGAATGGCTGTGGCGTGTTACTTGGTTTAAAGGCCACGCTTACGGGGTCAGCTACAATTCTTCACCTGTTAATAAAGTGAACTGGATTGTGACTCTGTTTGATTCAGCCGACGGCATTTCCTGGAATAAACTCACCACGCTGGATGTTCCAGGTCATCCCAATGAATCCACTTTACGCTTCTTGAAAAATGGCGACGCCATGCTGTTGATGCGTCGTGATGGTCCAGAGAACAAAGCAAGAATCGGTGTTAGCAAGCCGCCTTATACGGAATGGCAATGGACCAGCGCCAATCATTCCATTGGTGGGCCCAATTTCATTATTCTCAAAGATGGTCGCAGCATCGCCGCTGGACGTGACTCTCGTCAAGTGCCGAAATATAGCACGGCTGTTGGATTTTTAACGCAAGACGGTTACACCCCTGAACTTACTTTGCCCTCCAGCGGAGATACCAGTTACCCTGGCATGGTTTGGTACAAAGGCATGCTATGGATGAGCTACTATTCTTCGCATGAAGGCAAGACAAACATCTATCTGTCAAAGATCAAATTGAACCCATGACACGGCGGGTGTTTGTCATCATCTTCGCTGGTTTGTTGGTTGGATGGGGTGTCTGGTTGGCACGCCTATGCGATGAAATTCGTCTGCAATCGACAGTGGATGAAGCAAAGCCTGCTGACGTGATTTTAGTATTGGGTGCTGCTGAATATCGTGGACGACCGTCGCCGGTTTTGAAGGCCCGTCTGGACCACGGTTTAACATTGTATGGCAAGGGATTCGCGGGAATGATGATGACAACCGGCGGTGCCGGAGGCGACCCCGATTTCACAGAAGGCGGGGTGGCGCGCAATTATTTGATCAAGAAAGG
>JANMWO010000330.1:0-30763 GCA_031394025.1 Acidobacteriota bacterium
CCAACAAGAAATTGCTTAACTCTTCGCCGATTTCGGGATTTTACGCGTTGTCGCACGTAGCGGTCTTCAGTCTTACACGGTGAGGGAATTCACTCCCCCTACCCCGCAGGATCACTGCTTTGATTGATTCGGACATCACGCTCGGTGGAGAGGATCAAAAACTGTAGCCAAAACTGTAGCCACCCCACGCTTAGAAGCGATGTTCAGGGTTGCTAACCACCGGGCAACCGGTCTAGCAGTTGCAACCATAAGCAATTGTTAATAAACAGGTTAGGTAGATTTTAAGTCCGTTGCGTCTGCCGATTTCGCCACCCGGGCACGATGTCTAATGAGGGAGTTCTAAAACACAGACTCTCTTATTCTACCGCGTCCGAGGCTTCAATTTTCTAAAAACGGATAGCCCTCCTGGCCGGTCGGCTCCGACGTTGCTTTCAAGACCAGGAGGCCTTTCCCTCATTTACCTTGCTGCCGCTTCCGCCATCAAGGGAACTTCAATCCGATTTTCAACGGTTTTCACTCCCGACACTTCACTGACCGCCTTGACTATTTTTTCCACTTCCTCAATTGGGGCAAAGCCACCCAGCACTATGTCTCCAGAAAGTGACATCACCCGCAGCATTCGCGGAAACGTAGCTACGCGTCCCAACCGTGTGTGGATTCGAGCCTCCAGTTTGGAATCGCCTACTGGCTTTTCTGGTGTTAATTGAGTGCGGACATCGGCGTACACCCCTTCGGCGCGATGCTCCAGATCTCGAACGGTTCTTTCAAATTCTGTTCCGCTTTTATGAAGTAACTTTGTAGCCTGATCACGTAGTTGAGCACGTCGGGCTCTGCCTCGGATAGGATCGAACAAATACATCAGTCCTGCACCGGCACCCAGCGTTCCAATGACACCAGCAATGAAACCCACCGCTTTGGTGAAGTCCGGAAGGGTTTCTTGAAATCGAGCAAGTTTCGTATCCATAATGTTCACCTCTGCTCTTTCTCTTGCACGTTTCCATCCAGAAAGGAACGTTGCAACCATTAGGGCAATAGCTATATGGCGGCAAAAGACCCGCATTAATTGGGTGACTTCACGCTGGGTCCAAGTCATGGCAGGCAAAAGTCATGACAAGATAAAAGGAATGTTCGCCGCTTAAGCCGCCATTTCCGCAGACACCGCATGCGAGAGTTTGCACGCTTGTGCGGTGTCCATCCCGCAATGCAAGCCCTTGATGTGGGGGTAATCCGGCTATTTGGCGAATGCTATTTGGCGAATGCTGCCACCCGAAGAGCGACCACATATCATTTACCTGAATATGCCCGGGCCGCCGAACCCGAAGATGATCGGCAACACCTGGTCTTCGCCGTTGGCCGTCGGCTTCCGTTCCGTGATCAATCGTTCCACATAGTTTTTTCAAACTCCATTATTGAGAACGTAAGGAAGCGTATCAACCAGCAACAATTGGCGGCTGAGATTGCCCGTGTGGGACAAGGCTTTTGGGTGAAGACACCAAACAACTTCGTTCCGGTGGAACAGCATTTAATGACACCAGTCATCCATTGGGCGCCTCGAAGCATGCAGGCGTGGCTTGTCCCTTACGTTACTTTCTGGGGAATACTGTCCAAGGCAACTCGGCAAGAACGCGAATTCTACTTCGAGCATTTTCTCAACGACATTCGACTGCTTGACTATTCAGGCTTAAAGCAATTGTTTCTGGATGCGACCGTGCGGCATGAGCGATTTTTTGGTTTGACAAAATCTTTGGTAGCCATGCGGCTAATGAACATTGATGGCAATGTTGCGGAACATTACTAAGCTGTACCGGTCGTGCAATTGCAGCCCGATTGGACCGCGATTGGGACGTTGCGGATCGCCGACAAATTCTGCTGCTGGCTTGCCATTCAGTCGTGTACGAATCATTTCTTTGCGCGATTCTATTTCCAACTTGTTCCATTGGGCCTTCTTATGAAGCTCCTTCGGGGCTGCTGCAAATTTGTAGATACTGCCGGAAGGGTACGGTTGCACGCCGTCATCAATGATCTGAATTTCATAGCCGATATGGGCTGGCGTCACTTGCGGTGAAACGCCGTAGGACTTATCGCCACGTGAGGAATCGCGAATGGACACTCCGCTGTTGCCACCTTCTGGAATCCAATATTCCAATTGAAGATCGAACTGTTCAAACTCGGCTTCGGTATAAAGCCAAGCTTGCTGCGTTACCCAACTTCGATACTGCTGTTCAGCGATGGGCCATTCGCCGAAGGGCTTTCGATTGGGGCGTGGGGACCTGCCAATCAACATCCCATCCACTACCGACCATTGCACCTGACCATGCACTTGCCAGCCGTCCAGATTATGTCCATTGAAAATTGGTTTCCATTCCTGGAGTTTCGTTTTTTGCGCGTATAGTTGACTGGAAGCGGCAGCCAAGCCGAAGAGAAGTTTCCTGCGATCCATTGGGCTATTGTATCTTGTGAGTCATGTGTCTCGTGATAATTGTATGCTGGGACCATGCGAATTCTTATCCTGCTGCTTTTTTGTTTGCAGGCAATGGCCGTTGAGCCACCAAGACCAAAGATTACCGGTGCGGCACACGTTGCCCTGTTCGTTGCCGATGTAGAAAAGTCGCGGGCCTTTTATAAGGACCTACTGGGATATGGGGAGCCCTTCGATTTGAAAACGCCAAGCGGCGAACTATCGTTGACCTTTATCAAGATCAATGAACGGCAGTATTTGGAAATATTCCCTGAAAAAGAAAAGGATTCAGATCGACTGAATCACGTCTCCGTCGAGACAGACGATATTGAAGGCATGCGCACTTACCTAGGGGCGAAGGGCGTAAAAGTTCCGGAAAAGCTCAGTAATAATCGGATTGGCAATCGCAGCTTCAGCGTAAAAGATCCGGATGGGCATACGCTGGAATTTGTTCAATACCTTGCCGGGGGTGCATCGGTTCGGGAGAAAGGTAAGTTCCTTGGGGCTCAACGGATCTCCACGCGGATGGCCCACTTTGGCATTTTGGTGGGCAATTTGGAAGCATCTCAAAAGTTCTATCACGACATTCTGGGCTTCCAGGAATTTTGGCGTGGTAGCCGTGATGGAAAGATTTTGAACTGGGTAAATATGAAGGTTCCAGATGGGGATGACTACATTGAATTGATGCTGTACGATGGGGCGCAACCAGAGCCAACCAAACGCGGCACGGCGCATCATATTTGTTTGTTTGTTGAAGATATTGAAAAGGCCAAAGCCGATCTTCAATCACGGCCTGCCAGCAAGGGTTATTCGAAGCCGATGGAAATCCGCACGGGGACAAATCGCAAGCGACAGATGAATCTTTACGACCCCGACGGTACGCGGGTGGAGTTGATGGAACCGCATACGATGGATGGCAAGCCTACGCCACCATCGACAGCGCCCCCGCCCAGTGTAAATAAATAGATTAAAGATGTAACGTTCAAAGCAAGTACGGTTGTTGTATACTTCGTTGAGCATGAACACCAAGAAGCTTTTCATTGCGAGTTGTATCGCACTCATAACCACCTCCATGGTCTTTTCCATCCGAGGAGATATTCTTGACTCGTTGGGCGCAGATTTCCATCTGACGAAGGAACAGATTGGATTTATATTGAGCCCGGCATTTTACGGGTTCACGTTGTCCATCCTCATTGGTGGAGCGTTGGTGGATTGGTTAGGAATGCGACGAATGCTGCTGGTATCGGCAAGCTTTTACGTGATTGCGGTACTGGCAATTATCTTCGCGCCGCGGCCTACTGGCCCTATTGGTTTAACCGACACACCCTACCTTATTTTGTACGGAGCAATGTTGACGCTGGGCTTGGCGCAAGGTCTGGTGGAAGGTGTGATTAACCCGTTATGTGCAACCATGTTTCCCAACGACAAGACGCACCGTATGAATCTGCTGCATGCCTGGTGGCCGGGAGGGTTGATTGTTGGCGGCTTGGCTTCTTACGCATTGACCAAGGCTATGGGATTGGACGTGGCAGGTGTGGCGGCAGCAACAATGACCTTTGGATGGCAGCTTAAACTGGGGCTGATCATGATTCCAGCGGTGATCTTTGCGGCAATGATTTGGAATGAAAAATTTCCTCAAACAGAGCGCGTAGAAGCTGGCGTATCAAATTCGGAAATGATGGGCGACTTGATGAAGCCGTTGTTTATTTTGCTGTGGATTTGCATGTGGATGACCGCTTCCGCCGAACTAGGACCAGACCAATGGGTAAGTTCAGTGATGGGAAAATTGGCCAATATGCAAGGCATTCTGATTCTGGTTTATACTGCGGGCCTCATGTTTGTGCTGCGCTTCTTCTTTGGCGGAGTGGCTCATAAATTCTCTCCCATCGCCATTTTAATTGTGTCGTCAATCCTTACCGCCATCGGCCTATATTGGTTGAGCACTGTGACCAGCCCGACAGAAGCCTTTCTGGCAGCGACAGTGTTCGGAGTTGGTAAGACATATTTCTGGCCGCTGATGTTGGGCGTGACCTCAGAACGATTCCCCAAAGGCGGACCGCTGGCACTGGCTTTGATGGGCGGTACGGGCAATCTTGCGATCGCGTTTATTTTGCCTTTCATGGGTGGATGGTATGAACGGGAAGGCGCTTCGGCGGCATTCCGATACGTTGCTATATTGCCAGTGGTGCTGACGGTAATTTTCACTGGTTTGTATTTCTACTTCAAATCGCAAGGTGGATATTCGGCAGTGAAGATTGATACAGCAATGGGCAAGGCACGCGCTTAGAAACAGCGTTGTTACTTAGCCGTAGAGCGCATCAACCGTAATCCAACAGTCACTTGGTGCGATTGGAACGATTCGGGATAAAGGAAGAATTCTCCGAATCCATAGTATCGCCACTCTCCAAACAGTTCGCAGGACTTGCGCACGGGAACGGTAATGCGGCCTTGAGGTTGATAGTAAGCAGTGGACCGACTGCCTCTGGTTTTCAGTAAAGTGCCGCCAGCCGACAACTTCAATCGAGCAGCCACATTGGCATCTACCAGCAATGTGGCTGCATGCGAATCATCGCGGTATAGCGAGCGAATGGCCCCGAAGTTTTCCGGGTTGCGGTAGAGAATATCAGTGAGTAAAGATCCACGCGAATACTCAGCAAGTGCCATCCATTTTGTAGAGGGAGTCCACTGAACTGACGCGCCACCAGCAGTGTTCGAGTAACTGTAGTTTCCAGCCCAGGAAGGGTTGCCACCACTGACGCGAAGAAAGTGTGCCGCTGCAATCCAATGTGCGTTCAGTTGATAGCGAGCGCGCAGACGAGTGGAATCAAAATCAGTAAGTGTGGTGCGGAACCAGGCGCGATCTCCGCTGGCAACTTCAACGTCGGCGTTGATGGTCAGATTCTTCAGCGGTCGAACAACAGCACCGCCAAGGAAGGATTGTCTACGAAGACGGGCACGTTCCAACCCGGTGGCCACATCTAATTGGCTGGGCGGCGTGTACGATTCACCCCAAGTATATTTGTGCCCGGCGCGCAAGGTGAACCATTTTGTGACATCCAGAAAGGCTTCTAAACGCTGTTCATTGTAATGCCAGATTACTGGAATTGTTGCGTCGTTGTGCAGACGATCTGTGCTGACTGATTCAATGATGCGTAGCTTGCTAAAGGGCCGCAGGTCGGCGGCAAAGTTAGCGGCGGTGCGTGGTTGGTTCGATTCGTTCTTCAGGAACGATTGAATTCCGCTGGTGAAGCGCAGTTGATCCAGCAAGATGAATAATCCTGAAGCATTCTCAGCAAACGATGCCTTGGTGTTGGTCTGCGTATAGAAATACTGTCCAGATAAATCCAGCCAATTCGTTGGGGATGCAGTGGCATGAACCCCAGTGGTACCGTTGCGACCCTGAATTCCATACGCATCCTGACCATTCGATACAAACAGCGTCTGCCCCAAATAGCTGCGTAGCCGATCCCCTGTATTACGGGAATCAATCTTCAACGTCTGATCATCATGGAACTTGCCTTCGGAATGTTCCAGGGTGATGTGAAAACGTTCCATGGTCCAACGCAAACCAGCGCGGGCAGTGGTGTAGGCATAGTCAACATGGGAGACGGCTGCGTAGCTGTTGCCATCGAACACCATGGGACTGACGCCGCTGCCACGTGCAGCCTGCCGACCGACTCCGACAAATGGCGACAATCGCCGGCCAGGAAGCAGGTCCAGATCAGCATCGAAAAACCGCTGCTTCTGATCGTAACTGCGTTGGTTGAAGGTGCCCAGCGGATTGGCGAAGGATGGCAATGCGTTGAAGTAGGCTGAGTTTCGATAGCTGATGGTGGCACGGTAAACGTGATGCTTTTCGGCAAGCAGGCGGAAGGAATTGTAAGGATCGCCGCCCCAATTGTTCAAGCGGAGAAATAGTGTGTCGTAAAACTTTCCACCTGGAAAGTTGATTTCGCCAGCGAGAATGCGCGGTCCTTCACCCAGATTGACGATGGAACGATAGGTGGGAATGCTGCCGTTCAAGGTCGGGATGAAGCGATAGCCAAGCTCCACAGATCCGGTGGGCAACGCGTCGGCAGTAGGCTCCGCTTTTGCTGGCTCAGGTGCGGAAGCTTGCTGGCCAAATGCAATCGGAATGAATAGGAACAACCAAAGTAGCTTTCTCATTTAAGAAACGCTCTGTTCACATGCGACCCGTGAATCCTGGTATGGCACACAGTGCAATTGCGATAGAAGGGATCACGCAAATCATGAAAGGCAGGCGGCAACACACCTTGCACTTGACGAGTTGCAGCAAGCGCAGCACCGGGCAGATTGGCATGACATTCCAAACATTGCGTAGCCACATCCTGACGCACCAGCATCCGGGGATTGGTTGAACCATGAGGTTCATGGCAAGATGCACAACCCTCAAGACGCACTGGAGCATGTTCGAAACGGAATGGTCCGCGCTTATCGGTGTGGCATTGAATGCACCCTGGTTCATTCGACCCGTGCCGTTGAGCCGATGCCAGAGCACGCCCATTGAAAGACCCATGTGGATTATGGCAGTCCGTGCAATTCAACTGCCCTTGCGTCAATTTATGAGAGAAGGGCCTGGCGAATTGGGCTCGCGTTTCGGCGTGACAACTAAAGCACTGCTGGTTGCGACTAGTAGCTGTTTGTGGCGTGGGCGGAGCGTGAACACTATGGCAACTGGTGCAGGCAACCTGACCGCGACCATGCCCTGAGCGCACTTGCCCCACTTGCGATGGATGATTCTTATGACAGGCCAAGCAAGTTGCTTCACCCGCTTTTGGCGCAGCCTTCTTTGGATTTCCGACCAATGCCGGATCAGCAGTCTCAGCATGTTTCGCTGCATTACTATGACAGGAATCGCATCCGTTCTTTGCTGTTGCGTGTTGGTTACGAGAGAACGCTGTAACTAAATCCCCATGGCAAGGGGCACAGGTTTCCCACTTGGGATCGGTGGCCGCCTGGGCTCCTAGCGCCATCAGTAAGACTGCAATCGTTTTGACCACTCTCACTTTGCATGCACCTTGCTCACTGAAAAGTCTCCATTGACTCCATGGCAAACAGCACAGCTTTCACCAAGAGTTGAGGTATTTAGCAGGAAGTGCGAAGCGGCACTTTTTGAGACATGACAGCCGGAACACACGGCAGCAGCGGGTCCGGTCTCAGGAATCCAACCGGCAGGATCGGCGACGTTCAGATTCGTATCGGGAATTGGAAGGTTCTCCGAACCGTTGACATGGCAGGCAGCGCAGTTGGTTAAATCATTGGGGAAACCTACATCGTTGAAGTTCACAATGCCGCCGAATCCGGCAAATGAGTAGTCGCGGATCTGTCGTTTGCCAGCATGAATTCGATGCACCATCATGCCGAAGTCAATCCCTTCCGCAGGCAATTGTGCCGCAGTGCGACGAGCAGCATCGGTACCGGTGGGGTTATGGCAAATGACGCAACCTTCTACTTGATTTCTCGTACGACCATGCGGTGCCAATTGAAAATGGCAGGCGTTGCACTTGGCTGTATCCACCACTTTGCGCCGCGCAACAACAGGAGAGTTGTCAATGGAGAACGTGCGAAGTACATTGATACCGGCGTCCCGGGCGTCGACGGTAGTACTGTCTCGCTTGGCAACTTTGATGGTTCGGTAGCCAGTCATCAGCAGAGAAAAGGAACCTTTGGCGGTATCGGGAATGCTTGCGAGGAATGTATAGTTGGCGCGCCCGTCGGCTCCCATAATTGCGGTTCGGATGGTCTCACTGACGTAGTTGGTGTAGTCCTTGGTGTTGCCGCCTAAGATCAAATTCAACGAAGTCATGTCGGCAGGTTTAATGGGATTGCCCTTGGCGTCTTTGACAGCAAACGTGATGGTAGGCTTCTTGCCGGCCACGCCATCCTTCACGTCAAGAATCTGCAACTGGGTACCAGGAAGCTGTTCTGAAAATTCAGGGATTGTATGCGAACCCTTCACGGAGAGATCGAATTCTTTGCCGTCTGGAATATGGCATCGTCCACATTGGCCATCCACCACAGCCAAGTGAGTCTTACCGGAAGTGAATTCAATATCGTCATGGCAGGAACCGCAAGCAGCCTTGTTTGGGTTATAGAGCTGCATGGCATTGGTGCCTGCATTCACGCCGGTTTGAATGTGGCAGACGGTGCAATTGCGAATGTCAGCGGGAAATCCGACTGTGGAATAATCCACAACTGTGTTGTTAAAACCAATGATTTGGTACTTGCCGCCAGCTTTCACACTGGGAAGATCGGCACCAGCATGAATCTTGTGAGCCATCACGGCCAGGTCAATGGTGTTCCCTGTATCGGGATCAATGGACTGCGGATTATGGCATAGGACGCACATCTCAATGCCACGACGCGCGCCGCCGTGAGCATTAATTTCACCATGACAACTGTTGCAGGTGGCCGTTTTAATTACATCGCGAACGACGGTTACTTTGGCTCCCGAAGGGACAAAGTCGAAGGTGGCACTGGCATAGTTGGTGCCCAGGTCGAACTCTGTAAGGTTGCGCGAGGAATACACACCAATCGTGTGAGTGGAATTTGATTCAAAGGCAGTTGGAGCCTTGGTACGAAAGGTATAAACATATTCGCCATCATCTGTTTTTGTAAAAACACCGCCGGTATCCGCAGCGCCTTGAATGGCCGATACTTTGGTGATGTTGCTTACTTGAGTGCGCGTCGTATAGGAGACATATTGCGTTTGGCCTTTGGGAATGTAGGCTGCAATGAAACTGAGCGCCACCGGGCCAGGGGTGATGATGCCATCGCGATCCAGCGGCACGCCTTTAGGATCAGTGATTCGAACCGTCGCTTTGACGGTGCCGTCCGCCGCTACGGAAGCGGTAGTGATTTTCAGATTAAGGCCTGGACGCACAAAACTCAGCGTCTTCACATCAGCGAAAAAGGCTTTTTCGCGACGTGTGAATTCATGCTTACGGTTCGTCGCAAAGGCACCACCGAAGACAGCAACTATCGCGATAAAAAAGAAACCAAGTCGTGTGGTCATAGTGTCACCGTCCTGTACCAAGATCTTCCAGAATTTTTGGTGCTGCCTCATCTACTGCCAGAACCTGATGGCAACTGCTACAATCCTGTGCAATCTGTTTGCCATTAGAAGTTGTCAAATCGGAACCATGGCAACGGAAGCATCCTGGTGAATCAGTGTGCCCAATATGGTTCGGATAGGTGCCCCATGTGATGTTCATTTGCGGATAAACGTTGCGAGTATAAATAGCAGCCAATGTCTTGGCAGCAAGTTCTACTGGCTGCTTATAACGGGATTGCAAGGCGGCGGCGATTGCTTTTTCAGGCTCGCTATACTGCTTAGCAAGAAGGTCAACTGCTACTTTTTTAATTCCCGGAAGCGAAGTGGGAATGCCGCCTTCCAGCATGGCTTTGTCCACTGCCGCAGCAGGCAATTCAAATTGATGACTTGGCCTGTTGTGACAATCAAGGCAAGACATCTCCCGCTGCTTCATGCCCGCAATGCTTTCTTTATTTTTACCTGGGGCAAAGTACTCAACAGTTGCCCCACCTTTGGTGGAAGACACCCAGGCAAACGTAGAACGATCCGCCGTTGCCACAGCGTAACGTATGCTTACACCTGTTCCAAGATGTGCCCCATGAATGCCTTTCCCTGATTTTGCACCGCCAACTTTCATCACTAAAGCAGTTTTTGTAAGTTGGCCTTCGTCGCTGAACTTCGATTTGATTTTCAGCTTGCCGGGGGATTCAGTCATGTCAGAATGACAATTACCGCAAGTATCTTTTGCCGCATGCATGCGGTCAATAGGAGGAGGAATAGGGCGCTGGTAGCCGCCCGTTAGGATCAGAAATAGTTGACGTGTGCCGTTCACTTTGGCTTCAATGAAATTTGCCGCACCATTCCCAACGTGACAAGCAACGCACTCCACTTTTGAATGCGAAGCCGTGGCTTTGTAGGCAGTGAACTCCGGGCTCATCACGCTGTGGCAAGCCGTTCCGCAGAATTCGTTCCCTTCCATATAGGTGACGGCGCGATAGCTGAAAGTGGCCCCCAGCAGTACGTTCAGCACTGTTGCAGTGCCAACGAAGATCAACAACTTTTTTGCCACCTCACTTTTCCAGGAGAATGTGGTGACAGCAGAGGTGTCATGCTTTCGACGGTCCAGGGCAACACCAGCGGGGATCAACCCAAGGCCTAAAAAGAAAATTGCGGGCAGAAGAACGAACTGAATAATTCCTATATAGCCACCGGCAGACGACCCTATGCCAAACATCCAAAGCCAGAAGACGGTGGCACTGGTGACCAGGAATATTCCGGCGCGGCTCAGCCAATTATCAGAAAAAAGGAGGATGGGCAAAATGCGTACGGCCCATCCTTTTTGATCGGATCCGTTTGCCGGGTCGGGCATGGGATGTTCGCTCACAACCTAATTCTTTAATGTCCTGACGAATTCAATAACTGATTTAACATCGCTGGCGGCAAGGCTCTTAATCCCTTTCATCTTGCCTGTGCCCTCAGTAATGTCTTTGGATAATTCTGCGTCGGTCTTAGCTTGCACTTCTTTAGACCCCAAGGGCCGAAGTTCAGCCTTCATCATTTTCGCGATAGCGGCGTTTCCTTTGCCATCTGCGCCATGACAAGATTTGCAGGACTTGTCGAAAGCAGCTTTCCCGGCGGCAACATCGGCGCTCAATGGAAGTGCAGTTGCAAAGATTATGACGGCAATGCCTGCAAGGAAAAGTGGTTTCAATTGATTGGCTTTCACATGCTTATTGGTTGCAACTGGAAGGCCAAAGGCAAATCACTGATTCATTGAGCTTTTGCATAAAATCACTAGTTAGGTAATGTCGCGCACTGCGTCAAATGACCTAGGGCGGTCATTTTCAGATATAGAAGGTATAGAATAAGACCCATGCGAAATGTTGTCTTTACCATTTGCCTTGCCTCGATTCTTACGGCTGCCTCCCCTGTTGTAATCGTGAAAGACCCTGTGAAGACTGGCCTTGACGCAGACCGTCTGGCTAAGATTCCAGTAAGGCTGAAGTCTTTTGTGGATAAGGGGACCGCTGCTGGTTTCGTCACCTTGATCGCGCGACATGGGCAAGTTGCATCGATTGACGCCGTGGGTTATACCGACATGGAAACCAAGCAACCAATGCGCACCGATGCTATTTTTCAACTTCACTCCATGACCAAACCCGTGGTTGCTATGGCCATCCTAATGTTAGCCGAAGAAGGCTTGCTTTCCATTTCAGATCCCGTGGAAACATATTTGCCAGAATTTCGAGGCCAATCAGTGGGAGAAGTAAATGCAGATAAATCCATCACTTTGGTGAAGCCGATTCGACCCGTGCAGATTCGTGACATGATGACGCACACGTCCGGTATGATGCAAAATCCCCCTCCTGGTATTGGGGAATTGCATGGAGCGCTTCACAAGACATTGGCTGAAGTGATTCTTGTGGCCTCGCAGCAACCGTTACTATTTCAGCCCGGAACAAAATGGTCTTACAGCAACATGGGTGTGGCCGCACTCGGTCGTATCATTGAAGTGCTTTCCGGCATGCCCTTTGAAAAGTATCTGGAGACGAAGATTTTCAAGCCACTAGGAATGAACGACACATTTATCTATCCGCCTAAAGAAAAGTTCAACCGCATGCCCACGGCTTACATCCTGAAAGATGGCAAGACGTTGAAGTATACATCTGACCCGTTGGGCGAAGGTGCCATGAAATTTCGCGAAAACGCTAAGTATCCACTACCTGAAGGCGGTTTATATTCCACCGTCAGTGACCTTTTTCCGCTATATCAACTGATGCTCAACGGGGGGGAGTATCAGGGTGTCCGTCTTCTGTCGAAGGCATCGGTCGACCTAATCACAACCAATCACACTGCGGATCTGAAGACCAGTGGTCCTGGGTACGGATGGGGGCTGGGAGTTTCGGTAGTGAAGGATGCTGCAGGCGAATCACAACTGATGTCCATTGGAACCTACGGTCACGGCGGACGCTTTGGCACGTATTATTTCATTGATCCCAAGCGCGACATGATCGGCATTTTCATGATCCATCGCGAAGGTGGTAGCGATGAAAAGAATGCCTTCGTAGAAATGGCGATTGCCGCTGCCTTGGATTAGACTGCGCTTTCCACAAACTGCAGCGTCCCGGAGCGTCCGTCTACCACGCAGAATCTCCCGCTCATTTCATCCATTTGCCCTGACGCAAGTTGGAATATAAACTCTGCGGCTTGAGACGCTGGAACATCGCGCCCTTGGGTAAAGATGTCTTCCAGCCATGGAATCCATTTTTTCGCATCGCTTGATTGCATGGTATTCGTAGCGAGTGACGTGCGAATTGTTCCCGGTTCGATGGCAAATACTTTAATGCCCCGATGCGCCACTTCTTTCGCCAATACCTCAGAGAATCGAATCAAGGCGCACTTGCTGGTAACATATGCCGAAAAATATGGAATCGCAAATGTGCCCGCGCCGCTTGCCACGTTGATGATTCTTCCTTCCGTCATCAACGCCAGTGCGGCTTGAGCGAACATAACAGGCGCCCTCAGATTCACTTCCAAGCAACGCCACCACGCTTCCATGTCCGTATCGGCAACCGGCCCAACAGGTCCCGCCACACCAGCATTGTTCACCAGTATGTCCAGCCGTCCAAACTTGCCCCGCACTTGATCTATTACTCGATGCGCGCAACCATCTTCCGTAACATCGGCCACAAGCACAAGCGACTGTCCACCGTGGGTTTCAATAACAGCCGCAGTCTGGGCCAACTCATCCGCACTGCGTGATACCAGTACGATGCTGGCCCCGGCTTGCGCCAATCGAATCGCAGTTTCGCGTCCGATCCCCCGACCTGCACCGGTAATCAAAATCACTTTACCTTGAAGCATTCGCCCTCTTCTTCGTGGCTGCGGCAAGCGACTTGGATGCTTTCATACCTGAACCAACCAGTGCAACCGTCACATTTTCGATGGCGGAGCACGTTATTTCAAAGCAAGAAAGCGGATGGACACCGGCGCGCCCACTTCCAGTTGCTTGCCCATGGGCGTAAGTTTGCCGTTGGTCTGGTCAATACGGAACATCACAATATTGTCAGAATTCTGATTCGCAGCAAACAGATAATTTCCCGTAGGATCAATGCGAAAGTTACGTGGAACCTTGCCTTGTGTTGAGGTGTGATCGACGGCGGTTAACGTACCGTCCATCGGATTAATACTGAATAGCGCAATGGTATTGTGGCCGCGGTTTGATCCGTACAACCACTTGCCCGATGGATGCACCAGCACCTCAGCCGTAGATGCACCTGTTCGATCCGCATCCTTTGGCAAGGTAGAAATAGTTTGAATTTCCTTTAGCGTGCCTAGTTTGGCGTTCCACTGGAATGCCGTAACGGTCAACGCCATTTCATTGATCACATAGCCATACTTTCCCGATGGATGAAAGCTGAAGTGGCGCGGACCACTGCCAGGGGCCATTTTGGTGAAGGGAGGATCGTTTGCCGCAATGGTCCCATTCATGGCATTCAGCTTGTAGACCATCACCTGATCCAACCCCAAATCACCCACAATCAGAAATCGGTTGTCCTTCGATAAATTTACTGAATGAGCGTGCGGACCCGCTTGCCGCTGCTTATCCACACTCGATCCTTTGTGTTGATCAATGGTGGCTGCGGGCTTCAAGGAGCCGTCGGCATTGATGGGGAACGACGCAACGCTTCCCGTGCCATAGTTCGCTACCAGCAAAGTCTTACCGGTATTATCCACCACCAGATGGCAAGGCCCACCACCACCGGAAAGCACATCGTTTATCTTGGTCAACTTGCCAGATTGCTTGTCAATTGTGTATGCAGTAACGAACCCATCTCTCTTGGCCTCAATTGAAGAACTTTCGCTGACGGCATACAAATTTCTGCCGTTCGGATGAATGGCCACAAACGAAGGATTATCCACCTCTGCGGCCAGACCCAGCTCTTTCACATCGCCCGTAGCGGCGTCGAACTGGTAGGCATAAATGCCCTTACTTTTATCTTTGGTGTAGGTTCCCACATACATCAGAAACTTACCCTTGGCGGGCTTGGCCGTAACGATTAAGGGCAAGAGCAAGCTGGCGCACAAGGCGAACGGAACTGCTAGACGACTGGCAATAGGCATGGAATCCATCATAATGCTTTTACGAAAATTAAGTGCCATCGAATATTACTCATTGCCAGGCTCAGCAATCAAGTTCACAATTCGTGACATAATCCGCTTCATGCGCGCTTTCTTTATTCTGCTGGCAATCCCACTTTCGGCTCAACCGGATCAAGAGGCCTTTCAGCGCATGCTTGCAAGCAAACAAGCGGTAACTCAGTATTTGGTCAACCGGGCATCGGTCATCACGAAGAAAGCGGTCACCGAATTAGCATCTCCACAAACGTGGGAACCAGTCCGCGCCAAACGCTTGGAAGAAATGCGCGACATGCTGGGACTGTTGCCTTGGCCTGCACGAACTCCTTTGAACGTACGGATTACAGGCACTTTGGACAAGGGCGATTACACCGTTGAGAAAATTGTATTTGAAAGCATGCCCAAGATCTGTGTCACGGGCAATCTGTATGTCCCCAAGAAACACGAAGGAAAGCTACCAGCCATTGTCTATGTTTGTGGCCAAGCATATTCGCCCTACGGGGATAAGACCATCTATCAGCGTCATGGTATTTCGTTTGCCAAGAATGGCTATATGGCCATCATTCTTGATTCCATTCAGCTCTCTGAAACATTTGCATTGCATCATGGCGTTGGGTGGCAGGAAATGCCTGATTGGTATGCGCGCGGATACACGCCAAAGTACGATCACAAGTTTGCCTCGGGGCTTTGAAAATGAATCGACGACTTTTTTTAAGCAGCGCAGTTTCCGCCATCGCCCAATCTCGCGACATTACCAAAGAAGTCTTTTTGCGCTCTCCTGGCAAGGGTACAGCGGTGATGGGCATTGCCCATTACACCCAAAAGGCTGGCGGCGCGATGACTTCGGTGGAACAACATTGGAGCCGCTCGGACACCATCGACATCGCTTATACCCGTCATTCAAACGACTACGGAGCCACCTGGAGTGCATCGCAGAAAGTTATCACCGGTGAAAAGCGCACCACTGGAATGTGGCGCAAACATCTTCGACCAGGATGGATAGATCAGCGTACTGGTCGTTATATTAATTTTTGGGTCGAAGGCGTGTTGCCCAGCGATGATCCGCTGGAAGGCATGCGGCAGTGGAATATTTTCTATTCCGTCAACGGTGGCAGAACCCAGCAAGTGATTCATAAAGGTGCTGAATACAATGCCGACCATCCGCTTCCTGAAGTGTATCGTGGCAAGAATTCCGTGATGCTGGGCGATAGCACCTGCATACCTGTAAGTGCGCACGACGGATCTATTCTGTTGCCTACCAGCGTTGCTCCGCTTGGTCCCGATGGAAAACTCTACAACCCCGCTGGCGCGTATACGTTCCACGATGCAGCCATTCTGCATGGCCGTTGGAAGGGTGATCGATTGGAATGGGAAACAGGAGATCGCATTAAGGCCGACCCTGAACGTGCCACCCGTGGCATGGACGAACCGACGCTTGCGCGGATGGCCAATGGCAAGTGGATTTGCGTCCTGCGCGGGTCCAACGACAAGAAACCAAATCTGCCCAGCTACCGTTGGATTGCTTACTCAAACGATGGCGGCTGGAATTGGTCTAAGCCTGCACCCTGGACTTACAACGATGGGGAACCATTCTTTTCCCCCAGCGCCTGCTCGCAACTCATACCTCATTCAAATGGCCGTGTTTATTGGGCTGGAAACATTACTCCGGTGAATCCGCGCGGCAATCGTCCACGATATCCGTTCGTCATTGGAGAAGTAGATCAAGATACTGGTTTGTTGATTCGAAGCAGCATTCGAGTAGTAGATGATAAGCAGGCCGAGGACGACCCAATCCTGTCGCTCTCCAATTTCTATGCTCGACAAGATCGCAAAACTGGGGGCATTGCCATCCACATGACGCGATTATTCGCGCTTGAAAGCGGATGGCTGGGCGACGCTTATTTGTACCGGATACCCGTCTAACTTCTGCTGCGCCCTTCACTTTTATATTGATCTAATAAATCGGTAAGCCGCTTCACAACTTCGGGATGTTTTAAATAAAGATTGTCGGCTTCCGTTGGATCTTTGATCAAATGATACAGTTCCCCTTCCGCTTCACCGGGCTTGGGTTCAATTTTCTTCGGTAGCGTAAATCCTCCAGACCCTCTGCCAACAATCAGCTTCCACTCGCCTTGTCGAATGGCGAATAGGCCTTCTGACGAATGATGGACCACTGCAGGCCGTGTGGTTTTGCCCCCGCGCATGGCAGGCAATAACGAAAAACTGTCTTCGCCAGCATCACGCGGTAAGAGAACCAAATGCAGATCGGCAATCGTCGCCATGAAGTCTGTCAGACAACATGTTTCATCACTTATGGAATTCGGTTTCACTTTGCCAGGCCAGCGCACCAGAAAGGGAATTCGATGCCCGGCATCGTGGATATCTGCTTTCTGGCCACGCCAATCTGCGTTCGCTCGATGCTTCGGAAATTTCTCCTTGTCTTCAGGAGTCCAGTGCGCGCCGTTGTCGCTCGTGAAAATCAACAACGTATTTTTCGCCTTTCCAGATTGTTCCACGGCGCGCAAAATCTGACCCAGAATGTTATCCACTTGAACCACGAAATCCCCATAGATTCCTGCCTTCGATTTCCCTTGAAACTGAGGCAGGGGAAGCCATGGAGTATGCGGACCTGTGAGCGGCAGGTAAAGAAAATATGGCTTTTCACCGCGCGCGCGAGTGTTGATGAAATCCACAGCTTTGCTGGTGATGGTGGGCAGCGTCTGTTCCATCTTGAAGTTGGGACCGATAGGTCCAGCACGCCAGAAAACACCGCGTGGTTCGTTCATGCCAGCAGTTTCTGCAGAAGGTTGTTCGGTAGCCCGATCATTTTCTACGAACAGATATGGAGCCATATCAAGCGAAGCGGGGATGCCGTAAAAATAATCGAATCCATGGTCGTTCGGACAAGGATGCAAAGGCTTAGAGTAATCCGTCTTATCCTCCGTACCCAATCCCAGATGCCATTTCCCAATGCAGCCCGTTGTGTAGCCTTGATCTTTAAGCAACGTGGCGACGGTCATTCTTCCTGGCTCAATCAAGTTGGGAGAATAGCCTTGCAGTACACCACTTTTCAATCGACTTCGCCAGCAATAGCGACCAGTGAGAATGCCATAGCGCGTAGGAGTGCAAACCGCTGAAGGCGAGTGCATATCGTTGAACCTCATCCCTTCGCTGGCAAGCCGTGCGGCATTAGGCATGGGCACTTGGGTCTTTGGGTTGTAGCAGGAAAGATCTCCCCATCCAAGATCGTCGGCCAGTATATATACGATATTCGGCTTTTCTGAAGCACCAAATAAAGTGGGGAGTGTTGCGGCACCAAGGCCCACGGATCGGGCAAAATCGCGACGTGATTGCATGGCCGCTATTGTGTCGTGAGTGATGGATAGACCGCAACTATGCGATTATGTAAATTCCCGCTTGGTTGAATGGCAATGATGGAATATCGCGAAATTGGCAGTACGGATTTAAGAGTTTCGATTCTCGGATTTGGGGCCGCCCCTTTAGGTAACGCATATGGAGAAACAAATCCTGAGGACGCTACACGGGCCGTTCACCATGCTATTCATCAGGGCATCAACTTCTTTGACGTCTCTCCTTATTACGGCTTGACGCTGGCTGAAGAACGGCTTGGTGCAGCACTGGAAGGTCATCGTAACGAAGTTGTGTTGATGACAAAGTGCGGTCGTTATGGTTTAGATAATTTCGATTTCTCTGCTGCTCGTTTGCACCATAGCATTGATGAATCTCTAACCCGTCTGCGCACGGACCACGTGGATATCCTGTTGGCGCACGATATTGAATTCGGCGACATGCGGCAGATTTTGGAAGAAACGATTCCCGCGCTTCGCAAAATCCAGCAACAGGGTAAGACGCGTTACATCGGCGTATCGGGCCTGCCATTAGGTGTGTTGAAGCAAGCTGTAGAAACAAAACTACTCGATGTTGTTCTTTCCTACTGCCGCTACAATTTGATGATTCAGGACCTGGACCGCTACTTGACTCCGGTGGCAAAGAAATTGAATGTTGGCTTAATCAACGCCTCACCTTTGCACATGGGGATGCTCACCCAATCAGGTGCACCAGATTGGCACCCAGCCCCGCAAGCATTAAAGAAAGTGAGCCACGATGCGTTTGAATATTGCCAAAAACTTGGTGGTTCGCTTCCCGAAGTTGCACTGCGCTTTGCACTGGATTACCTGCCCGTTGCGTCCACACTCGTCGGTATGAAATCAGTTGCTGAAGTGGATCGTAATTTGAAAACAGTAGCCAGCACGAATGACCCCGCGCTACTGGAAGCGGTGCAACATGTGATTGGAACCATGATGAACCGCACTTGGCCTAGCGGTCGTCTGGAAAACAGCGATGCACTACTTCTGGGCATTCCGCAAAGTTGAAGTGCGGATAACTAATTTCGGTTCCAATAGAACTTTTTTTGGCCGTGAAGTGATCTTACCTTCTATCAACCGAAGAGCCATTTTGGCAGCCTCTTCACCTAGTGCTGAACTATCCTGATCCACACTGCTCAATGGGACGCGAAGCAATCCGGCATAGTGAAGATTTCCCACGCCGATTACTGCGATTTCTTCTGGCACCTTCACCCCGGCATCCAGCAACGCTGTCAAAGCTCCAATCGCATTGGGGTCATTAAAGCAGAACACCCCATCGGGACGCGGCGAAAGTTCCAGCAAAGTATTCATGGCATCATAGCCGCGGGCGTCGGCTTGGTCATCCATGGATGCGCTAGCCACCACAATCTCTTCCTGTCCAGCTTCCTTCAGCGCGTGACGATACCCCATTTCCCGGCCCAATGCGGAACTGCCCTGTGGACCTCGAATGTGAGCGATGCGCTTGCAACCTTGTTCAATCAAATGTCGAGTAGCCAGGTAGCCAGCTTTTTCGTCATCCACTCCAATAAAATTTGCCGAAAGTCCTTCAAAGAAACGATCAATCAAAACGAATGGAGTTTTCTGTTCTTCTGCCTGGGCGAAACTATTGGCGTTGACCTGGGTGGAAGCTACAATCAACGCATCCACCCGTCTGGCAAGTAGATGTTCAATTTCCTGCTTTTCCAATTCCGGATCTTCTTCTGAAGAAGCAATCACCAGACAGTAGCCTCTTTTGCGAAGGATCTTGGTTAACCCTTTGGCCACTTCGGCAAAGAACGGATGCAACAAATCGGGAACCACAAAGCCAATCATGTTGGTCTTGCCGGTAACCAAAGCTCGTGCAGCAAGATTGGGGCGGTAGTTCAACTGCTTCATCCGCTCCAACACGCGATTGCGAGTTTCTAAGCTGATGTCGCTATGGTTTCGCAGCACTTTGGAGACGGTCACCACCGAAACACCAAGTTCAACAGCAATATCTTTTAACCGCACTGGCATAACCGCTTATTATCTCACTATGTCTTTACGAAGAGCTTCCTCATTCACAGTGACTCCAAGCCCAGGTGCGTCCGTCAGCCTGTAATTCGCTCCCTCCACTGCAATTGCTTGTGACGAATAACGGTTGGCAATTTCCACCACAGCCGGGTTGTATTCACAAATACGACAAGCTGGTGCAGCAGCGGCGAAATGCAGAGCCGCTGCAATTTGGGGTGCCATGGCAATGCTCACATGCGGTACCACTTCCATGCCCAGTTCAGCCGCCCGAGCCGCCAAGCGTAAGCCCCCGGTAATGCCCGTGCGACCTAAATCAGGCTGTAGAAATTTGAAGGCACCCCGTTCAAAGAACGGTTCCATTTCAAAAGTGGTCCTGTAGGATTCCCCCAGCGCCAGTGGCGTTCGGGTGAAGTCATTTAAGTCCTTGTGGGCAACGGCATCTTCAGGCATCAGCGGAGCTTCCAACCAATACGTATTCCGCGTTTCCAATTCGCGATCAAACGCACAAGCAGCATGCCAATCCAATCGCCAAAGCGCATCCACCGCGAATTGCGCATCAAGTCCTAATTTGGCTCGAAGTGCATCCATCAATGCCAGCAGTGAAGCCACATCACTATCGTGGAATAGTTTGAATAGACGGAACCCTGCGCTATAGTGCTTCGCGGCAAATTCCAATTTGTCATGCAACGTGGCCCCAGTTAGTCCGCTCAAATAAGCGGGAACAATTTGCTTTGCCGCATCGCCGGCAATCAGCCGCGAAACGGACTTGCCATGAAGTTTACCGGCAAGGTCCCAAAGAGCAATGTCCGCACCAGCCATGGCGTCCAACATGAATCCACCAGTTTGCCCACGCACTCGCATGCTGGCATACATTTCATCCCACAACCATTCCATCTTTTCGCGAGTTCCATCAAATGGCTGGCCGATTAAAACCGGCCGCAACAGGTCCTCAATGATCGTTGCCGCCACGCGCGGGGCAAGCGGGGCCTGCGCTTCGCCCCAACCCACCAGGCCATTGGAGAGTTCCACTTTAACCAGACACGTTTCAAAATAAGTTGAGTACAGTGCGCGAACAGTGGATGACCAACGGTAAGCGAATTCACCTGGCTGCAATACCGAAGGAGAACCCGCCGACCCCGTAGCCGACTTCAGATCGCGAGGAAGCCGCACAGGAATTGCATTCAGCGAGACAATAACGGGTGGAGAGGAAAGAGACATGAATCTTTCCATCATACTTTGATGAATACAATTTCCCCAGCAACCCGAATTGGACACATCCATTTGAAAGTAGCCAACCTGGAACGATCCATTGGCTTCTACCATGGGGTGCTGGGGTTCACCATTATGCAACGCCTGGGCGATTCGGCAGCGTTCCTTTCCGCTGGTGGATATCACCATCACATTGGCCTGAATACCTGGGAGAGTTTCGGGGGATCGCCACCTCCGCCGGAATGCACGGGACTCTATCACACAGCGATTCTGTATCCCACCCGGGCCGATTTGGCAGATGCCTTGCGACGTGTGGTTGCCGCCGGAATTACCCTGGATGGCGCTGCCGATCATGGGGTCAGCCAAGCGCTCTACCTGCGCGATCCCGACCAAAATGGCGTGGAGTTGTATTGGGATCGTCCCCAGGCAGAGTGGCCTCGAACTGCATCTGGAGACTTGGCGATGTATACCAGGGCGCTCGACTTGGATAGTCTACTGCGGGCACAATAGAAGAATGCCCACGCACATTGCAAGCCCATCGCGAATCACCGCTGCCGGAAATAAACCGAAGCTGATTGATGAGTATATTGGCCGCGTCAACTCCAAGACTGAAGCATTCAGCGTGGCTCACATGCGCTCACCCGGCGGATGGGTGGAACCGGGTCAGCGCCCGGATTTTGACGAATATACGATTGTCCTGAAAGGCGCATTACGTGTGGAATTTGAAGGGGGTGAGATGCTGGTGAATGCTGGCCAAGCGGTCATCACAAACAAAGGCGAGTGGATCCGCTACAGCACGCCAGGCGATGAAGGTGCGGAATATATTGCCGTGTGCCTGCCGGCGTTTGCTATGGGAACAGTTCATCGCGATCCCGACGCTTAACTGAAAGCGGAAGTTTGATCTATACTGAAGCGATTCAATGTTATTTCAGACCAAGCTGTTCAGATCAATTCTTGTTCTAGCTTCCAGTGTGGCCGTTGCGCAATCCCTTCCCGATGTGGATAAAGGGCAAGCTCTGTTTGAGACTCATTGCACCTTGTGCCATGGCATCAACGGCAAGGGTAGCCGTGGCCCCAGTTTAACCCGCGCGAAATTGGCAAAAGCACCCGATGATGCCGCCTTGAAAAAGCTCATTGAAGGTGGACTGGAACCAGAAATGCCCGGCAGTTGGTTTCTTTCCGAGCAGGATCTGACACACCTCGTCAGCTATGTTCGAAGCCTCGGCAAGATTGCGCCAGAACCACTAGTTGGCGATGCGGCACGCGGGTCTAAAATCTATGCCCAGAACAAATGTTCCGCCTGCCACATTGTTGCCGGCCAAGGATCTGGCTTCGGTCCGGAGCTTACAGAGATCGCCTCACGCCGTAGCGTGTCTTATCTTCGTGATTCCATCACTTCGCCTGCCGCTGCTCTGCCAGAAGGATTCCTGATGATAGAAGCGAAGTTACAATCAGGGCAAACGATTCGCGGCATCCGCGCCAATGAAGACCCGTTTACGATTCAGATCAAAGATGCCGCAGGTCACTTTCATAGCTTGAGAAAATCAGACATCACCACGCTCAACAAGCTGCGAGGCCAAAGCCCCATGCCCGCCTACAAAATGCCGGTCTCCGATCTGGACGATTTGGTTACTTACATTGCATCCCTTGGAGCCAAACCATGAAATGGTGGTCTTTGTTTTTGTGCGTCAACGCCCTTGCCCAAGTGCCCTTTGAACGAATTGCCAATGCCGACAAAGAACCGGGCAGTTGGCTCACCTATTCACGCAACTTACAAGGCCACCGCTTTTCACCATTAACAGAAATCACCCCAGCCAATGTCGGTCGGTTGAAAGTGAAGTGGGCCCACCAGTTTCCAGAAGCGAACAACGAAGTTTCGCCCATTGTCGCCGATGGCGTGATGTACGTCACCGGCCCCAACACCGCCGCTGCGCTCGATGTCAAAACAGGTCGCACGCTTTGGACGTGGAAGCGCACGGTCCCGCCCGATTACCGTAACGTCGGTTTCGGTAAAGTGAATCGCGGTCCGGCCATTCTGGACGACATGCTTTTTGTGACAACGTTGGATTGTTACCTGATCGCTCTCGATATAAAAAGCGGTCTGGAACGGTGGTCCACAAAAGTTGCCGATTACAAAACAGGCTACAGCCTTACCGTTGCCCCACTGGCTATCAAAGGTAAGGTGGTGATCGGTGTCAGCGGCGGCGAGGCGGGAATTCGCGGCTTCGTCGACGCCTACGACGCAAAGTCAGGAAAGCAAGCCTGGCGCCTCTGGACAGTCCCTGCTGCAGGCGATAAGGGTGTGGATACTTGGGCCGGAGATAGCTGGAAAACTGGCGGTGGTTCTACTTGGGTGACGGGAGCCTATGATCCCGACCTGAATCTTATCTACTGGGGCGTTGGCAATCCGGGCCCCGATTGGAATGGAGACAGCCGCGCTGGCGATAATCTCTATACCTGTTCCATGCTGGCGATCGACGCCGATACTGGAAAAATGCGCTGGTTTTTCCAATTCACACCACACGACACGCATGATTGGGATTCCACTCACGTGCCCATGCTGTTCGACGGTGAAATTCGGGGACGCAAACGCAAGTTGATGGCAAACGCTAACCGCAACGCGTTTTACTATTTACTGGATCGGGAAACAGGTGAATTTCTCAGCGGCAAACCATACGCTAAGCAGACCTGGGCAGAAGGCTTGACCGACAAAGGAAAGCCCATCTTAATTCCGAATAGGTATCCTTCAGAAAAAGGAACGCTGGTATACCCGAATCTGAACGGCGCCACTGTCTGGTTCAGCCCCTCTTACAGCCCGCAAACAGGCTTGGTTTACGTGCCTGTGCGCGAGGTGGGTGCAATCTATTTCAAGCGTCCAGCAGAATATAAGGTTGGAACTTTTTTCGCCGGTGGCGGAGAAAACACGCTCCCAGCAGATGATATCTGGGGTGCCATACGAGCGTTGGACGCAAAGACCGGCGCAATGCGTTGGGAGTTCAAGCTAAGCTCTCCACCCTGGGCGGGCGTGCTTTCTACCGCCGGTGGACTTGTATTTTCCGGTACAACGGAAGGCAACGCATTTGCACTTGACGCCCACACAGGCAAGCCACTTTGGGAATTTCAAGGTGGAGGCGGAATAGGCTCCAATCCAATCTCATTCACTATAGATGGCCATCAAATGGTGGCGATTACAGCTGACCGCGTTTTGTATGTGTTCGGCCTGTAGATGCTTCGTCTGCTGGACCAGATCCGTTATACTTCGACAGTTTCGCGAACAGGAACTGCCACTGATTTCTTGCGATGCAACATTTCCTGCAGCGCAGCCATATACGTATAGACCACCGGCGTCAAATACAACGTCACCAGTTGGCTGAACATCAAGCCACCCACCACGACAAGCCCCAGCGGTTGGCGTGCTTCCCCACCTGCGCCGTAACCCATGGCGATGGGCACAGCGCCCAGCAGTGCGGCCATGGTGGTCATCATGATGGGTCGGAAGCGTATCAGGCAGCCTTGGTAGATGGCTTCCTTAGGCGTGGCACCTTCCCGTTCGGCATCCAGTGCGAAATCAATTTGCATGATGGCGTTTTTCTTCACAATGCCAATCAGCATAATCAGGCCGACAAAGGCGTAAATGCTGAGATCCATCTTGAACAAGAACAGCGTGATTAAAGCGCCGAATCCAGCCGATGGAAGTCCGCTCAGAATCGTTAGCGGATGCACGTAACTTTCATACAGAATTCCTAACACGATATAGACCACTAAAATGGCCACAACCAACAACACCCACAAGTTGCCTAACGATCCTTGGAACGCCTTCGCCGCCCCTTGGAAAGTGGAACTGACTTCCGGGGGCAACGTCTCTGCGGCCAGTTCCCCTACATGATGCACCACATCGCCCAACGCAGCGCCTGGCTTCAAGTTAAACGAAATTGTCACCGCCGGCAATTGACCAAAATGATTGATGGTTTGCGGACCTGTTTGCTCGCCAATATCGGCCAGCGTATCCAGCGGAATCAACTTGCCGCCACCAGATTTGAAATAGAGTAACGACAATGCGTGCGGATCCTGTTGATACTTCGGCATAAGTTCCAACAGAACTTTGTACTCGTTGATGGCCGCATAAATCGTGGAAACCCAGCGGGGCCCGTAGGCATCGTAAAGGGAATTTTCAATTTGACTGGCATTCACTTGCACCGCAGCGGCTTTGTCGCGATTGATCTTTACATGAACCTGCGGCGTGGCGATAGCAAGATCGCTAGTCACATCCTCAACGCCATCCAACTGCTCAATCTTGGCACGCAATTCTTCGGACACCTCGTACAGTTTATCCTCATCGGTAGATTGCATGGAGAGCTGATAAATACTCTTGGTGACTTGACCACCAAGACGAATGGTCGGCGGATTTTGGATATACACCTTCATTCCAGGAAGGTGCGCCAGTTGCGGTCGAAGATTGGCAATCACTTGGTCTACCGATAGCTTACGCATCAACCGCGGCTTCAAGTGCACTACCAGTTGCCCGTAATTGGGGCCGCCCATGCTGGACGCAGCAGCGCCACCCACACTCGATACCAGCGCTTCAATATTTTCATCGTTCCGAAAGATGTCGGAAACTTCTTTCTGGTACTTCACCATCTGTTGGAACGAAGTGCCCTGAGCCGCTTCGGTAACAGCAAAAAGCTGGTCGGTATCCTGATCTGGAATGAAGCCTTTGGGAATGTGAACGAACATCCAACCGGTGGCAGCCAGCACCAGGAAGAAACTAGCCATGGTAAGCACTCGACGTTCCAACACCCATTGCAACGTTACGTCGTAGGTGCGGAGCATGCCAGTGAAAAATCGTTCCGTCACACTATAGAACCAGCCGTGCTCCGTGTGGCCTCCGCGTAAAAATCGGCTACATAGCATTGGGGTCAGGGTTACTGAGACTACTCCAGAAATCAAAATAGCCACAGTGATTGTCACCGCGAACTCTTTGAACAAACGTCCTAATACGCCGCCCATGAACAAGACTGGAATGAAGACAGCGGCCAGAGAAATGGTCATAGATAGAATGGTGAAGCCAATTTCTCGCGACCCTTTTAACGCCGCTTCCATTGGGCTTTCACCCAATTCAATGTGGCGAACAATGTTTTCCAGCATGACAATTGCATCGTCCACTACAAAGCCAATGGATAGGATCAACGCCATCATCGAAAGATTGTCCAAGCTGTAGTTCAGCAGGTACATTACAGCGAAGGTTCCAATAATGGAGAACGGCAAGGCCAAGCTGGGGATCAACGTTGCAGAGAAGCTACGCAGGAATACGAAAATCACCATCACCACCAACCCCAGGGTCAGTGCCATGGTGAACTTCACGTCGTCAAAGGATTCGCGGATGGATTCCGATCGGTCGTACAACGTTTCCATTCTGACCGTCGGCGGAAGTTCCTTATTGTCCTTGAAGGATTGCAGTAACTTGTGAATGCCCTCAGTCACATCAATGGTATTGGTGCCGGGTTGGCGTTGGATGGCCAGCACAATAGAACGGGCACTGCTCTCTTTTTTATTGAACCAGGATGCAGTTTTATCGTCCTCCACACTCTCCACTACATTGGCTAATTCTTCCAGCCGAATGGGCGACCCACGTCGATAGGAAACTACTAGCGACCGGTATTGTGCAGCGTTCATCAACTGGCCAGTGGCTTGCAATGTGAAGGCGCGCTGCGGACCGGAAATGGTCCCAGTTGGCAAATTGACATTCCAACTTTTCAGCGCCGTTTCCACTTCGTTCAAACCCACTTGTCGCGATGCCAGTGCGTGTGGATCCACCTGCACGTGGACAGCGTATTTCTGAGCACCCAGCACTTGCACCTGGGCCACACCCGTGACCATGGAAATTCGTTGCGCGATGCGCGTTTGGGCGTACTCATCCAGCGTGTATAAAGGAACTGTGTCCGACGTCAGGGCAAGATATAAAATCGGTTGATCTGCCGGATTCACTTTGGTGAATGTAGGCGGCGTGGGCATGCCTGGAGGCAGCAATCGCGACGCCTGTGTGATGGCCGCTTGCACGTCAACTGCCGCCCCATCCAAACTACGGCCAAGGTCGAACTCAAGCGTAATCAAAGTAGAGCCCAACGAATTCGATGAGGTCATCGCGTTCAAACCAGCGATCATCGAAAACTGATTTTCCAGCGGCTTGGCCACAGCCGAAGCCATGTTTTCCGGGCTTGCGCCAGGCAGACTTGCCGTGATTAACAACGTCGGGAAATCGACGTTCGGCAAATCGCTCACCGGCAAAGACCGATAGGCCACGGTGCCGAACATCGCAATGGCCGACATCAGCAATGTGGTGGCGATTGGCCTTTCAATAAAGCTCTGCGAAATATTCACTGGCTTGGTTAATCTCCGGTGCTCGTTGCTGGACTCAAAGGCTTACGGCTGCCAGTAAGCAACCGGTACACACGTACTTTCAATGCGTCCATATAGGTGTAAACAACTGGGGTCAAGTAGAGGGTGATCAATTGCGAGAAGATCAGCCCACCCACCACCGCTAAGCCCAACGGACGTCGCGATTCGCCACCCGCGCCAAAGCCAATAGCCATTGGTACCGATCCCAAAAGGGCCGCGAGTGTGGTCATCATAATGGGACGGAAACGGACCATGCAGCCCTGAAAAATGGCTTCTTCCGGACTCAGTCCCAACTTACGTTCCGCGTCCAAAGCAAAGTCAATTTGCATGATGGCGTTCTTTTTCACAATGCCAATCAGCATCATCAAACCAACAAACGCGTAGATATTCAGTTCCACATTGAAGATGAAAAGCGTCAACAATGCGCCGAAAATCGCCGAGGGAAGTCCCGAAAGAATCGTCAGCGGTTGGACAAAGCTTTCATACAAAATCCCCAGCACAATGTAGACGATGGCCACCGCGATCAGCAATAGCAAACCCAGATTCTTGAGGGAGCTTTGAAACGCTTTGGCAGTGCCTTGAAAACTGGTTGTGATGCCCGCAGGCAGCACTTGCGAGGCCACTTCCTGCACTTGATCCACTGCTTCTCCCAGCGCCACGCCCGGTTTGAGATTGAACGAAATTGTTACTGATGGCGCCTGACCAGAGTGGTTAATACTCTGCGGCATGGCGTCCTGCTTCAGGCTGGCGAACGAATCCATGGGCACCAACCCACCCTTGGAGGTTTTAAAGTAGAGCAGCGATAACAAATCGGCATGCTGTTGAAACTTTGGTTCCAGCTCTAACAAGACACGATATTGATTGTTATCACCGTAAATCGTCGAGACCCATTTGGGTCCATAGGCCCCGTAGATAGCCGCTTCAATATCCTCAGCGCTCAGGCCAAGCGAAGCCGCACGATCCCTGTCAATATTCACATTCACCCGCGGGTTGCGAACCTGAATATCGCTGGTGATTTCCGCCAGCACTGGAATCTTGGCCATTTCTTTTTCCAGCATCTGCCCTTGACGATACAGTTCCAGCGTGTCTGGCCCTTGCAATGTGAACTCATACTGGCTCTTTGAACCGCGTGCGCCCAGCCGAATCATTTGAGGGGCAGAGATGAAAGCTCGAATGCCCGGCAACTGGTTTATTTTGGGTCTCAGCTTGCCGATGATTTCCGCAACACCCATTTCCCTGTCCTTGCGCGGCAGCAAGGATACGTGCAACCGGCCCGTATTCGATCCGCCCGCGCCATACATGGAACTGCCGCCAGAACTGGACATCAGACTTTCTACGTTTGGATCCTCAGAAACAATCTTGGCAATGCGCTTCTGCATATCGTTCATGCGTGGATACGACGTGCCTTGGAGCGCCTCTGTATTGATCATCATTTGATCGCTGTCCTGATCAGGGATGAACCCTTTGGGCACGCGGTCAAACAAGAAAACAGTCGCTATCAGGATGCCCGCAAACACTACGCCCATCACGGGTCGATAGCGAAGAACCCAGCGTAAACTGCCGCCGTAGATTCGCAACATGAACTCCAGCATCCGTTCCATTAGGTTGTAAAGAAAACCGTGCTTGGCATGCGGAGAATAGCGCAGAAGTCGGCTACACAACATAGGAGTGAGCGTCACCGATACCAAGCCTGAAATAAGAACTGCCACAGTGATGGTGACCGCAAATTCGCGGAACAAGCGTCCCAGAATGCCACCCATGAACAGAACAGGGATGAACACGGCTGCCAGCGAAACTGTCATAGAAACAATTGTGAAACTGATTTCCTTTGACCCTTTCAACGCCGCTTCCATGGGGGGAACGCCCAATTCTATGTGCCGGACAATATTTTCCAGCATCACAATCGCGTCGTCCACTACAAACCCAATGGAGAGAATCAACGCCATCATGGACAAGTTGTCCAGACTGTAGCCCAACATATACATCACCGCAAAGGTGCCCACTAGCGATACAGGCAAGGCCAGCGATGGGATGAGGGTTGCCGAGAAATTCCGCAGGAAAAGGAAGATCACCATAATAACCAGCAAGGCCGTTAAGCCCATGGTTAGCTTAATATCGTGAAACGCTTCGCGAATGTTCTTAGAGCGATCTCCACGAATGAACAACTCCGCCGACGGCGGCAGTTGCGCCTTGAACATCGGCATCAGTTCCTTAACTCTGTCGATCACTTCAATGGTGTTGCTGTTCGGTTGACGCATCACCATCAGATTGATGCCGCGCGTCTCTGGCATTTCCTTGCCATAAGACCAGGAGGAAGTTTTATCGTCCTCTACGCCGTCAATAATAGTTCCCAGATCCTTCAATCGTACCGGTGCGCCGTTGCGATAGCTGACCACTGCCTGCCGATAGCCCTCGGCGTTCATCAACTGGCCGTCTGCCTGAATGCTATAAGCTTTGTTGGGACCGTATAAAGCGCCGGTGGGCATGTTGACGTTCCAATCGCGAATCGATTGGTCCACTTCGTTAATGCCGATCTTCCGTGCGGCCAATTTGTTGGGATCCAATTGAATGTGCACGGCGTACTTCTGGGAGCTCATCACCATCACCTGGGCCACACCTGGCACAGCGGAAATGCGTTGAGCAATCATCGTCTCAGCGTACTCGCTGAGTTTATACATGGGCAGTGTAGGGCTGGTTACGCCCATGAAAATGACTGGACCATCGGACGGGTTATTCTTGCGAAACGATGGCGGACTGGGCATCCCCGCAGGCAGCAAAGGCATGGCCGCGCTAATGGCGGTTTGCACATCAACTGAGGCGCCGTCCAACTCCCGCGTCAAGTCAAACTGAAGGGTGATTTGCGCCCCACCCATGGAGCTGACTGAGGTCATGGAATCCAACCCGGCTATTGTGGTGAATTGCCGTTCCAACGGCGTAGCCACCGAAGAAGCCATAGTTTCCGGATTCGCCCCAGGCAGGCTGGCCGAAACCACCAGCGTTGGGAAATCTACGTTCGGCATGTCCGCCACCGGCAACGCGTTGTATGCCAACACTCCAAACAAGGCAATTGCCACCATTAACAAGCTGGTTGCAATCGGTCTATGAATGAACGTTGCCGAAAAGTTCATG
>JANMWO010000385.1:0-12983 GCA_031394025.1 Acidobacteriota bacterium
CAAACGTTTCAAGCTGTCCCGTAGCGGAATTAATGGCCTGCACTCCACGAATCTTCCAGCCGTCTGTAAGAAGCCGTTCAAACCTGTATCCGGTTTGTATCGCGCCGCCCATTTCCTTAATGCGACGCGCTGCCTCTTCCCACATTTGTCCAGGGCCGAACTTCGGATATAGGAATTGCTCAATGAGTGAAGTTTGTGTGCCTTGTTGTTGAATGGAATTACCGCTGCTGCTGTCCGTTACCAGCTTTTTTAAGGCGTGGGTGATCGTCCCCCAGGCCGACAGGCCCTTTATGCGCTGGGCACCCCAAGCTGCACTAATTTGATGACAGGGCACGCCCCATACCTTGAACGTGTAGGATTTAAAAAAAAGTTGTATACAGCTCCTTACCAAAGCGATTGATGAAGAATTGCTCCAGGTTTGTTTCGTTTTTTATCGGAAACAAAACACTTTGAACGTAGCTGGCAGCTATGCCAATTGTTCGCCTCAGACCAAGATTCAAAAGGGTGTTCTTGCTTAGGGAAATTGGATAGTCGAAAAGGCGGCGCAAGTAATAGATGCGGGATTTGCGAGGTCTCAACAGCATCACGGCATCGGCCGAGGTGGGCAAGTCCGAGGGTGACTGAGGGTTAACCAGCGTTTCCATTTGATGGTACCGGATGGTTGCCGGGCCATTTTCAGAGGCTTCGAGAGGAAGCAGTTTTAACCACCACTCCATAACACGCTGAGATTTTGAAAAGAATCGATGGCCGCCGATGTCGATCCGATTGCCTTTGAAATTCACCGTGCGGGAGATCCCTCCCATGGATTCGCTCTGTTCAAGAACGATTGCTTTAATTGAAGTCCGAGTTAGAAATTCGTAGGCAGCCGTTAAGCCCGCTGGCCCTGCTCCGATGATGATCACTTTTTTGTTTTCAAGCAATAAACAGGTGGGCATTTGCAACTGGCTGAGGGGGTGGGACTCGAACCCATGTTATATATCCCCTAAACACGCTTTCCAAGCATGCGCTTTCAACCATTCGGCCATCTCCAGAATCAATGTGGGTACTTTTCAGTCTACCGTGGCTTGGTTGAAAAAGTCATGGTCGTCTTGAGGTAGGTGAGGCACCGCTTTGTGATGGGAAAGGGGATAGTTGACTAGTCCATCTGAACTGTCAGAAGCCCAGGCTGAGTGAATTGAACCATGCGAATTGAAACCGATTGTGACCAAAATGGTGTAGTGTCGCAATTTCTATTTCTAAAATGCATGGATATCTTTAGCCATCAGCTATGCTTCAGCCTCTGCCTGATTGCCTTTCTGGTTCCGCTTTCTGCACAAACGCCGGGTATTGAGTTTTTCGAAAAAGAGATCCGCCCTGTTCTTGTAACTAAGTGCTACGGATGCCATTCCTCGAAATCGAAATCGCCGATGGGCGGATTGGTGCTTGATACGAAAAATGGCCTGAAAAGGGGCGGCAACGGCGGTCCTGTTCTGGTGGCCGGTGACCCCGCATCCAGTCGTCTATTCAAAGCGCTCACTTACAACCAAACGGAACTTCGCATGCCACCTACTGGCAAGCTGCCCGATGACAAAATTGCCGCATTCGAAAAATGGATCGCCGCAGGGGCTCCTGACCCTCGTGCGGAAACTCCCGAAGTTGCCACATCTACAACAGCCAAAAAAGGCATGGATATTGATAGCGGTCGCAAATGGTGGGCCTTCCAACCGGTAGCACCGCAACCGCAACCCAAAGTCAGCGACCCCTTGTTCGCCAAGCGTTGGACCAAAGAAAAGATCGATTGGTTCATCCTGGCAAAGTTGGAGCAAAAGAAGCTGCGACCTTCCCCGCAAGCTGACCTTGCCACTCTCATCAACCGTGCCTCGCTTGATCTGACTGGGTTGCGTCCTTCCTACGATGAAGTTCAGGCATTCATCACTGACAAGGATCCAACCGCTTATGCCAAGCTGATCGACCGTCTGCTGGCGTCGGAGCGCTATGGGGAACGCTGGGGACGCTACTGGCTGGATGACGCTCGCTACGGGGAAGACAATCCCACATCAGAAGCCACCAATCCGCCCTACCCATTCGCCTGGCGATATCGTAACTGGGTGATTGAAGCTATCAATAAAGATGTTCCTTACGACAAGTTTGTGAAGCTGCAACTGGCTGCCGATCTGATGCCCAACACTTCGCGCGATGATTTTCGAGCGTTGGGATATTTGGGTGCGGCACCGATTTATCATACCGATCTTCGGCTTTCCAAAGAGGTCACCGAAACAATTTTTACCGATGCCTGGGATGAGCGTGTGGATTCCGTATCGCGTGGATTACTGGCCATGACGGTAGCCTGCGCGCGCTGCCACGATCACAAGTTCGACCCTATCCTGACCAAAGATTATTACGCGCTGGCCGGAGTTTTTGCATCAATCACCGCAGCTCCACGTCCCCTGGTAGACCTTGGGAAAGAGACCGATGAGAAATTCATGTTCACCGCTCAGCGACTATTTTATCTGAGCTATATGGCCAATCTGATGAATGGTGAGCCGGGTAGTAAGCCGGAAGAAGCGGCCAGGAAATCCGCTGAGTTCACTACAGAGATGGTAAAGACTCGTGACTCCATGTCGTTCCTGCAAGAGAGTCAGCCACAGATGTGGGCTTATCTGAACAGTCTGGTAAAAGTCCCCCGGATCAAGCTGAAGACTGATCCTGAGGTGGTGCCCGACGCTAAGCCTGCGCTACCTGTCGCAGCGCGAAACCGTCGCCCAGGAGCTTCTGATCTTCCTTTTACGCAATCCGTATTCGATGCTGGAATCTGGATTGACGGTGCCGATCCAGATTTGACAAAGGTGGACATACGGCCTGGTATGGCGCACGATATGAACATTCTTCCGCATGGGAACGTGGCCAATCCCGGGGCGTTGGCTCCTCGTCAATTTCTGACTGTCCTTTCCAAAGGCGATACAACTTTCAAGCAAGGTTCGGGCCGCCTTGAGTTCGCCAACGACATCTTCACAAAAAGCGGTGGATTGGCGGCGAGGGTTATTGTAAACCGCGTCTGGGGTTGGCATTTCAGCAAGCCGCTGGTGGCTACTGAGAGCGATTTCGGAGTTCAAGGGGACAAGCCCACTCATCCGGAATTGCTGAACGATCTGGCTGCTCGCTTCATTGCAAATGGCCAATCGCTGAAGTGGCTGCATCGCGAAATTATGCTCTCTGCCGTGTATCGACAGGCAAGTCTTCCGCGTGAAGCTGGCATGGCCGCTGATCCGGCAAATGCTCTTTACTGGCGTATGAATCCGCGACGTCTGGACATTGAGGCTTACCGCGATAATCTCCTGCAGGTGTCCGGCGATCTGGAAAACAAGCTGCCCTCACTTTCATTCGATCTGGACGCGCCCGACAATCATTTGCGGACTGTGTATGCCAGGGTAAGCCGCAGTCGTCTGAATACAATTCTGGCGCTGTATGATTTTCCAGATCCAATGATGACTGCTCCCCGTCGCGAACTCACAACTTCGCCGCTTCAACAGTTGTTTGTAATGAACAGCCCTTTCCTGCAGGAGCGGGCAGCCAATCTTGTGAAACGTGCAACTGCTGACACAGACTCGTCAGGAAAAATTCGCGATGTCTATCGCGCCGCTGTGGGTCGCGACCCAACGCCAACGGAACTGGACACCGTGTTGACGTATCTGAATAATGGAACGCTGGCTCAATTCGCGCAAGCGTTGCTGGCATCGAATGAGGTGATTTTCTGGCCATGACCTTCAACAGCAGACAGGACAAGCTTTCACGTCGCGATTGGATCGCATCTTTGTCGGGTGGACTCGGATCACTGGGTCTGGCAGGCATGCTTTCGGAGGAGCAACTGCGTGCGGCCCCGGCTATTGGCACCCCACCAAAATTCCCGAATTTCCCAGCGAAGGCAAAGCACAACATTGTGCTCTTCATGGTGGGCGGACCTTCGCAGTTGGATATGTTCGATTACAAACCGGCACTGCTGAAGTATCAGGGGCAGCGGCCATCTGGAGTTGAACTGCGCACCGAACGCACCACCGGTGGCTTACTGCCATCACCGTTCGAGTTCAAACAGCATGGGCGCGGCGGCGTGCATGTCAGCAGTCTTCTGCCAAACCTTGCCTCGACTATTGACGACATTTGCGTCATCAAGTCAATGTATACGTTCAATCCCACTCATGTGCCTGCGCGCAGCCTGTTTCATACAGGAAATATTGCAGCCACTCGACCTTCTATGGGTTCTTGGATTTCTTACGGATTGGGCAGCGAAAACAAAGATCTGCCAGGGTTCGTCGTGTTGGGTCCAGGTCAGAACACCGGCGGCGGGTTAGCGCGTGCGGGCTTCCTCCCTTCACAACATCAGGGAACGAATTTTGATGACTCGGTAACTGCTCCCGATAAGATGATTCGTTATCTGCAGAACAAGGAGTTGAACAAAGATGCGCAGCGTCGGCAACTGGATTTGATTCAGTCGATGAATCGCGGCTATGGGCAGCAGTTTGGACACGACGAATATTTGGAAGGCCGAATCCAATCTATGGAAACAGCTTTCACCATGCAGTTTGAAGCCACCGATGTGTTCGATATCAACAAAGAGCCGGAATCGGTTCGCAGTGAATATGGCGATACGCCATTTGCCCACGGGTGCCTGTTGGCGCGAAGACTAGTAGAACGGGGTGTCCGCACGGTGCACGTCTATTACGGTCCCGGTCAGCCATGGGACGATCATTCAAAAATAAACAAGAATCTGGCAGAACGTTGTCCCGATATGGACAAGGCGTCCGCGGCGTTGGTGAAAGACTTAAGACAACGTGGCTTGCTGGGTGAAACGCTGGTTGTGTGGGGCGGGGAATTCGGTCGCACTCCGGTTTCTGAAAGTGGAGATGGCCGTGACCACAATCCTTACGGGTTCACAATGTGGCTGGCTGGTGGCGGAGTAAAAGGCGGCATGTCCTATGGCGAAACTGACGACTTCGGCTTCAAGGCAGTGGAGAAGAGTGTATCCATCCACGACTTACATGCAACGATGTTGCATCAGATGGGCATCGACCATACGAAGCTCACCTATCGGTATGCAGGCAGAGATTTCCGCCTGACCGATGTGTATGGGGAAGTTGTCAGGGACATTCTTGTGTAGCTGGGCCGAGCCACATTTCGGGTCGCTGAACCACGAACCCCAAGAATCTTGTTAGAGCCAAACCCCTTTTGCATGACGATATTCTGATCAGCAGTCCGCTGCTGACCAACGGCGATTGCCGGTGCAATACCCTAATGCAACAACACACGAGTCCGATGACGGTACCAACGATTATTACTGGCGATCATGTTGGCCCATTTTTTTATTCGCAAAGATCATCGAGTTGGGACTGTAAAAAGCTTAGCCCAGTAATCCCAGTTTCCTCCTCCGAAGCAGGATTTGGATGGCGAAAAGAGACCCGACAAATCTTGTTCTCAAAGGCGTTCGCCCCAGAGAGCAAAATGGTTTGCACAATGCCCTGCTTGCGCCATTGCATCAATTGCCTGAAAGCGCCAAGGCTTTCGCAGAATGGCACACGTTCATTATGGATTCGTCCCAGCACTGAAACTGGGGATCAGATCTCTGAGATCGTTAGTTGCGACGATTTTCAATGCCGCGGAGCAGTGGACCTGTCCTCAAAAGTAGTTACTTATTCTGAGCTACGCTTTCCTCGTTTTTTCAAGGACCGACAAACGGCGGCTTAGCAAATGCTGTTTCTAAGTTCACACAGCCAGTGGCGGCGGCGATAAAACTCATCATTCACAAAAATCTGGTTAATGCCCTTGCGCCGAGGCATCGATTCGTCGCTAGGACAATAACGGCGCCCGCCGTTTGCAAGCAGTCCCGGCGTGGCGTGAAAGGATGTCTCAGAGGTCCACTCCGAAGCTGCTCCAGTTGACTACTTTCTCCTGGCGGCAAGCTTCGTGTCCCAGAATGGCAGTCAGCGCTGCGGTAGCACCCACCACGACATCGGCGGGAGACTTTTCTCCCTTTTGAATGCAGTTGTAAAAAGCAGTGATGTGTGCGTCGGAGGGCTCCTCAACTTTCTCGGCCAAGACCGATGGCTTGCTGTTCTTGTCCAGCGGATAGAATGTGGCCGTATTCAGAAGTTCCACAGCCCCTTTACTGCCATAGACGTGAATCATTTGACCGCCCGAGGGCAAACTGCCTGGATGGTAAACAAGCTGGGTGAACGACATTTTCACACCATTGGGATATTCGTACGTAATGCTGCAGTGGTCCATAATGTCCCGGCCCACTGGGCTGTTCTTATAAAGGTTGACGCCCCCGAATCCGGCTGCCCGTATGGGGTGCTGCCCGATTGCCCAGTTGCAGGCGTCCAGGTTGTGCACCGACATTTCAATTAAGTAGCCACCGGACTTATTCACGTCAAAGTACCAATCGGCGGAAGGGCCATTATGATCGAGATCGGCGGACCCGTGCCTCTGCGCCTTGACGAATAGTACGTCGCCGATTGCACCTTCATGAATCTTGCGCACAGCCTCACCCATCTGGCGAAACGAGCGCATCTGTTGCCCGGATTGAAAAACGCGGCTGCTCTGTTTTGCAGCTTTGACCACGTCGCGAACGGCTGACGCCGTCAATCCAATTGGCTTTTCGCAATAGACGTGCTTGCCAGCCTTGAGAGCGGCCACCGCCATTTCCGCGTGCAGGTAGGGCGGAGTGGCAATGAAGACAGCGTCCACATCTTTTCGTTCTAAGATTTTGTGCCAGTCGGCGGTGGTCGCCGGGTTAGATTTCGCCGCAGCCGTCGCTGCCTTATCCAGGCGATCCGGCTTGGTGTCGCACAATGCCACTACACGCGCATTCGGTTGTGCCATTACGCCCGTTAACAGGTAACTTCCGCGGTTACCGACGCCGATGATAGCTGTCCCAACCTGGCTGTTGGGGGATTGGCCCACGACCGCCTGAGCAGCGACGGCAGAGCTCATAAGAAAATTTCGTCTGTTCATTCCAGTCTCTCCTAGAGGGCCTGCTGTGCTTGCAGACCCCGCAAAACGGTTTCGATGTATTCACGAGAGCGGCGTGCTAACGCGTCAACAGCCTCAGCAGAAGCAGGGCGGGGAAGCAAGGGCTCGAAGATATTTTCAAAAGTCAGCGGGATGGTAAGTCCCGTTTGCATCACTGGAGCGAAGAGCTTATAGTGATCGATTTCACCGAAGCCCGGACCGCAATCTTCATCTTTTGGGGTATTTCGGTGGTCTTTTATGTTGAACGCGCGGATGTCGCGCCAGCATGTCTGTATGTCCGCAATCGGATCGCGATGCTCGTAGTCCAGCACGTTACCCGCATCGTAGCAGATCCTAACCGCCTCGTGCCCTACTTCCTTTACGATACGCGAGCAGTCTGCTCCCGTGGAGGTGTTGCCACCGTGCTGTTTAATCACAATCATCACGCCCGCTTTTTGCGCGGCAGGCGCAATCGCTTTTAAATTCTCAACGAACACAGAATACTGTCCAGGGTTAGTTTTGCCGAAGGTCAACAAAAAAGGGATGCCCGCAGCAGCAGCCTGTTCGATGCGCCGCAGGTGAGCATCTCTGGCGTCAGATGATTCAAGCTGGACGGTGGCGAACATCATTACAGGTTCCAGTCCCATGCTTCTGCAGCGGGTCGCCAGTTGGGCCGACTCTGCCGAAGTAGCGCCCACCGCAAGCGCGGGTTGTTGCACCCCGTTGGTACCCTTGTGGGTAACTCCCCAGGCAACATATTCATAACCGGCGGACTTGATCCCCGTCAGTGCTCGTTCCAGTGAGAACTGCGCATACGGTAGAGTCATGCAACCGAGCTGAAATTTACTGGCCTTACCCGAAGCGGCCAGCAGCGATGGCGCAAGTGCGGGGCCGAGTACCAAGTCTCTGCGGCGTATCATTTGAGCTCCTTCACTTTCACGTTGCGGTAATCAACCAGCCAGCCTTCCGTTTAGTATGACGGATACAGTCCCATCACGAAGAAGTAAATAGCAACTCATTTGATCTTCATGGCCTTCTTTTCGGGCCGTTCTTAACGGAACAAAGGGAATAACCAAATTGTTTTTCCTTTCGTGATTGCGCTTTTTATATGCTTGATTAACGATGCCCATAGGGCTTGTTAACATGGATTTTGGATTTTTAATTTTTGGCAGATAAACTGGTATGCTGAATCGAGCTAACCTCCTTTGAGAGTTGTAGCAAGTACTAGGAGATCATTGTGAATTTAAGAAACCTTATCGTTTTTCTAATGTTGAGCGGTAGCGCCTTACTAAATGCTCAAGACCGTGGAACGATCACTGGGCAAGTGCTTGACACTACCGGAGCGGTAGTGCCCGCCGCGAAGGTTACTTTGGCCAACCCGTCCACCGGCCAAAACATCACCGTAGAAACTAACTCGGAAGGCACCTACACCTTCCTCTCGCTTACTGCGGGCCGTTACAACGTTATCGCTGAAAAAGAGGGTTTCCGCAAGGCGCAAGCTTCCAACGTCATCGTTCAGGTCAGCACAACCTCACGTCTGGACATCAGTATGCAGTTGGGTACGGTTCTGGAAACGATCCAGGTGCAATCCACCACTCCGCTCCTTCAGACTGATCGCAGCGACCTGGGTACCGTAGTAGATAACAAAGCTATTCAACAGTTACCCCTCTTCATCAATGGTGGCCTGCGCAGTAACCTCGCCTTTGCCGGCCTTGCTCCCGGAGTCACGTTGAGCCTTACGGCCGACCCTGACACCGCCGGCGGTGCGCCCCGAATTGCGGGTGGCCAGGCCAACGGGGCCAGCCTGTTGGTGGACGGCGCAGAGTCGATGAGCGAACGCCGCAACGACCCGCAAATGCGCGTAGTCAGCGCCGAAGCCGTCGAAGAGTTCAAGGTGCAAACCTCCGCTTACTCCGCAGAATTCGGTCGCTCCTCGAACGGCGTTCTGAACTACACCACGAAATCCGGTACCAATGCCTTGCACGGCTCTGGATTGCTTCAACTGCGTCATGAAAAGCTCAATGCGAAGGGTTTCTTCTGGGGCACCACGCCGCGAGGTGAAACGGTCAACCGCCAACACGTGGAAGCAGCGAATATCGGCGGCCCGATTTTCATCCCCAAAGTTTACGATGGCCGCAACAAGACCTTCTTCTTCTTCGCCGGTGAGCGTTCCCGCGCTAAGAACTACAGCAGCGCCGGTACCAACTCACTGCCCATCGCAGACTTTCGTAATGGCGACTTCCGCCGCTACACGGATTCCAGCGGTAAGATGGTGCCCTTGTACGATCCCATGGATGCCAGTGGCAATATTATCGCCAATGCCAACGATCGCAAACTTTTGCAGTGCAATGGCGTATTGAATGTCATCTGCGCTGATCGCATCAGCCCGGTTGCCAAAACTATTTTTGGCTACCTGCCGCTGCCCGACAATCCAAATGTCGTTTTCAATAACACCAGCAATCGCAACAACGGTGCGCGCACTCCGGGAGCCTGGCAGGGCGTTTATTCGATCAAGGGCGACCACAACTTCTCCGACAAGCTCCACGTCAGTGGATTGTTCAGCCAACAATACTTTGACAGCTACCCCCTGATTGGGCCGATCCCCGGTCCGTTGGCAGAAGCTTTTCAGGAGTTCGGCCACCTTCGTTACTGGCGCTTTGGTGCCGACTACACGATCAAGCCGACACTGCTGAATCACCTGACCGTCGGAATTAATCTTCGCAAGCTGGGCGAGGGTCCGAACCTTGGCCTGCCTGATTCCTACCGTACCGCAACACAATTGCCAGGCTTGACCGGATCCGGTGCTGAGAAAACGGGGGCCTACACGAAGTACAACACTGAATTTGGCAACTATGGCGGCAGCGTTGATACAAGATCGCCCAGCAGTACGCTCAACATCACCGACCAGCTTTCCTGGGTCAAGGGGCGTCACAATGTAAAGTTCGGCTTCACTTACATGGGCCTCAGCTATCGACGCGTGGACTGCAACAACTGCGGCGGTTCTCTTAGCTACAGCGCCGCAGCCACTGGTAACCCCAGCGTCAGCGGAACAAATGGGATTGGGTACGCAGCGTTCCTGTTGGGGTTGCCTAGCGGCGGCTCTTTCAACTTCGGTGCCGATATTGACTTCCGCTATAAATACTATGCCGGTTACGTCCAGGACGACTTTAAGCTGAGCAAAAAGCTCACCGTTAATGTTGGCCTTCGTTACGACTACAGCCTGCCGCGCAGGGAAGCCAAGCTGCAGAACAGCAACTTCAACCCGACTATCCCGAACCCTTCCGCCAACGGCGTCCTTGGTGCATTGGAATTTGCATCCGAAAATCATCCCATCCTACTGGCTACTCGTAAGAACGCCTTTGCTCCGCGCTTGGGCTTTGCCTATCAGTTAAATTCGAAGACGGTTGTCCGTAGTGGTGGTGCCATCATGTGGGACATCATCCGCGAAGACGGTAACGCCGATAACGGCATTCAAGGTTATGGGGGCGGCTTCGGTTCAATCTCCAACAACCTGTCCAATGGCATTTCCTTTACTCAGAAGCAGGGTCTTGATTCACCCGGTCTGCGCGCTTTTGTGGAAGGTCAGCGTCCTCCTCAACTCAATCCGGGATTAGCCATTAATGGCAGTCCTACTTACAAAACAGGTGAATCTGGCAAGCCCGGTTATTACACCGACTACAACTTCACCGTAGAGCACAGCTTCACGCCCTCCACCTTACTGCGCACCAGCTTTCATGCAAACTATGGCGTGAAGCTGCAGAGCGGGCAAAACTTCAACCAACTGGACCCGAAATACTTCGGCATTTACGGTAACCTGCTCACCAGTCCGGTCAGTTCGGTAATTAATAACCCGATTGTCGTTGGCGCCGGCTTCAAGCTGCCATACGCCAGCTTCCCGCAAAACCTATCTCTTTCGCAGGCGCTTAAACCCTTTCCGCAGTACAGCGGTTTCGGTTCGGTGGCCGCACAAAACGGTCACAGCACATACAACGCTTTAGAAACCAGCTTCCAGAAGCGGTATTCGAAAGGCCTCTGGCTGATGACTTCCTACACTTTCTCTAAAATTCTGGTGAGCGCCGAAGGTCAAAACGTTTACAACCTCTCCACCGAAAAGGTGATCAGCGGAAACAATCGTCCTCACGTCTTCACGCTGGGCTATGTGTACGATCTGCCTTTAGGCAAGGGCAAAGCTTTCGGCGCCAACATGCACCCGGTGCTCAATGCCATTGTGGGCAACTGGAACGTGTCGGCTGTCCATCGCTACCAGAGTGGCACGCCCTTTGGTGTCGGCGGTTGCAGCCAGACCTTGGCCAGCGGCGGTTCGGCCCGTTGCAACTACGTACCTGGCCAGGCGTTTCTGAATTCCAGCTATGATCGGAACGATCCGCTTAGCGCCTATCTGAATAAGGCCGCTTTCGTTCAGCCGCCTAACTTCACTTTCGGCAACGTTTCCCCCATTGTTCCGGGCTTGTCTCAACCCAACCAATTGGGCGAAGATGTCGCCGCCAGCAAGAACTTCCCCTTCGGCAAAAGCGAGAAGAATGTCATCGAATTCCGCGCCTCGGCCTTCAATGTCGCCAATCGTCATTTACTGGGCGGCTTGAATACAACCATCACCAGTGCGAGCTATGGCCAATTCACCAATCCACAGGCCAACTTGCCTCGCAATCTGCAATTTAGTATGCGGGTGAGCTTTTAGACATGCGCCGATTCATTCCTGCTCTGCTAGCCATCGCCGCCTGCGCGTTTGGGGAAGATTATTTCCCCAAACCGGATAGCACCGGTGGCTGGCGTGCCTTAAAAGACGCCGCCGCCATTAAAAAAACCGCAGGCATGGACGTTAAGAAGTTGGACCAGGCTTTTGAATACGCCGCCCGCAGTAGTCAACACGGTGGCCTGTTGGTGGTGCGCCACGGCTGGCTGGTTTATGAGCGTTACTATGGCCGTGGCAATCGCGAAGCTAATCCAGCCACTGCTTCTGTAGGCAAGGCTTATGTCAGCATTGCTTCCGGCATCATGCTGGCGGAGAAGAAAGCCCAGATTCCTGAAGGCCTGGATACTAAAGTCTTCAATGCCAAGTACCTCCCGGAGGCAATGCCTTTAGATGACACGGCCAAGGCAGACATCACGTTAGGTCAGTTGCTTTCCATGTCCGCAGGCCTGCACGGCGAAGGTACCAACCCCGGTTTTGTCGATGGCGTCCCGTCCGTCAAACTTACTCCCACGCCGCGTAGCGAGACGCCGCTAGGCCAGGATCTTGCCGCACTGCGCACTCCTTTGTGGACCAAGCCCGGCGGTGGCTATTCCTACGCCTCTGCATCGCCTCACGTGGCATCGATTGTATTGCGCAATCTCACAGGAATGGAGTTGCACGAATATATTGACCAGCGTCTGGCTAAGCCACTCGGCTGGGGTCAATGGGCCTGGGCCATGCGCCATGGCGACAATGTTCTACCGCACACACCCGGTGGCGGCGACATTGCTCTGCGCTCCACCGATCATCTGCGATTCCTCTACGCCATTCTGCAGAAAGGCCGTTGGGGCAAGGACCAGATAATCCCTGCTGACTACATAGAATTGTGCGGCAAGCCGACGAAGTGGAACACCCACGCCCCCATGAGTCTGTTGTGGGAGACCAACGCCGATGGCCACGTCGCGGGCGCTCCTAAGGACGCTTTTTTCAAATCAGGTGGTGGCGGTCACGGTGTGATCGTCATCCCGTCGCTCGACATGGTGATTTACAAAATGTCCGGCGACGATGGACAGTATAATCCGGCGCGCACCGGACTGAAACAGAATTATGCCTACGATGGTTCCCGCAATACGTGGAAACCCGCGCTTCGCAGCCAATTCAGCGACGGCCCTATTGGCACCGATGACGGTGTGCGCCGCATACTCGAGATGGTTGCAGCCGCTGTTATTGATTAGCGCCGTGTAATCTTTCGGCCTGCGGCGGCATCATCTATATTGGAGTCCCTTTTGCTACGCTTCAACCTCAAGGC
>JANMWO010000392.1:0-3700 GCA_031394025.1 Acidobacteriota bacterium
CCCACCTCGCCAGCGGCGGCCCCAGCCGTGGCGGGGGCGGCGGCCGCTACCATCGGTGCGGCGGCGGAAGTGGTGCTGGTGACCAGGCCACTGGTAGCAGCAGTAGTGGTAACGGCCGTGGCTGAAGTAGCTACGCTGCCAACAGCCAGGGCCCGGCTGGCGGTGGGGGAGGCGGGAGCAGCAGCAACGGCCGCAACACCCGTAGCAGCGGTGGCAGCAGTCCGCGAGGTACGGGCCACGAAGGGAGTATTTCCATAGCTACCCGGAGCACTAGCCATGGTCGAAGTGCTACGGACGTTACTTTCAAGGCTGCTGCGGCTAGCTTTGCCGCCGCTGGTAGCCACGCTCTTAGAGCGGCTTGTCGGCGCCGTGCCGGTACCGAAGTCCGTGTAGCGACCGGTCGAGCCAGCGGTGGCGGCCGTTCCAGCAACAGAAGTGGCGCCTTCAGTAGTGGCGGTAGTACTAGCAAGGGCATGGTCCGCGATTTTGCCCGCCGAAGCGGCCTCGTTCGAAGTAACCCGGTCGGAAGTAGCTGGGCGCGAGGTGGTGGTAGCCAGCTGGCCAACGGAGCCGGCCGTGGCAGTAGCACCCGATGCGGTGATGGTGGGTGGGGTTGTGCAGGCGCTGGGTGTTATCGTGATGCTCACCGGAGGGTTAGGGCTAACGACAAACCCATTAATATTTAGGATACAACCACTGACATCGCTGATTTGAATATTGTATGTTCCCTTGGGTACAGGCGAGGTGTTAAACACAGCCGTCGCAATCCCACCTGTGGGCCCTATCGGTGAACCAGAATTTGGCGTGAGTAGATACTTTAATGGAAAAGCGGTCACACCCGTCGTTGTTAACTGAATCGTAACTGGATCGCAATTAGGTGCCAGGCCTGTAGCAGTTGCAGTAAAGGGCGCATCCGATAATCCAAAAGATTGAGATATGGTACATCCCGAGACCTGATCGGTCACAACACCTGAATAGGTGCCTGCCTTTAAGCCATTAAAATTTACGGTTTGAGGTGCGGCCTGATCAATGCCTTGCTTATTAAATGAGTTGGGTCCCGTCATGAAATAGGAGTAAGGTCCTGTAGCTGGAACGGTAGTCTGCAATTGTAATTTCAAGATACCATCAGCGGCATTGCAGGTGGTCGGGTCCGTGCCGCTCAGTACAAAAGAAGGTGAAACAACGATGCTAAAAGTTGCCTGATCGGTGGCTGTACATGTCGTGATGGGATCTGTGATTGTCACTTTGTAAATAAAAGTCCCGGGAAGAGTTGTATCAATGGGACGACTTTGCGCACTGGTCGCACCTCCTCCATTGACAGTCCATGCATAGGTAGCTCCTGGGTTCAGCGCATTGAGGGCAAGGGTAAACGCATTTTGACATAGTGTTTGGTTTGGTCCAATGTCCACTTGAGGTTGATTATCAGCTACTAAGGATTGTGCCTTGGAGGTACATCCATTTGTATCCGTAATTGTCACATCGACGATAGACTGTTGTGTGATGATAAGGGTCTTTCCAGTTGACTGATCGGACCATAAATAAGTTAATCCTGGCAAGTTGGATGTATTGGCATCCAATGTTACTGGCCCGTTACAGAGTGCGGTGGCACCTGGTATTGTTGCCTTCTTGGGTGGAGTAAAAATCGTTGTGGGTTTTACAAGTGTGGTGTCAAGTCCACATCGGTTGGTAAGTCGCATTGAAACGTTATACGTTCCAGCGGTAGCATAAGTGTGCACCGGTGAGGCCGCCGTATCGCTTCCACCATCACCAAAGAACCAAAAGAATTTGTCGATGGCATCGGTAGCTGTGCCAACAAATTTTGTGGGACTCCCTAAACAAACTCCGGCTACATCAAGGGCAGGACCGCCGGCGGCATTGTTAATTTGTTGAATGAAGTTCGGCAATCCCAGCCGGCTATTTGTGCCGGCTGCCAATGCAAAACCATTGAAGTTGATCGAAGACAATCGTGTTGTATCGTCAGTCGCCTGGATCGTCCCCAGGGAAGTACTGCCATTAATTGCCATGTAAATCTGTCCATCCGGTCCAAGCTGAATGGCACCCAACTCAGATGTGCTTTGAACCTTTTGTTTGAAATAAGGATGACCAATAGAGTCAATGAAATATTCAAACACTTGTGAAGGCGAAGGTGCCCCTTTTACAGTAGCAAAAAGTTTATTTCCTCCGGGAGAAAATTCAATTCCATACACTTGACCGGTGGGTTGCTTCAAATCGATCTTGCGATAGTTCGTGAGTTTGCCTGTAGTATCATTGAGGTGGAAAAGTTCAATCAAATTACTTGTGCCCGGTGTAGCGAGGGCGACGGCCAAATTATTTTTTGGACCTAGTTTCATATAGCCTTCTCCGTTTGCCTGTGAACCGAAGCTATGGTCCGATCCGATGGCTGTCAATATGGGATCACCTATTCCTGCTCCTGAAATAGGATAAACACGAAAGGTATTATTGCCATACTCATGGATGATGAGCCACTTACCACTGGCGGTGATGCGTTCCGTACCCTTGCTAAAGAGGATTTGGTTCTGTTTCACCACAGCACCCAGTCCGCTATTCAGTTTTAAATCAAAGAGCGAGTACTTCACCGTGTTGGTGGAGGTGCCGTTGATTGCCTCGTTCGTAAAGATGTAATATAATGTCTCATCTCCAGGCACTGGAACAATAATCGAAGATTGTGATGCAAAAGGGTCGCCGCCTATTCCACTGGCTATCAAGAGGTCTTTCTTGTTATAAACATGATCGCCATCCGTGTAGAAGATTGTTTTTCCATTGCGATCACAAATGATTGCGCAGCCTTCGGGGGCATCCATGGCGCTGTTGCTCAGTGCCTTTGGAGGATTGGGAAGTGTGTTGAAATCAATGCCTGCTTTATTCCCGAAATACCAGATGTTGGACCGTTGATCTCGAAGTCCGTACTCCTTAACATTTACGCCGGCATAAGCAGCGCAGCCAGTCGCGTCAGTCACCACGACATAATAATAACCAGCCGAGTCGGGAGTAAGTATAGGACCTGTGTCGCCGTTAGACCATGTATATGACACCGGTGTTCCCCCTGTCGTTGCAACTTTTACGGAAAATTGTTTTGGAGATGAGGTCCCTCGTGGTGGTGGAAATTCACTGCGGCAGGCGGTGGTGTCTTGAACAAGATTTAATTTTAATTGAAACGCAGTAATCGTTACTGGCTTTGAGGTGGTCAGTTTCTCCCCTTGATAGAATGCGGTGAGGCTCACATTAAATGTTTGTCCCTGAGTGTATTTGTGAACCGGACTCCAATCATTCGAACTACTATTATCTCCAAAATTCCATCGTACACTATCAGCACCTGGTTGAATGTCAGGGAAGAATGTGGTGTTATTATTCATACACGTGCCGATGAAGGAAAAATCAACAACGAGCTTGATGCTGTCCTTGGGGGCAAATGCGGGAAATTGTGTGCCTGCCAGTGTGGTGGCAGTGAGTTGTGCGGCCTTGTATTTTACTTGAGAGGCGATCGTATCAGGCTTTGAAATTTTTCCTAATAAAGTAGGCCCTCCTGAAACCGATTGGTACAAATGGTAGATAAGACTGTCCGGTGCAATTTGCAAACCATAGCTTCTGAAAATCGCGGCGGGCAAGACGGATGTCAATGTGGTCGTCGGATTCTTGTAATCGTACTGCAAGAGGTTCGCGGTAATTCCGGTTTCACCAT
>JANMWO010000395.1:0-22356 GCA_031394025.1 Acidobacteriota bacterium
CCGCTGCATAAGGTCACCATCATTCCTCGGGGAATGGCGCTGGGTCTTACCATGCAGTTGCCGATTGACGATAAGCACTCTTACGACACTCAATATCTGGATGCGCAGATTACGATTTTGATGGCTGGTCGTATTGCCGAAGAAATCTTCATGAAGCACATTACCACTGGTGCTGGAAACGACATTGAACGGGCCACCGATTTGGCTCGTAAGATGGTTTGCGAATGGGGTATGAGCGATCTGGGTCCAATGAGCTTCGGCAAAAAGGAAGAGCAGATTTTCCTGGGTCGTGAAATTGCTCAGCATCGGGATTACAGTGAAGCTACGGCGATCAAGATTGACGAACAAGTGCGGGCCATGGTGGACAAGGGCTACAAGCGGGCTCGAGGCATTATTGAATCTCATTCCGACGCTCTGATTCGAGTGGCCGAGGCATTGTTGGAACGTGAAGTTCTGGACGGTGCGGAAGTGATTCAGTTAATCAACGGGGAAACGTTGGCAGCGATCAAGAATCCGCAGACGGGCAAAGGTGGCGATGTGAAATCGCAAACCCTGAAGCCTGAATCGAAACCGAGTGGCGGATTGCGAGTCCCGCCGTTAATGGATGGACCTCAGCCCGCGTGATGGTTCCTGAATTTTCGGTTTATATTTTTGATGTCGACGGCACGCTGACAGACAGCGCCGTCGACATTTGTCCTTCTGTAGCGCAAGTTCTTGAGAAGTACCAACTCCCACCGCAATCCTACGAATTCCTTAGATCCTACATTGGGTTGCATTTGGAAGCTCTGTTTCATGACCTGGATGCGGGGCTTACCAAGGAACGCTGTGATGCGATGATCGCCGATTACCGCACCATTTATCATGCCCGGGAACACAGCCAGACCCGTGTCTTTGAAGGAATCCCGGAAATGCTCAACGGTTTGCCAGGGCGCAAATCCACGGCCACCACCAAGGGTACACCGGCGACCAAAATCATCCTTCAGAAATTTGGCTTAATTCACCACTTTGAACATGTGCAAGGCACCGACGGATTTCCGGCTAAGCCTGAACCTGACGTGATTTTGAAGACAGTGGAATTGTTTGGGGTCCGTCCTGCGGATTGCCTTTTTATTGGCGATGCGCCAGCGGATATGGAAGCTGGCAAGCGAGCCGGAGTGAAGGTTTGCGCGGTCAGCTATGGATATGGAAATCACGATGCAATGCGCAAATTCCAGCCAGACTACTGGATTAATGCTCCCATCGAACTATTGCCACTTTAGAGGGAAACCGTTACCGAGCCGCCATGCGCCAGCATGCGGTTACTCCAACAACAGGCAATGCTTCCAGCGGGAAACCGAATGCTCGCGCATGGCGGCTCGGATTGCATTCCAGACTCCTATCTTAACGAAACTTTAAAGTGTAAAGTGGGTTATAGTAGTGGACCAATGAGGCTTCTTACGCGCGTTTTTACATATTTCGCCCTCTTCCAGCTTGCCATGCAAGCGGCCACAATCGGCACGGTTGTAAACGTCACTGGTGGAGCTTCCGATATTATTCTGGATGAGCCCAGGGCACGCATCTACTTAGTTCGCCCCTCGCCGTACGATCAAATTGACGTCTATTCCCTTACCCAGCGCCGCGTAACTAACTCAATCCGTACGGATTCCCTGCCTCTTGCTGCTGCTCTTTCCCGTGATGGCAAACGGCTCTATGTCACCTGTCACAACAGTACGTCATTGAACGTAATTGATGTCGACCGGCTGGTGATCGTCGCCAAAATCAGTCTGCCTGCCCGACCCGAAGGCGTCGCGGTTGGGGTGGATGGTCGAGTGCTGATCACAACCATCGGTTCGGGCACCAATAACTTATTAAACTCGCTGCTTATTTACGATCCATCTGTAGTCGATGTTGGCAGTGCGCTTGTTCCGGTGGCCGTTGCCCCACCTCCGCCTCTTCCGCCCACTTTGCCAGCTACTGCTGGTCGTATCTATTTAGCGAATCGAAGCCAACTGATGGCGACTCCTGACGGGACTAAGATCATTGGCGTGAATTCGTATCAAGCTACAAATCGTGTCGTTTTCGTTTATGACGCATTTTCTGGAACGGTTCCTAAGAGTCGCGAAATTGGGGATGTTTCCACCAATATCTCAATCGCCGCCAATGGAAGCCGGTTCATGCTGGGACTTCGTCTTTTCGATACAAAAACGTTATCTGTATTGGCTGCTGAAAACGCCGCCAACGCCATGTTTCCGTTCTCCACAACGATCAATGCCCAAGGGTTCGTGCAGGTTGGACAACAGTTCAATTTACAACAGAATCAAGGGGGCAGCGTGTTTGCTCCTGACGGGTCCAAAATCTACGCGGCGTTCAACATTGCCCCTATTCAGAGTCCCGCAGCCAGGGCGAATGTTACCCATCTTCTGGTGAACGATCCAGATAACCTTTTAATCAATACCGCGCTGCAGTTACCGGAAAACCTCGCTGGGAAAATGGTTTTAAGCATTGATGGGGGCACACTCTACGCGCTGTCTGAATCGGGTTTGACGATTGTTCCGCTGAATACGCTGAATCAAAACACGCTCCTTCGTCCTTCCGTCCAAACACTTCTTTTAGCCAGTGACCAGTGCCAGACGGCACCGGAAGGTCGCAAAGCTGTCACGGCTATGCTCAATGATGGTCGCAGCACCACTCCCGTTCAAGCTACCCTCACTTTGTTGCAATCTCTGGGCGGGGCTGCGGCAATTCCTGGATTGGGCGTCGGTGGCGGATTTGTTGGTGGCCCCGGCGGCGGTGCTCCTGGCGGCGGTGTAATCATTCTGCCTCCAAACGTTCCTGTCACTGCGGTACCTGGTCGGAACACTGTTCAAAATACGGTTGCCCAAACGGCACCAACTACCCGCGTGACTCGTGTCGGCAACGATACGGCTTTGGAGTTCACTTTTAACAGTCTGGCGGGAAGAAGTTTGGGAACCGTGCCTGCTCACGATTTTCTGCTCACGTCGGCGCAAGCAGTGAACATTGCTCCTCGCATCCGGGTTTATCAGAACAGCCGTAACAGTGAAGCGCGCGGCACCATACTTCCAGTGGACGTAAGTCTTTCGCCCAATGAAGCTTTGGTGGACATGGCCGACGACACCACCCGCCAGCGCATTTATATAGCCAATTCCGGTATGAATCGGATTGAAGTGTTGGATAAGAAGACCAAGAAAATGATGGCCTCCATCAAGGTGGGTCAACTTCCCCGTTCTCTAGCGATGAGCCCTGATGGCAACGTGCTTTATGTGGCTAATTCGGGATCGGAATTTATCAGTGTGATCGATTTGGACAGGTTGGCAGTGTCTACTAAGATTGTTATGCCGCCTATCCCATTCAACGGTTTTTACGCTCCAATTCAGCCAAGCATTATTGTTGCCACTCAACGTGGACCTCTGGTTGTGATGAGCAATGGAACTCTTTGGCGAGTAGTGGGTAATGAAATGGTGCCACGCACCATCAGCCAGATCATCGGAACCGCCACTATCCCCGCACCTCGAACCATGGCCGCCACACCCAACGGCGAGTTCGCCCTGCTCATGGCAGGGAATGGAAACGTTTACTTATACGATGCTGCCGTCGATGATTTTGTACAGTCTCGACAAGTAGCGACGAATCCGATTCAGGGCTATTACGGTCCAGTTGCTGCAGGTCCCCGCGGCCAATATTTTGTGGCTAACGGTTTGGTGTTGAACCAAAGCTTGTCTCCCATTAGCGGAACTGGTCTGCAACCCACCACCCCGGTACAAGGCGGCGGTGGCGGATTCCCAGGCTTTCCAGGAGTGGTCACGGCCACTACTACCACTCGATCCATTTCCGCAGTTGCTACGGGAAGTGGAACGGTTTATGCCCGATTCACGCAACCAGCAGCGGCGGCGGGCACGGCGGCACAGCTCGACGTTGGCGCAATTGAATTGCTTGATCCGGTAAGCGGCCAAACGCTGCGTACAACGCAGTCACTGGAAGGCCCGCTATCGACAGTGGCTGGAACGGCGCGAGTGAACATTGATGGTCGGACATTGGTTGTCGATTTGACGGACAACGTCGCTTATGCCGTGACCAATAGCGGGATCAGCGTGGTTCCCATTGATGTTCCGAATCGTGCGGATATCCCGTTGCCCAGTCGCGATGGCTTGGTGAATCTGGCAAGCTATCAACCGGCGATTTCTCAAAATGGGTTGATCTCAATTTTCGGTCAAAACCTGGGAACACTGGCTAGTGCAAGCACCAATCCTCTTCCCACCTTCATGGGCGGATTGTGTGTCACGTTAGGGCAAACGCCTCTGCCTTTGGTTCTGACTTCCGCCAATCAGATTAATGCTCTGATTCCGGCTGACGCGACGGTTGGACGCAACACCATCGTCATCCGCAATGTGGATCGCAAAGCAGCTTCGGGGTCAGTAGCGGTGACCATTGCCAAGGTGGCACCGGCGGTAATTACTGTTGCGGGATCGCAGGAGGCGCTGATCGTGAGGGCCAATGGCGAAAAGATCTCGAAGAGCAATCCTGCTAAGCGTGATGAAAGGTTAACCATGTATGCAGTGGGGCTGGGTGTTCCCAAAGGAACTACTCTGGCATTAGGCGCAGCGTCACCTACTGACAAAGTGATTAAAACCGACGCGATCAAACTGTATTTTGGGGATTACCGCTACAAGGAAGCCGAAATCATTGTTGATTCCAGCACCTTCGCCCCCGGTTTGGTGGGCGTCTATCAAATCAACTTCCGCATCCCGGGGGCTCATTTAAGGGGCGATAGCCTACCCGTAATGATCCGTTCTGGTTCTGTCGATAGCCCTTTGAAGGGACCAGTTGTACCCACCATCGCCGTAGATTAAAAGCTGCGTATTCTTAAATCACCGCTAACTATAACGAAAGTTAGGACGATAGCTGGATGGTGACTCCATTGCAACCATCTGCTTTTTGTGGTGAAGTAGTGAATAGAAAACACCAAAGTTTCGATAACATACATATGAAAGTACTACGACTCCTCCTCACCCTAGCCCTTCTCATCAGTTTCGTTGGCTGCACCGGCGACCCTGATTCCCGCAAAAAAAAGCACCTGACCAACGGCAATAAGTACTTTGACAATGGCAAATTCAATGAAGCTGCCATCATGTATCGTCGTGCGTTGAAGGAAGATCAGCGTTTCGGCGAAGCCTGGTACAAGCTTGGACTGGCGGAGTTGAAGCGAGGTCGTCCAGGGGAAGCAGTCAATTCCTTGCGTCGTGCGGTGGAGTTGCAGCCAGACAACAACGATGCATTTAGCAAATTGGCTGACCTTTATTTAACTGCTTACCTGGTGGATCCGATCAAGTTCAAAGGTTTGTTGCCGGAGCTGAAAGATTTGGCCAACCGGTTGACCAAAAAGAACCCCAAATCCTACGATGCCTTGCGTTTGAATGGCTATATCGCGTTGACGGACAAGGACGTCCCAGGAGCTCTTGCCTATTTTCAACAAGCGGACGCTGTCAAACCAGATCAGCCCGGATTAGTTTTGATTCTGGCTCAAACGCTTTACAACACCGGGAAACCGGAAGAAGGCGAAGCGAAGTTAAAGGCACTGATCGTCAAGGATAAAACTTACTATCCGGCCTACGATTTCCTATTCATGGTTTATGCGCGAGCCAACAATTATGCCGAAGCGGACAAGATCATCAATCAGAAAGCCAGAGACAATCCCGCCGACGGTACCCTGCTGGTGAACTTGGCGACCCATTATTTTCTGAATCGTAAAGAGCCGGAAATGAAGGCTGCCTTGAACAAATTGATTTCCGATCCGAAAACGTACCCCAACGCCTACATTATGGCGGGGGATTTCTACTATCGGATTCGTGATTTCGATAACGCCCAAAAGACGTATGAGGCTGGTGAAAAAGCTCAAAAAGACAAGCACAAAGATTTCGGTAAACGACTGGTTGAAATCAAGGTTGCTCAAAACAAGCTTCCGGAAGCTCTTGCCCTGGTGGAATCGTTGTTGAAGGAAGATCCTACCGATCCCGATTCTATTTCCATGCGCGCCACGCTGCAATTGTATGGTGGCAAGCCCGAACAACAAGCCAATGCCATCGCCGATATGCAATCGGTTGTTTCGAAGATGCCAGAGAATTTCGTTTTGCGATTTAATCTGGGTAGGGCATTAATGCAGAAGGGTGATGTGGAAGCGGCCAAGGTGCAGTTTCAGGATTCCATTAAGTTGCGGCCAGACTACATTCCACCTCGTTTGGCGCTTTCGCAAATTCAACTCTCACGCGGCGAATGGGCCAATGCGATGACCTCCGGCAAAGAAATTTTGGCGGTGAATCCGAACAATGTGAGTGCGCGGTTAATCATTTCCAGCGCCCTGATGGGTACGGGTGAATTAAAGCAGGCGCTAGTGGAACTGGAACAGACGTTGAAGACCAATCCCGAATCTAACGACGCCAAATATCAACAAGCGTTTATTTATTTCCAGGAAAAAAGATTCTCAGAAGCAGAGAAGATTTTCAACGATATCTATCATTCCAATCCACCCGATATTCGTGGGCTGATGGGCATCACTGAAACGTACATGATCCAGGGTAAGTACGATATGGCGATGACTGCGGTGAAGAAAGAAATCGAATTGCACCCCGAGCGTACCGCACTTAAGATCGCTTATGGAAACATTGCCATCCGCAACAACAAGGTTCAGGAAGCAATCCCTTACTACAAGGAAGTGCTTGATCAGAATCCGAAAGATGGTGCCATGTATGTCCGCATGGGCATTGCGTATCGTCAACTGGGCGATAGCAAGAACGCCATTGAATACTTGCGTCGTGCGGTTGAACTCCTTCCCAATGACGCAACTCCTTACGCTGAACTAGCCATGCTGCTGCACGTGCAGGGGAATCAGGCGCAAGCTCGCCCCTTGTATGAAAAGATTCTCAAGCTGCAACCCAATAACGAGGTTGCTCTCAATAATCTGGCATTCATGATTGCCGAAGAAGGTAGCGATCTGGACCAGGCGTTAACGCTGGCACAGCGGGCCAAACAGAAGAATCCAAGTGATGCCAACATTGCCGATACGTTGGGATGGATCTACATCAAGAAGAATCTTCCAGACAACGCAATCAACGTAATTAACGAACTGATCACTAAGAATCCGTCGCATGCCAACGCCGCCACCTTTAAGTATCATTTGGCAATGGCTTTTGCTCAAAAAGGGGATAAGGTCTCCGCTAAAAAAGCTTTGGCCGATGCCATGCGCTCAAAGCCGAGTGAAAAAGATGCCAAAGACATTCAAGCTTTAATTCAAAAGCTTGGATAAATTTGCCAGGAACAAAGCGTTGATCAAACATCCCGCAGCGGCTTATATTGGGCCGTTCCTCGTGTTCATGGTATTTCTGGCTGGTGGAAAATATCTCCCCATTGCCCCTGGCACGGAACAGATTCTTCGGTTTGTGGTAATCGCCGCAGCCATCTGGTTTTTCAGCCGTCATATTATTAGCTTTCGGATGAAAGCACCCATCGCATCCATTGCCGTGGGTGTTGCTGTCTTCCTTCTTTGGATTGGTCCTGATGCGTTATTCCCTGGCTACCGCAATCATTGGCTTTTTCAGAACGATATCACTGGCAGAATCCAAATCTCCATGCAGCCGGGATTGTTGCAGGACCCTTTCCAACTCATTTTGCGAATGTCTCGAGCCGCTCTTTTGGTGCCTATCCTGGAAGAGCTTTTTTTTCGAGGCTGGTTGATGCGCTGGCTGATCGACAACGATTTTGAACGCGTTCCACTGGGCACCTACGTCCCGCAGGCTTTCTGGATCACTGCCGCATTATTCGCATCCGAACATGGGCCATATTGGGACGTCGGTCTGCTTACCGGTGTCATCTACAACTGGTGGATGGTCCGGACCAAGTCGTTGGCTGATATGTACATGGTTCATGGCGTCACCAACTTATGCTTATCGCTCTATGTGATTGCCACCGGGAAGTGGGAATACTGGATGTAGGCGGCGGCTGTTGCAAATCTATCTGTATTTCATCGGGAAACCCAAAAACGCGGCTGCCAATACGATGGCTGCAGAGTATTTGAAGATGGCTTCCCGATACATACCTTGCCAATTGCGGGAGATCCAACCCACACGTTTCGATCCCTGGAAGCATCATCCGAGCGCCTGTAAAGTATTGCTTGATCCGCTGGGGAAAACTTTCGATTCCCCGCAGTTTGCCCGCTGGTTTCAGAAAGCGCAGTTGGACGCAAGGGACATAGTGTTCCTAATTGGCGGCCACGATGGTTTACCCCCAGCTTGGCGGGAAAAAGGGGATCTGTTGCTGAGCCTGTCGGCAATGACGTGGCCCCATGAACTGGCCCGGGCCATGCTCGCCGAACAAGTCTACAGGGCATTAGCGACGCTGAGCGGGCATCCCTATCCACGCTAGGATGTGTCCTGTAGAAGAGACCGCTCCCTCGCGGTCACGGCTCCGTAGAATCAGTGTGTTACCGAGCCGTGACCTGTAACTCAGGCTAAAACAATTTGGCTATCTGCGCCTCGACCACATCCAGAGACGTTTCCCCATACCAGGCCTTAACCTTGACACCTTTGCGATCATACAGAAACAGCGTTGGCAGCGACCCGTTCCATTTGGCATCCACCAAAGTGATGAACTTGTCTTCGTCCTTGGCTTTTCAAATGTAGGTGGGCGGCTTCACGGCATTCGCTATCAGAAATTTTCGAGCTTCGTTTTCCGCTTCAGCTTCATCCCCAGATATGGTCACTAGCGTGAAGCCCTTGGACTCCAGTCTTGCGGCCATTTTCACTAAGGCAGGCATCTCCTTGCGACAGGGGACGCACCACGTAGCCCAGAAATTTACCAGCACCACCTTGCCTTTGTTGGCAGCTACTGTAGACGCGTAATTTGCTTCACTTACGACGGGCAAAGGGTTAGCTGGCTGGGCCCAGATGGCCGACGGGATGAGTAGCAGTCCAACGAGCAAGCGCATGTTAAGAAATTTTCCGATAACGGTGGATTGTACAACCAAAGGCTTTCAACTCTTTTTTGGCAACTGGCTTCCCGTCCAAAATGCTAGCAATGGCATCGTGCAGCGCGCTGATCTTTACGCGAGCCTCGTTCTTGGAATCGTCCACGGCTCCGTGATACAGCACCTCACCCTTGCGGTCCAAAACAAACGCTTCGGGAGTCATTGACGCGCCCAACTTATCGGCAACGCTGTTCTTCCAATCCTTGTAGACAGGGAACGATAGTTCGGCCGCACGAATGTGCTCCTTCACGTCATCCAACGTCTCGTTATCGTTGGAATTGATGAACACAAATTGGACTGACTTAGTTGCAAAGTTCGATACCAACTGCTTGTACCGGTCGTGGTAAGCGTTGGAAACAGGGCACAATGTCGATACAAAAATCACTACCGTAGCCATTGTCTTACTGGCTTGAATTTCAACTGGTTGATGATGGATGTCGCTCAAACGGAGGGAAGGGGTTGCCGCCTGGGCCGCGCTGATCAGCACTGCAATAAGCGGCAAGCTGCGGATCATTTTTTCTCAACCTTGTTTTCCAATTTCAGATTCAACACAGCCACCTTACGGTTGTCGAAAGTGGAAAGCAATTTCATGGGCGATGCGAATCCTTTTCCTTCAGCACGAAGTTCATAATCCACATCCCGTGCCAAATTGTTGAAGGTAAACATTCCGTCGTCTTTGGTGATAAAGGACCGGATCTGCAGGCTTTTCACGTTCTTGATCTGCACCACGGCACCCACCACAATTTCTTCATTCGCATTGCGAACTGTCCCCTGCGCGGTGCGAATCGTTGGATCTTCTTTATCCTTCTTCCCACCACTTGGGAATTGGACCTGAGCAATCGCCAACGCCGCAGTAATCAGCGCAGTTGCAATGAATAAACTAAGAATGGAACGAAAACGCATGGTCCTCACAAATGGTTAGATGTCAGATTGCAGAGATCGGTTTCAGTCAGAAGGCTTTAGCTCAAAAGCCACATCCACCCGTTGTTCAATCCCTACTTCCGTCATCTTTTCTGTCTTCTCAAATCCTTTGGCCTTGACGCTAACAGTATACCGCGCAAATTCAGAGGGAACCCGGAACGCAAATTCACCCCGCATATTAGAAATCATTCGTTGCTGGCCTTTGCCTTTTTCGGGCTTCAAAGTAACTTCCGCGCCAGGCAGCGCAAAACCGGGGGGACGAAACACCGTTCCGGCAATCACACTGAATGACGGAGGTCTCTTCCCCTTTCCTTGGCCTTCAAGTAAACAGTTCCCTAGCGTTAGCTGGAATACAAGAAGGCACAGGGCAAGCCTACTGCCAATCCTCTTCCTCTTCTTCGGCATCCTCTTCATCATCTTCATCCAAATCATCAAGATCGTCGTCGTCTTCATCGTCTTCGTCTTCATCATCGGCTGAGACAAGCTCCAGCGGCGTCTTGTCGCTCACGCGCAGCAGCGCGGCGCATTCGTCGCAATTAAGCTCATCGCCTTCATCCAATTCATCTTCTTCGACGTCAATATTCGCGTCACAAAGGGGGCATTTCACCATAAGAATTTTCTCCGAAGCCTCACGGGCTATTCTACAAAAACTATATGTGTTTGCACGACTCGTTTTTCAGTTATTTTTTTGCAGCCAATTTCCGACGTGTGGTTGGAGGAACAATTCCCTTCAATCGCAGGCATAAAAACATCTGGGCTCGATGCGTTAATTCGTGTTCTTTCACAAATTGCAGCATCTCAAGTCGTGTTACTTCAGCACCATCAAACCGGGTGATGGTCTCAGCATAAAACTCGGAACTCTTTACCGCCAATTCCGCCGTCCACAACGCCACGCTCTCCGACAAATTGCGGGAAAGTTCGCCACTATCAGGGCTCTGGCTCAACGGCCTGGCAAACGAATTCATGCGCTTTCTGGCATCCGGACCCTGAAATGTCTTATCTCCAGCAGACAGCATTCCTGCCAAAGCTTCACCGCTTTGCAGAATGTGAACCGCCAATTCCCGGAATGTCATTAAGTCTTCTGTCGGCCGGAAATCAAGTTCCGCAGAAGGGAAATCTTCAAGCGCCTGCACCGTATCAGCGCGGACGGACTTCCAGGACTCTAATACCATGTCGAGTCGAACCATATTCGAATTGTAGCTCGGACCGCGTGCCTTCCGTTTGCAGAAAATTCAGTTTCCCTTGCCGCAGCGATTCTGCGTTATTCTCACAAGATTGGAATGAAACTTTTTGGTGAGCGCCCTGTACACCGGATGCGATGCAACCGCATCCAATGGATACTCGTAACATTACTTTCATGAATTGGACTCGAAGAACATTTCTCAGCGCCACCGGGGCATCTACACTGTTCGCCCAGCCGCGCACCAAGAGACCGAACATTGTTCTGATCATCAGTGACGATCAGGGCTACGGCGACTTGTCGCTGCATGGCAATCCTTACTTGAATACGCCACACATTGATCGCATTGGAAAGGAAGGGGCGCAGTTCACGCAGTTTCAAGTATCTCCCGTCTGTTCGCCCACGCGGGCCAGTTTAATGACCGGGCGTTATAACTATCGCACTGGGGTTGTGGATACCTATCTTGGTCGCTCCATGATGCACACCGATGAAGTTACCTTGCCGCAAATATTGAAGCAAGCGGGATACCGTACTGGGATTTTCGGTAAGTGGCATTTGGGCGATACCTACCCCATGCGGCCCTTGGATCGCGGTTTTGAAGAAGGCGTCTATATCAAAGGCGGCGGCATTGGGCAGCCGTCCGACCCTCCTGCTGGCTCCAGTTATACCAATCCATTCGTCTATGAAAACGGCAAGCTGGTTCAGAAGAAAGGCTACTGCACCGACATCTTTTTTCACGCCGCTCAGGAATTTGTAGCTGCTCATCGTGAAGAGCCTTTCTTCTGCTACGTAGCTCCCAACGCACCGCACGATCCGCTGGAGATCGCCGATAATTACGTCGCTCCGTTTCGCGGAAAGAATCTGGGGGCGAAGACGGAAAAGGTGTATGGCATGGTGGCCAACCTGGATGAGAACGTCGCCAATTTAATAAATACGTTGGAAAAATTGTATCTGCTGGACGACACTATTTTGATTTTCATGACCGACAACGGACCCCAGCATGAACGTTACAACGCCGGTATGCGAGGGATAAAAACTTCGGTTTATCAAGGCGGCATTCGAGTTCCGTTTCTGGTTCGCTTCCCACCCCGCATCAAGCCTGGCTGGGAGGTGAATTACATTGCCGCCCACATTGACATCCTTCCCACATTGGCTGATTTTTGCCGCGTACGATTGCCAGAGAATTTGAAAATCGATGGGCGCAGTCTGGTGCCAGTGCTTACAGGGCAGCCATCGCAGTGGCCTGATCGCACTATCTTCACGCAATGGCATCGTGGTGATGAGCCTGTGCTGTTTCAAAACGCAGCAGCGCGGACGCAGCGCTACAAGCTGGTGAACGGATCTGAACTTTACGACATGGATAACGATCCCAGCGAGGCAAAGAATATCGCTGCGGCCAAGCCGGAAATCGTTGCCAAGTTACGACAGGAAATGGTTGCCTGGTTTCAGGAAGTCAGTGAGACCCGGGGTTATGCTCCTCCGCGAATTTTCGTCGGCACAGAAGTGGATAATCCCGTCGTCCTCACCCGGCAGGATTGGCGCGGTCCGGAAGCGGGTTGGGATCGCACGTCCATCGGCTTCTGGGAAGTGGATGTTCGGGCAAAAGGTAATTACGAAATTCTGCTACGCATCCCCGCCGCAAAGGATGACGGTGAAGCCACGGTCCACTTCGGCATGCGCGATTGGAAGCAGAAGTTCACCAAGGGTTCAGAAGAAGTGCGCTTTGCAGCCTTGGCCTTCGATGCGCGCAAAGGTCGGCTGGAAGCGTCGTATTCGTATTCCGGTTCCAATAGCAAGCTGGGCGTGCTGATGGCTGAAATCCGCCGAATGTAATTTGGGTACTCTAGAAGATTGAGCCCAACTCCGCCAACCTTTTTCTACGCCAATCTTGGATTGGCACGACGCATTGAACTTTCCTGCGCCCTGTCCGCCGAAGCCCATGCTGCTGCGCATCGTGAACTCTATACTGATTCCGCGGCCTGTTGCCTTGTCGTGAATGGGGCGCACGCTTCGTTCGTAACGGTGGAATCTCCGCTGACCCATGTACTGAATCTGGGCATGAATGGAGTGGTTGAAGAAGACGAGCTTTACGAGATTGAACAATTTTATAAGCATCGTGCTGCCCAAATATTTATTGAGCTATGCCCACTGGCCGATGCGGAAACAGTTGCTCTGCTCAATCAGCGCAACTTTCAACCATTCCAATTTGAAAACGTGTTGGCCCGGCCCATTCCTGTTGAACCGTTCCCCTTCTTGCCCGGCCTGCCAATTGTGGAACCCACACTTGAACTGTGGTCCAACGTGCTGGGACAAGGGTTTACGGAAATGGAAAATCCCAGTGAGGAAGCCATCGATAGTGGTCGAATACTGCATCAGGCCAAAGGGCTTCAGCCATATGGTGTGGAAATGGATGGACACTTGATCGCTGCCGGGGCGCTGGAAATTCGTGGCGACATTGCCACCTTCTGCGCCGATGCAACATTGCGCCAGTCACGCGGGCGTGGCGCTCAAACTGCCTTGATCCAACACCGCCTGCTGGAAGCTCAAAAGCAAGGCTGCGAAATTGCCACGGCCATGACAGCGCCTGGTTCTTTGTCACAACAGAACTACGAACGGCATGGCTTCCGGGTGATGTATACCAGAACGAACTTCAGCAAGATCGGGTAAACTTCAAGATTCATGAATAAACTTCTGGGGAAATTAGTCTGGGTGGTAATCGCCATTGTTGCTGCATTCTCATTGGCTGGAATCGCCATGAATCGTGGGGAACCGGTGAACTCCATGTGGCTGGTAGTGGCGTCGGCATGCACTTACATCACCGGATACCGTTTCTATGCAGCTTGGATTGCGGCCAAGGTGATGGCGCTGGATGACAATCGTGCCACCCCTGCCGAACGCATGCGCAATGGGCATGATTACGAACCGACGAATAAATGGATTGTGTTCGGTCATCATTTTGCAGCCATCGCAGGGCCGGGTCCGTTGGTTGGGCCTACGCTCGCGGCACAGTTCGGATACTTGCCTGGGACGCTGTGGATCATCATCGGCGCAGTGCTCGGCGGAGCCATTCAGGATTTTATTATTCTATTTTGTTCGGTCAGGCGCGATGGAAAATCGTTGGGACAAATGGCCAAAGAAGAGATCGGCAAAGTAGGCGGTTTCACTGCATTGATCACTGTGCTGTTGATCATGATTATCCTGCTGGCGGTGGTTGCCTTGGTTGTGGTGAATGCCCTGAAAGGCAGCCCCTGGGGCACTTTCACGATTGCAGCCACCATGCCCATCGCCATATTCATGGGGCTTTATTTGCGATTTTGGCGTCCTGGAAAAGTGCTGGAAGCCTCAGTGATCGGGTTCCTGCTTATACTCGCCAGCATCTTCGCCGGGGAATGGGTAGCGCACTCCGCAACATGGGCACCTTGGTTCACACTATCAGGGTTGGCATTGGCAATCGCCGTGATCATCTATGGATTCTGCGCCAGCGCCCTACCAGTGTGGTTACTATTGGCCCCACGCGATTATCTATCGACGTTCGTCAAATTAGGTGTGGTGCTGATGCTGGGCATCGGAATTTTGTTCGTACGTCCCAACTTGCAAATGCCACCGTTGACCCGATTCATCGACGGCACTGGGCCCATCTTCGCAGGCTCCGTCTTCCCGTTCTGCTTCATCACCATTGCTTGTGGTGCAATCTCTGGCTTCCATTCGTTGATCTCTTCAGGCACCACGCCCAAGATGATTTGCAAAGAGACCCACATTTTTCCCATTGGTTATGGGTCCATGTTGTTAGAAAGTTTTGTGGCGATCATGGCTATCATCGCCGCCTGCGTGCTTGACCCTGGTGTGTACTTCGCGGTGAATTCTCCTGCTGGCATCATCGGGGCCACACCACAGGCAGCCGTCGCCACCATCAGCAGTTGGGGGTTCCCGGTGACTGCCGATCAAATGGCCACGCTTGCAAAAAGTGTTGGCGAAGAAAGCTTGTTCTATCGCACTGGCGGTGCACCGTCGCTTGCATTGGGCATGGCTCACATCTTTTCCAAGGGTCTGGGTGGCGACGCGATTCTTGGCTTCTGGTATCACTTTGCCATTATGTTTGAGGCTCTCTTCATCCTTACCGTAATTGACGCTGGAACTCGCGTGGGCCGCTTCATGTTGCAGGATTTGTTGGGGCATGTTTATGCACCTTTGGGCCGCACCAGTTGGATGCCCGGAGTGATTTTTTCCAGCCTCGTCATCGTCTTAAGCTGGGGATATTTCCTGGTGCAAGGAGTGCTCGATCCGCTAGGTGGCATCAATACGCTATGGCCGCTGTTTGGGATCGCCAATCAGTTGCTGGCGATTATTGCGCTGTGTCTGGGTACGACGATCCTCATTAAAATGCATCGGGCGCGGTACATGTGGATCACCATTCTACCGCTGGTGTGGTTGATCACGGTTACCTTCACGGCCGCGTTGCAAAAGATTTTCAGCGAAGTTCCCAGGATCGGATTTTTGTCGCAAGCTCGGGTGTTTGAGTCGAACATTGCCGCCGGGAAAGTGGCCACTGCGAAATTAGGAGAAGTAAAGGCGCTGATCTTCAATAACCAGTTGGACGCAGTGGTATGCGCTGTATTCCTAATATTAGTAGCCACGATCCTGATAGATTCCATCGTGCTGTGGACCGGAATTTTGCGAGGCCAACGCGATGCCCGCAATTTAGAATCGCCCTTTGTGCAGAGCCGATTGAGTGCGGAGGAAGTATGAGTTTCATAAGAAAAGTGGGTCGGATATTGATAGGGATTCTGCGTGAGATCAGCGATGAGAGCGCCTATAAGCGACATTTGATGTCGCACCGTAGGGAACATTCCGGAGCCGAGTGGCGAAAGTTTTCCGAAGAGCGGATGAAGCAGAAGTATGCCAATGCCAAGTGCTGTTGAGAAATTTATGCCGGAAACATTCAGACCAACTAAAACCGCAGACGAAATCGCCGAGATGGCTGCACGTGGTGAAGATGTGTCAGCTTATTTCACGAATGATTTTATGGTTGTTCGTCCGGAAGAACTGGATTCCACCGCAGCCGCTTCTAAACCTTGATTCCGAAGTTGGCAGTTTGGGTGGGACATGCCTCCTGGCTTGTCCTTTTTCAGTTCCCTGATTCAATTCTTGAATTCCATAAAGCTGCGTCGTTCGGAAGGACCGGCTGGGAAGCCCGTCCCACTAACTTCGGAATCTAGGCCAGAAGGACCAGAGTAGATGGTTAACTCTGCGATTTGCTGTCTGGCTTCCATATCGGCCTGCGTGCACGCTTACCGCCGTCTGGCAAAAGCCAGTTCGGTGGAATGGTTATCCCCTTCGGAAGTTTCGTACGGTTATCACCTATAGCGGCAGTAAGCTGCTCAACAGTCAGGTTCCTGGAGTCGCTTAAGATGAGAGCTCGAATGTCGGTATCTTGGAGGTTTGCCCCTTTGAAATTTGCGCCATCTAAGACTGCGTCTCTGAGGTCCGCCCCTTCAAGATGGCAGTCTTGCATTTCGGCTTGAGATAGATACGCCCCCCGAAGATCGGCACCCCAAAAATAACACTTGCTTAATTTTGCACCTGCATCGTCGTCTCCAGATCTTACAAAGTAGGCTCCTCTTAAGTCGGCGTTTGATAGGTCAAGTCGCGACTTGTCCCCCCACTGGTTCCCACGGAACGCGAGGGTGTAAAGTGCCGCTTGCAGATCGGCAGGTGGGTGAACGGCTCCATCAACTTTAGATACACCGCCATCCCACTTTCGGAAACGCACGTAGGCGCACAATGTTTCAATGCTATTCCAATATTCTTCTTCGGAGGCGCGAATCAAGGCATCCAGTGAATAGATGGCTCCGACCCTTACCTCGATAATCGGCTTTCCATCTTTATCAACGGCACCCAACTGATCCACGGCCTTCATGAAACGATCAACGTTTCCACCTTTGCGAGCCAGTTGGTAATTCTGTGCAGTCCAGTAGGCACCAAATAGGAAAGCCAAACCTCCCAACATTTGCAAGAAAGTTGCCCGGTTCTTGTCTACCTGTTCGGCGTAATCCTTGACTGTCAAGTAATGGTCGCCTGGCGAGAGGGAGCGGTAGTGAGTGATCGTGAACTCTACCATGAAGGGCGGCACCACAAGGGTCATCAAGACAATAAAAATCGGTATCACTATCCATATCAAGATCAACCTGAATTGCAACAAAGCCTTCATGGATTTCAGTTTAACGCGTCCTCTTAGCAACGGGATCTTCATCGTCCTGCAAGAAGCAATTTCCACTTAGGATGTCCTGATCCCTAACAATATTCAACGTTCCCCACCAAATGTAAAAAAGTATTTCCAACCTAATCAACTCCTTCCCTGCTGCGTATCTTCCAGACATAAACATCACAGTGCTACTGTCAACCCAGGAAGAAATACCGCTGGCCAGCGATCTTCTCAAACAGTAAGTTCGCGCGCGGCATCCTGCGTTTGTTTCAGTGACGACCGGCTGTCTTTCAGTTCAATAACTCTTGGCACTCTCTCGGTTGTGGTGACCGAAAAGTGCTGCTGTGAGTCAGCAAAGCCATCGTAGTGGGTGGCGAAGAGACGAAAACAAAAAGGATAGTCGGAAGTCCAATTTCACTAAATGCCGAACTGTGTCTATAGTTTTGGCGAAGCTCGTTTAGAGGGCCAATGTTGTCCGTAGCAGCGTCCACTTCATACATTCCAGTAAAACCCGATTACCTAGTCGATCTCCCGCATTGAGAGATGGCCGATCCAACTCGCCTCGTCCACAAATGTCTTACGGCAAATCACAGCATCCCCAAAAAATACCCCAACAAAACATGCGAATTTTTCCGTCGGATTTGCACTATACCTTACATGAGGACCATCACCGCACTTCTGTTACTGACTTTCTGCCTGCCCATTGGCATTGCCCAAGCGGCGAATCCGCCTGCGCCAACCTCCCATAAACGCGGCATTGGCACCGCACCGCTTGCCACTGACGCGGCCATTTCTGCTTCAATTAAGGAGCGGCTTGCACGATCCAAAATCGGCAAGAACGGGTTCCGTTACAAGGTCAGCGGCGGCATTGTCACTTGGGAAGGGAATGCCAATGTGGTGCAGCACAAAGGCTCGGCAACGCGCATGGCCCGTGCCGCTGGTGCCCGTGCTGTCGTCAACAACATACAAATCAGCGATGCGGCAAGGGCCAAGTCCGCCGCCAATTTAGAGAAGGGACGTCGCCGGGCTCAAGTGGTGCGGAGCGAGCCCCGTACTACTGCGTCAAAGTAGCGGCCTGGCTGGCGCGCACAATCTGTTGGTACGAACCAAGCTTGCCGCTGTCCCAACCAGCAACGAAGCTTTCTATCCGTTGGATCAACTGTTCGCTGTACGATCTTCGGGTGAAGCCGCCAAAAATGCTTCGGATAAGAATGCTGCTCGCGTCGTGCGGAAGTGCCTTCACGTTTTCCGCAAACTTTTCCAGGTCGCCACTGCGGCTTAGATATTGCTCCACGTTGGAAACATAAAACGCTCGAATGGTCAGTTTGCGCCCCTTGGCATATCCGGCGATCTGACGCAGCGCCTTGGGTCCAGCCAGATTGGCAATCACTGGAACTACGCGATTCTCTTCCTGCATTTGCTTGACGAATTGAAAACTCTCTTCGGTGGCCAGATAGCTTTCCGGCTTGCCAGAAGTGCCAGTGGCAACAATCAGGTCCCGAAATTTTGGATAGTAAGGTTGCGGCGCACGCCCATGGGTGTTGAAGCGCAGGTCCAGCCCATCGGTGAAGAAACGTTGGTGGAATCCACGAATGGTGGTGAGGTCTTCTTGGGTCAGCTTCAAGCCCAATCCCAGAATGCGCATTTGCACTTCGGCGGATTCGCTATCGAACAGTTCCTTGCTGGGTCGCGCCGAATCAATGTAGTCGACAATCTTACGAATCGGTACATCGTTCCATTCCTTCAGATTCGCAGGGACTGCTTTTCCGAGCAATAAACACAGGTACTCCAGGCGATTTCGTGATTGTTCAAACAGCGCACGGAACAGCAAGTGTTCCAGCAGATTTCCGCGACGAATATCCACCATAAAGGCAACTTCAGGGCGAAGGTGCGCTATGTAAGAAAAGTTTTGATCAGGCCCGACGCCCAAGTAAATGCCCCCCGGCTTGCGCAATTCCCGCAAGGCGCTGGCCGCGTCCAGATAAGTGGTTTCGTTGGAGATCAGATTGTCGGTGTCAAAGTACCCGTCGGGTTCAGAAAACTCCGTCACCATGCGGATGAACTCCGCGCGGTCTATAGCGAATGCGCTGAAAATGCTGAGGACGAAAAAGTAGAGAGCCAACGGGGGACGTGGCATGTTTCTGTTTATTCTCCCGCGAACGCCGAGCCAATTAAGATAGGCGCGGTCCCTTGCGCGGGTGTTGTTAGTGTTGTCGGCATAACACCTCAATTTCGATTCTAGCTGGTCTGGGTATACAGTAAAAGTAGCACCACTTTTAGGAGACCGATGCGGTTCGTCTTTGCTTTCGTTGCCTTCCTTGCCTGCGGCCTTGCGGCTCAAGATTTGCCGCCTGCCACCCAACACCCCGTCGACTTCAAGTCCGACGTGGAACCGATTTTTAAAACCCGCTGCCAGCCCTGCCACGGAGCCAAGCTACAATCCAGCGGACTGCGCCTGGATGCTGGTGAGTTTGCCCTCAAAGGTGGCTACGGCGGTGCGTCCATTAAACCGGGGGATTCCGCAGCCAGCGCGCTTATCCAGCGTGTGGCCGGTATGAAAGGCGTGCCCCCCATGCCTCCTGCTGGACCTCGACTTTCTATTGATCAAGTGGGTGTCTTGCGTGCCTGGATTGACCAGGGTGCCAAGTGGCCCGCCGGTTCCGCTCCCGTTGCCGCAGCCGAACGTCCGAAGTCCAATCACTGGGCCTTTCAACCAATTCGTAATCCAGCCGTACCCACAGTAACCAACACGGCATGGGCCAAGAACGATATTGACCGCTTCGTACTTGCACGACTCGAAAAAGATAACATCTCCGTGTCGCCCGAAGCGGACCGCATCACGCTGTTGCGTCGTCTTAGTTTCGATCTGATTGGCTTGCCACCCACACCCACCGAAACTGAAAAGTTCTTAAACGACAAGCAGTCTGGAGCCTACGAACGGCAAGTGGAACGTTTGCTGAGTTCGAAGCACTACGCTGAACGTTGGGCCCGTCATTGGCTTGATCTGGCTCGCTATGCCGATTCCGACGGCTATGAAAAAGATTGGTTCCGTCCCTATGCCTGGCGTTTTCGTCAATGGGTGATCAACGCGCTGGATGCCGATATGCCCTTCGATCAATTCACGCGCGAACAGCTTGCTGGGGATCAATTGCCCGGGGCCACTGCTGAACAACGCACCGCCGCTGGATTTCTGCGGATGACGTTGTTCAACCGGGAAGGCGGCATTGATAACGAGCAGTTTCGTTTTGAAAGTACGCTGGATCGCGCAGCCACCGTGGGCTCCGTTTGGATGGGCTTGACCGTTGCCTGTGCCCAATGTCACGACCATAAATTCGACCCCACTTCGCAAAAAGATTTCTATGCAATGTATGGCTTCTTTGACAACATTGAAGAGATCACCATCCCCTCCCCCATGCCCGGCGAACTGGGTCCGTACTTAGCCAGGCGTGCCGAATATCAATCGAAACGGGAATTGTTGTTGAAGGAATACAACGTCGCTGAACTACAGGCCGATTGGGAAAAGAACATTCTCTACACCATCAACCACCTGGGCGAACGCACCGATTGGGACTTGGCGTGGGATTGCGTTTTGAAGTTAACCGAAGATGGCGATGGGGGCAAGATAGTGCAACTTGCGCCCATTCAACGCACGCCTTGGGAAAGTGAAGTTCTAACCACACACTTCGTTCGTAATTACCATTTTGCAGTGGGGTCGAAGAAGTGGAAGGAACTGAAGTTAGATCAGTTGGATACAAAACTGAAGAAGCTCAAAGGCGATTATCCGCAACTGACACAGGCTCTTTCTACCGAAGAAAGCCGGCAGCCACGTCAAGGTCACGTGCGTGTTCGGGGCAATTATAAAGACTTTGGAATTGAAGTGAATCCCGATGTTCCGGCCTTTCTGCCCGCTCTTGGAAAGCAGAATGCCACACGGGCCGACCTTGCCAATTGGCTCACCAGCAAAGAGAATCCACTAACGGCGCGCGTAGTGGTCAATCGCTACTGGGCGGAACTTTTCGGCACTGGCTTAGTGAAAACTGTTGACGATTTCGGACTTCGTGGTGACGCCCCACCGCATCCCGAATTGCTTGATTATCTGGCCAGCCGCTACCAAAGTGATTGGAGCCTCAAAAACATTTTGCGAGAAATTGTTCTTTCGGCCACGTACCGTCAATCATCGAAAACCCGCACCGACCTGGAAAGTGTCGATCCGCAAAATCGCCTGCTAGCCCGTCAATCGCGCCTTCGGCTACCTGCTGAAGCGGTGCGCGATGCAGCGTTGACGGCTTCCGGGTTGCTGAACCCAACCATTGGCGGCCCATCGGTTCGTCCGCTGATGCCCAACGGTGTATTGGAGCTAGGCTACGGGGATCGCAAAAATGCTTGGCCGCTGAGTGAGGGGCCAGATCGATACCGACGCGGGCTGTACATCACGTTCTTACGGACCACTCCCTATCCGCAATTGATGAACTTCGATGCTCCTAAAGGCGTGTCTTCCGCTTGCAGTCGTGAGCGTTCCAACACATCCTTGCAAGCGCTGAATTTATTGAACGATCCGGTGTTTTTCGAAGCGGCGCAAGCGCTGGCTTTCCGCACTTTGAGCGAAGGCCCGACGGACTTCCCCGGCAAGCTGGGCTATGCCTTTCGTCAGGCATTGAATCGCTTGCCCAGTAATTCAGAAGCTCAATTGTTTGCCAACTACTTCGCCAAACAAAAAGCGCTGCTCGATAAAGAGCCCACGGCATCGCTAAAGAAAATCGCGCCATGGGAAGTGCCCACTGTAGAGCCGTTGGATCGTGCCACCTGGACACTGATCGCCAGCACCATCTTGAACCTGGATGAGTTCATCACAAGAGAATAGCCCGCATGACATTTCAACAATTCCAAGCCATCCAATCTCGCCGACGCTTCTTTCAATCCACTGCTGCAGGCCTGGGCACCATCGCCCTGGCTAACCTGTTGGAAGCCGAAGGTCGCACGCCCATCGCGAATCCATTGGCACCGAAAAAGCCACATTTTCCGGCCAAAGCCAAGCGCGTC